>CAYNBQ010000036.1:8808-33119 GCA_964395275.1 uncultured Verrucomicrobiota bacterium
AGATGGACAGGAAAAGACTTCTTGTCGCCGAATCGATCCTTGGCCTGATGCTGCTGGGGACCGTCGTGGCGCTGACCACGACCGTCGAGGTGGGGACGAACGCGGAGGCGGGGCTTTCGCTCGCCCTGCCCGATTCGTTGCCCGGCTGGAAGGGGACGGACATCGAGGTCTCGCGCGTGGAGAAGGAATACCTGCCGCCCGACACCGGGTTCGCCAAGAAGGTCTACGTCGACGAGCAGGGACGGCAGATCTATCTGTCGATCGTGATGGCGGGCAAGGAACGGGCGAGCATTCACCGCCCGGAGGTCTGCCTGCCCGGGCAGGGGTTCAAGACCCTGAAGAGCGAGGTCGTCGAGATTCCGGGGTTGCGGGGACCGAGCGGGGCGCCGCTGAAGGCGACGAGGCTCCTGCTGGAACGGGAGACGATCAGTCGGCAGACGGGCAAGTCCGTCAAGGTCGGGTTCTACTACGTCTACTGGTTCGTCGGAAAGAACCGGGTGACCCCGTCGCACCTGGAGAGGATCCTGCTGAACACCTACGACCGCGCCGTTCACGGGGTGAGCCACCGGTGGGCCTACGTCTCCTACCTGACGCCGATCTACGAGGATCCGAAGACGGACGCCGTAATCCTCAGCGATTTCATCGCACTGAGTTACCCGAAGTTCGGGATCGTCGGCGCGGAACCGTCGTAGAACGGTCGGACGCCTTCGGCGGTCTTCGCCGCAGGCGTCCCCGGGGGATATCGATATGCTGGGCCGCCGCAGGCAGTTCATGGTCCAGGCGCGGCAGTTGTCCGACGCCTTGCTGCTGGCCTTCGCGTTCTACCTGACCTACTGGATTCGGGTGGGGCTTTCGACGCTTTTCCCGGGCGTCGTGGCCCGTCCCTTTCCCTTCGAGAACTACGCCTGGCTGCTCCTTCCGATCATGATCGTCTGGCCGCTGATCCTGGAGGCCACGGGGTACTACCGGCGGCTGTCGCATCGGCCGGATCTCCGGCGTCTCGGGATCCTGGTGCGATCCGTGATCCTGGGAATCGCCTCCCTGATCTTCATCTCGTACCTGTTGCATGTGGATCCCCCGATCAGCCGCCTGCTGACCGTCGGCTTCGGAATCGTCGGCGGAACCGTGCTCTGGGGGAAGGACTGGCTTCTGTGGATCTTCGAATCCCGCGCGCGAAAAGCGGATTCGATGGCCGACAAGATCCTCCTGGTGGGATCTCCCGAACGGGTCGCGCGGCTGATGGAGGAGATCCGCGAGCAATCGGACTGGAAGTCGTGGATCGTCGGCTGGCTGTCGGTCGGTCCCCTTCCCGATGCTGCGAGAGAAGACAACGGGGTTGCGGCGGCCTATCTCGGTCCCCTGGACGAACTGGCGGATGTCATGCACGACCAGGCGGTCGATGTCGTGATCTTCGACGTCGACCGGCGGGAGCTGCCGGAGGTGGACGGGGCGATCCGTTCCTGCGAGACCGAGGGGATCGAGGCCTGGCTGCTGGTCGATTACGTTCGCCCGTCGATCGCCCGGGCGGGGTTGGACGAGTTTCTGGGACGTCCCACGCTGGTCTTCCGGACGACGCCGTCGATCTCCTGGCAGCTCGCGATCAAGCGTATCGTCGATATCGCGGGATCTCTGCTGTTGCTCCTGTTGACGTCGCCGGTCTGGATCCTGACCGCCCTGGCGATCCGGCTGACCTCGCCGGGCCCGATCCTGTTCCGGCAGATCCGCGTGGGTCTGCACGGCCGACCCTTCACGCTCTACAAGTTCCGGTCGATGGTTCCGGATGCGGAGATCCGCCGTGAGGAAGTCGTGCCTTACAACGAAATGGACGGGCCGGTCTTCAAGATGAAGGACGATCCGAGACTGACGCCCGTGGGGCGGTTCATCCGGCGGTTCAGCATCGACGAGCTGCCCCAGCTCTGGAACGTGCTTCGGGGCGAGATGAGCCTGGTGGGGCCGAGGCCGCCCATCCCCGAGGAAGTGGCGCAGTACGAGACGTGGCAGCGCCGCCGGTTGAGCATGAAACCGGGCCTGACCTGCATCTGGCAGGTCCGCGGCCGCAACCGGATCCCCTTCGAGGAATGGATGGAACTGGACCTGGAGTACATCGACAACTGGTCGCTCTGGCTGGATTTCAAGATTCTCCTGCAGACCGTTCCGGTCGTGTTGACCGGCTACGGCGCCCGGTGAGCCGGACCCGCCCGGCCACGCTGGACAGGATGCCGCCGGCCGTGGCATAGTGCCCGCTCCGCGACGGGAAAACGCCGAGAGGGGAAAGGGACCGGGGATGTCCGTATCGAGATCAGGCAGTGCGCTCGACGAAATGGCCGCCCGACGCATCGTCGGGGCGGGCATCGGGCTGATCGTCGTGCTGCTCTTCGGGGTTCAGCTCGTCCGGTCGGCGATGCTGATCATGCTCCTGCCGATCCTGGCCTACACCTTCCTCTTCCTCACCTTGCCCCGGGTGGCCGCCTACGTCTACCTGGCGTCCTTCACGATGGTCGGCGTGATCCCCTTCATCTTCCCGAGCATCGGGTACCTCACCAGCGGTTTCTTCTCCGTGACGACGGGGTTGACCCTGATGACCGGCTTCCTCGGCGTGATCTACTTCCTGCTGACCCGGGCGAACCCGCTGCGGTATCGGACGACCGTGCCGTTCATCGTCCTCATGTTCATCTGCGTTCTGTCGAGCTACTTCTCGGTCGACCGGGTCATCGCCGTGCGCCGGGTCGTGAAGTTCATCTGCTCCTTCATCTTCACGCTCGTCGTCGCGGAATCCTTCACGAAGAAGGAGCATTTCCTGCAGGGCTGGAAGGTGATTCTCTACCTTTCGGTGATTCCTCTCGGGGTTTCGGCCTTCCAGCTGGCCACGGGCCGGGTCCCCTATTATGCGCGGATCGAAATGAGCCGGATTTCCGGCACGTTCACGAATTCGAACGCCTTCGGGATCTACCTGGTTCTGCTCTGCACGATCGCCCTCGCGTTGACCTTCCTGGCGCCGGGCCGGTTCGTGCGCTTCGTGCGCTTCGGGTTCTTCCTCGCACTCGGCGCGTGCTTGGTCCTGACGCGTTCCCGGGGCGCCTGGATCGGGTTCACGATCATGCTGGTGGTCTTCAGCATCGCGACGAAACGGAAACGGATCCTGCTGCTGACGCTGCCGCTGATCGCCGCAACGATCCTTCTGTCCCCCGCCACGCGGGCGCGGATCCAGGACCAGGCCCACGGCGGCGCCTGGGAATGGCGGGTGCGCCAGTGGGAAATGGTGCTGCCCTACGTGAAGGAAAATCCGCTGCTGGGGGCCGGGATGGGCAGCTCGTACATCAACTGGCTCTTCGGCGACGTCTACTACGAGGGGCTCACGACGGGGCTGGGTTCCCCCGGGGCGGTTCACAACACCTACCTGCAGTTCGTGGTGGAGAACGGGATCCTGGGCCTGGCCGCCTTCCTGTGGATGTTGTGGGTTGCGATCCGGATCGCGTACATGGCCCTCAAGAGCTTCTCCGACGACCGGATCCTGCGCATGTCGGCGGCGCTGACGCTGGGGTTCCTCCTTTCCTTCAGCGTAATGGCGATCAACTGGAGCTTCTTCCCCGCGCCCGACCGGGAGGTGTGGTTCTGGTTCACCACCGGCATGGCGGAGGCCCTCTACCGGATGTCCCGAGGCGAAGACGAGGCGGAGGAAAAGGCCGGCGGGGATTTCCGCCTGAAACCGGCGATCCCCGTGCAGGGCTGAAGAGGTCCGCGGCGATTCTTCGGCGGAAGGTTCGAGGAGGGGCGACGCGCATCGATGACAGAGACCGATCCGGCCGGCCGACGCGTTCTGATCGTTACGTACTTCTTTCCCCCGATCGGGGGAACCGCCGTGTTGCGGATGGTGAAGTTCGCCAAGTATCTGCCCGAGTACGGGTGGCATGCGGACATCCTGACCTCTCTGGGCGGCCGGTATGTGGCGGGTGACGAAGGCCTCTTGCGGGAACTCCCCGAAGGAACCCGGATCTATCGCACCCGGGGGCTCGAGACGAGGCGTCTGATGGACCGGGTGCGCGGCGGCGCAAGGGCCGTGCGCCGAATCGCCCCCCGCCGCAGGCCGGAGTCGGTCGATCCGGCCGGCGTCTCGATCGACGGGGATGAGGTTCGCCGCGAGCGGGCGCCGCGGCCCGGGCTGGCCCTCCTTCCCGACGACTTCGTGGGTTGGATCCCCGCCGCCGTACGCATGGGATTGCGGGCGATCCGGGAACGCCGGCCGCGGGCGATTCTGAGCACGTCGAGTCCCTACACGTCGCATTTCGTCGGCAAACGTCTCCACGAGAAGACCGGGCTGCCGTGGATCGCCGATTTCCGGGATCCCTGGTTCTTCGCCGAACCGGGGGCGCCCCTTACGCGCCGCCAACGGTTCGACTTCCGATTTGAAAAGAAGATCCTCGCCGCGGCCGACCGGGTGGTGAACACCTCCGATCCCTGGGGAGGGTTCCAGAAACGACGCCACGGGTACGCGGAGGACGATCCGAAATTCATCACGATCCCCAACGGGTACGACGAGGACGACATCATCCGCATCGCGCGGAGGGAGAATCCGCAGCGGATCCGCATCGCGTACCTGGGAACCCTGCGGGATCATCGTTCGCCGCGCGAGTTCCTGATCGCGCTGCGCCGGGTGAAGGATCGCCGCCCGGAGCTGTGCCGGAATCTCGGCGTGGAATTCGTCGGCGGCATGTTCGATCCGCCGGGGGTCCCGCCGAACAGCGAGCTGGTCCGCCGGCTCGGGCTGGAAGAGATGATCGAGGTGCGGGGATACGTCCCCCACGGAGAGTTGGCCGGCGTCTTGGAGGGATTGTCGGCCCTGCTGTTGATCATCGGCAATTATCCGATGTCGGAAGGAACCTTTTCCGGTAAGATCTTCGAGTATCTGGGGTCGGGGCTGCCCGTGTTCGCCGTGGTCCCGGAAGGCGTGGCGAAGGATCTGATCGAGGAGACCGGCGCAGGAGAGACGGCGCCGTACGGGGACGCGCGGGGCATTGCGGATTCCCTGGAACGGTTTCTGGCGCGCCTGCATTCAGGACCCCCGTACCCGGAACCGTCGCCCGGGATCCTCCAACGCTACACGCGCAGGAATCTCACGGGGCGGCTCGCGGAACTCCTGGACGAATTGGCGGCGCGCTCGTCCGTCGCCTGACCGGGGACGGATCGGCGCCGGGGGCGCGCCCTGCGGCGCGGGGCGCCGGAGCCCCGGGGCCGGGAGAGAAGATGATCGGTAGCAGGAGTGACCGTTGCATGCACATTCTGGGCGTTGTCGGCGCGCGGCCGAATTTCATGAAAATGGATCCGGTGCTGCGGGCTCTGGAAAAGGATCCGGAGCGTTTTTCGACGACTCTGGTCCATACCGGGCAGCACTACGACGATGCGATGTCGAGGGTCTTCTTCGAACAGCTCGGGTTGCGCGTCCCCGACGTGGACCTCGGGGTCGGATCCGGAACGCACGCCGTCCAGACGGCGTCGGTGATGATGAAGATCGAGCCGGTTCTGGCGGAGGTGGCGCCCGACGTCGTAGTGGTCGTCGGCGACGTGAATTCGACGCTCGCCGCGGCGCTGGTGGCGGCCAAGCTCGGGATTCCGATCGCGCACGTGGAAGCCGGGCTGCGTTCGTTCGACCGGCGGATGCCGGAGGAGATCAACCGGATCGTCACCGACGCGCTTTCCTCGTTCCTCCTGACCCCGTCGCCCGACGGCGACGAGAATCTCCTGAAGGAAGGCGTCGCGCCGGAGAAGATCCATCGTGTCGGCAACGTGATGATCGACACCCTTCTGCGCTGTCGGAACCTGGCGCGGGAATCGGAAATCCTGCGGACCCTCGGGCTCGAATCGAAGTCGTACTGCCTCGTCACGATCCACCGGCCGTCGAACGTCGACGATCCCGATGCCCTGGTCCGCGTGATCCAGATCCTGTTGGAGGTGGCGGACAGGCTGCCCGTCGTGTTCCCGGCGCATCCCCGGTCCGTGCGCAGGATCGAGGAAGCCGGGCTGATGGACTGTCTCGACGGACACGAGGGGATCCGGAGGATCGGACCGCAGAGTTATCTCGATTTCCTCGCGCTGCAGTCCGAGGCGGCGGTGGTGTTGACCGACAGCGGCGGGGTCCAGGAGGAGACGACGGTCCTCGGAGTTCCGTGCCTCACCCTGCGGGAGAACACGGAACGGCCTGTGACGGTCACGCAGGGCACCAATGAGATCGTCGGGCTGGACCGGCCGCGCATCGTGGAATCGGTCGACCGCGTGCTGCGCGGAGAAGGCAAGGAGGGCCGGATCCCGGATCTCTGGGACGGACACGCCGCCGAGAGGATCGTGGACGTCTTTCGAAAGACCTCCGTCGGATCCGCCCGGTGACGATGCGGCGCCCCGGCGAAATGGGGGAGGGAATCCCCGGGGAAGGGCACGGCGGTCGGACGGGTCTCTCCCGCCCGGCCAAGGCCGCCGTCCTGGCGTCCGGAAGGTTTCTGACCGCCGTCGTGAACATCGTTTCGTTGGCGGTGTTGTCCCGCTGCCTGACGAAGGGGGACTACGGGACGTACCGCCAGGCGATCCTGGCCTACATGGCATTGGCGCCCTTCATCACGCTGGGCTTGCCGCAGGCGCTGTATTTCTTTCTCCCGGGGGTGGAAAAGGGCGCCCGACGGATCCTGGCGGAGAACTTGTCGATTCTGCTGAGCACCGGCGCGCTCTTTTCCGGTTTTCTGCTTTTCGGTGGAAACCAGCTTCTGGCCCGGACCTTCAGCAACCCGGCTTTGGCGGACGCCTTGCGCCGTTTCTGGATCTACCCGCTGGTGGCGATCCCGCTGACGGCGCTGCCTCCCTGTCTGATGGCGCGGGATCGACCGCGGGAGGTCGCCCTGTTCAGCGTCGGAAGCCGCACGTTGATCTTGGTGCTGGTGGTCGCCGCCGCCCTCTATTTCCGGGCTCCCGGGCCCGCCCTGGTTGCGATGTCCCTGGGGACGGCGTTCAGCTTCCTGCTCGGGCTGCGGCTCATGACGAACGCGTGTCCGGGGCCGCCGTCGCTGCCGACGAGACGCGGGATCGTGGACCAGTTGCGCTTCGGCATTCCCCTCGGCCTGGCCGGGACGGTCGGCATGATCAGTGGACGGGTGGGGCAACTGATCGTCAGCACGCTCTGCACCCCGGAGGCGTTCGCAGAGTACGCCAACGGGGCGGTGGAACTGCCGATGGTCGGCATCATTACCGGTTCGGTGATCGCGGTGATCACGCCCGAACTGGCGGCTTCCTTGAAACGGGGCCGAAGGCGGGAGGCGCTGCGTCTCTGGCAGAACGCGATGGTGAAATGCGCGACGCTGCTGCTGCCGATCATGGTCAGCGTCTTTCTCCTGGCGCCGGAATTCATCCGCATCGTCTTTTCGGCGAGATACGAGAACAGCGTGCTGCCGTTCCGTCTCTTGCTGCTGATCCTGGCGGTCCGGACCACGAATTTCGGTGCGCTGTTCATTGCGGCCAACCGGAACCATCTCGTCCTGATCCGGTCGCTGGTGAGTCTGGTCGTCGGCACCGTGTTGGGGGTGATCTTCGTGAAGGCGGTCGGCGCCTGGGGCGCGGCCCTGGCCGTGGTCGTCACGACCTACGGGGTGGCGATGCCGCTGAATATCATCTTTCTCTCCCGGACGCTGCAGATTTCTGGATGGAAATTCATGCCTCTGAATCGACTGGGACGCGTTTTTGCCGTGTCCCTGGCCGCAGCCTTTCCGGCCTGGCTGATCCTCGGACTCGTAGGAGAAAGGTCGGACTTTGTCCGGCTTCTGGTGGGAGGCGCGGTCTACGTTGCTTCGTTGCTTGTGCTGTTCCGGGCGGCCGGAATTCGCGAGCATGTGGAGGTTATCCAGGGGATCCTGCGCCGTCGTTCGCAGCCCGCGGCGGGGCCGGACGGGCCGCTGCCGCCCTCCGGCGATTCGCGGTCCGGATCCTCCGTTGATTTGTCGTATCCGTCTGACGATTGACCGTGTCCCGGTCTGTGCGGGGGTGTGCGAAGATGAGCGAGGCGGGTCTATGCTCCTTGATTCACGCTCTTCGTAACGACCGAGCCGACCGGCACGCAGTTTCCCCGTCTGCCCGTTCGTCATCAGCCGCAGCCGCCTACGGTCCATCGTGCTCTTGGCTTGGACCGTCCGCAACCACCGGGACCGGATTTGCAACGGTTTCTCGTTCTGGTGCGGACGTTGACAACGCCCGCCGGGCACGCGAGGCGACCGACCTTCTCGACAGGATGCCCGGGGACGTTCAGAGCCGGCCGAAGGCGCGGATCCGTGAGTCGACCCTAGCCCCCGCGCGGCTCCGTACGGTCCGCAGGGGCTGTGCATCCCGCACGGGCGCCGTGACGACGGTGTTCAGGTTCGACGACGAGGCGCGGACGCCTGAACCGATCCGGTTACGTCGCCCTTCTCCTCCGAGGTGTTCTCTTCGCGGATGGCGTCGCGGCCCGGACCGAATAGCGAAGGTTTCCATGGATGCGCTCCTTCCTCCCCCATCCACAAGATTTGACAATACGTCCGAGACGAAACCATCCTTGAAGCGTATGGGTTGGCCCGCAGAACGCAGATCTGTCCGATGCACCGCCCCGTCCGCCCGGGGCGCGGCGCTTCCGCCCCGGGCGGCCTTGCGCGCCCGGGAGGAAGGCGGGAGCGGGACGCATCCCGGCAACGAGCCCTTGCGGACCCGAACTCCCCGGCGGTCAGATCTGAATCCAGTTTTGGGATAGATTCTACGGAGACGAAGATGAACAGGACTCGAGGTGCCGACATCATGATTGTCGGAGGCAACTATATCGGAAAAGGCGCCGAGGCGATGCTTCTGGTGGTTCGAGATCAGATTCAGATGCGCTTTCCCGAGGCCAGATTCTGGGTCAAACCGATCAATGGAGAGGAAGCGGAGAAACTGAAAAGGGACGGCTTCAACCTCGTTTATCAGAAACGGCAAGGACGCCTTTTCAAGGGTCTTAGACTTCTTCGGGCGCTATCTGGAATGAAGCAAAGCAAGCCCGAGCGCCCCATTCTGTCCGGCTACGAGACGGCAAATCCATTTTCCGTAAGCGACTTCACCATCGATATATCCGGCTTTGCATCCAGTGATCAAGTTGGACGCCGAGCCGCACTGGGTCGTTGGTTGCTCTACACCTGGGCGTCATACGCAGGGAACGAAATCCTTTTCCTGCCCCAGTCCTGGGGGCCTTTTGAGAATGCGTGGGTGCGAAGATTGACGCGGTGGACCCTGAAGAAGGCATCCCTGATCTACGCTCGCGAAACGATCAGCAAGGAGCACCTGATCAATTCAGGGTGCGCTCCGGCCTCGCGAGTCGATCATGGTTATGATATCGCGTTTCTCTTTGGAACCCGCGACGTCGAAGGCGGGGCGGGACCCCTATTGGAGACAATCGGTCTTGCCGACGCGAGCCTGCCATTCATTGCAATGACGCCGAATATGCGAATCTATGAGCGCGTTGACGGACAGGGCGCTGAAAACCGTTACATAAGAATTCTTGTGAACATCGCTGAGCGCCTGCTGGAGGAGACGACCGGCAACATCGTCCTGATTCCTCATGAAGCTTCGTACCAGCGCGAAAACGATGCGGAGCTGTGCAAATTACTATTGGAGACTATTGATTCGAAAGGGCGGATGGGGATGCTCAGCTCCAAGGTATCCGCGCGGCAGGCAAAATCCGTGATTGGTGCTGCAGAGTTCCTGATCGCGAGTCGGTATCACAGCCTTGTTGCGTCGCTTTCCATGCGTACTCCGGTGGCCGTGATCGGCTGGTCCCACAAATATGATGAATTGATGGAACGTGTGGGCTTGGCGGATTTCATCGTGGATCCGGTAAGGGGCGGTGGAGGCCGCCAGGCGGTGGATATCATAATGAAGGGGTACCATCAGCGAGATGCGATCGCCGCGGCCGTTAGACAAAGGGTTCCTGTACTTGAGGAGAACGTGAGGAGTGTCTTTGAGAAGGTGGTGGCTACTCTGAACAATCGTTGCGGTAGAAGTACAGAGTGAGATGGAGGATATCGGGAAGGCGGCGGACAGTCCGGCCGGCCCCCTTTCTCGGGGTCTTGCCGGCATTGCCACGGGAGGCCTGACGCGGCCGGATTGGAAGAAGGTCGCAGTGGTCAGAGCTTCTGCTCCAACGTTTCCGTGCGATGGTGATGTTTGGTATTGGAATCGCGTCGGGTTTCGGACGTCGCAGGATGCGCAGGTTTGTGCGTCGAGGGCCGGGCGCGGATTGAAGAAGGGGTAGAAGGGGGGAGGGCAGCGCGGCGGTGTGTCGTCGTCGTTCGGGAACTCGGGTGGGCGGGGCGACGTGGCCCCGTCCGGCCGGGCGTCGCGGTGGGGGGGCTTCTGACATGTGGGGTGGTTTCGGCTCGTTCCGGGGAGGGAAGCGCTGGACCTGGAGCTGAAGAACGAGTACAATTGCAGCGGATCGCGATGATCCAGCGGATTGAGGGCAATCAGGACATCGCGCCTGCCGCCGGTTGCGCATGCAGCTGCCGATAGAAAATGACGAGCAGGCGAAGAGACCAAAGCGGCAACTATGGCGCGCCGCGGGATTCGAGACATGTATGATCATTTCCAGGGCAGACGCCCAAGGAAAGGAGCTGGTTGGCCATGTCGCTATGTATCTTTCTCTATGGTAGCCTTAGCATAGCCAGGGGGGGCAGACCGAATCGGGCGCTCGCGCTGCTCTGGGGGCGCTTTCTCGCAGTACGGTATTCGGGGGTTCGCGTGGATCGCACGTGCCGGATTCATCCCGAAGCGCGAATCCATCCGCGCGGATGCAAGCTGACGATCGGAGCCCGCACCAGCGTTGCGCCGGGGGCGTGCATCCAGGGCCCCGTGACGATCGGCGAGGACTGTACGGTGCAGGCCTACTCGATGGTGATCGGCGTAGTCGGCGGCGGCCCGATTACGATCGGCAACGGGGTACGTATCGCACCGCACGTGGTGATCTTCGCCGGCGGGCACAACTTTGCTGATACAGAGATCCCCATTTTCAAGCAAGGTGTGACAAAGGCGCCGATTATCATTGAGGACGACGTGTGGATCGGCAGCCAGGTGATGATCTGCGAAGGGGTACGTATCGGTCACGGAAGCGTGATCGGGGCCGGCTCGGTGGTGACAAAGGACATTCCGCCCTGGTCGGTGGCTGTAGGCGTCCCTGCACGGGTGAAAAGGACGCGGAAGCCTTCCGCTGACACACATTGAGGATCAGAAGTGATTGAGATAACCGACAAGAGGCTCTGCACGGCCTGCGGCGCCTGCCGAAGCGTTTGTCCGCAGGATGCAATTACGCTGATCCAGGACGAGGATGGATTCCGATATCCCAGAGTCGATCTCTCGCGATGCGTGGACTGCGGCCTCTGCGAGAAGGTGTGTCACATGCTCCATCCTCAAACGGGTCATGAGCCGTTCAAAGGAGCCGTCTTTGCCGCATGCCTGAGGGACCGGGACGGGCTGGCGGAGGTGTCGTCCGGCGGCGCGGCCTGGGCGCTTACACAGGAAATGATACGTCAGGGAGGCGTGGTCTATGGCGCCGTGCAAAGGGGTCTGTTCGACACGAGGCATGTGAGAGCCGAAAACCTTGAGGAAGCGGAGGCCTTCCGTCGCTCCAAGTACCAGGAAAGCGACATGGGCACAATATACACGGAGGTGAAGGCCGATTTGGATGCCGGCCGGAAGGTTCTGTTCACAGGAACGGGCTGCCAGATCGGGGGACTCTATGGGTTTCTCGGCAAGAAGCCGGCCGGCCTAGTTACTTGCGATGTCGTGTGCCACGGCATCCCCTCGCTGCGGATATTCAAAGAATATATCGGCGCTCTTGAACGCGCCGAAGGGGAAAAGGCCGTCGGGATTGTATATCGCGACAAATCGCGCGGCTGGAAGGCCAACCAGATCGCGATCCGTTTCCAGGATGGGAGGACCGTGAAGGAGTGGCATGGTTCTCATCCGTACCATGCATGTTATCTTGCCGGGCTTATCTCACGTCCCTCGTGCGAAGGGTGCAGGTACCAGAGTCTGAGTCGGGTATCGGACATTACACTGGCGGACTTCTGGAAATATCGGGGGAAACTGCTCGCCGAGAACGAAGACCGCGGCATCTCCTTGGTGGTCTGTTCCTCGGAAGCAGGGCGGGCCCTGTTCGACGCGGCATTGCCGCTGCTGCATGCGGAAGAAGTTCCGCTTGAGGATGCCGTCAACAGCAGTCGTCACCTGACGCAGCCTGCGCGTTTCCATCCCCGAAGGAAGGAGTTTCTTGCGGCGACGCGGATCATCGGGTTCATGAGGACTTACCGCATGTATACGGCTGCAAGGAAGATGGCTGCATTTGCGCGAAGGTGCAGGGTAGCGGTCCGCAAGGTTCTGAAGCGGGGGGCTGCATAGGCTTGGCAAGAGGCCGACCTGAACGCGCGAGGTAAAACGTTGCATGGGAAGAGGGGGCGGGCAAAGGAGCTGACGCCGATCGCGCCAGCGGAGAATGCGGATGGAAACCTTGGTTCTCGGGAATGGTATGGAGATTCCCAAGCTCGGGCTGGGGACATTCGGGATCAAAGAGGAGAGCATGCCGGCTGCGATAGAAGCAGCAAGAAAGGCGGGGATCCGCCTGTTTGATACCTCTCCGAATTACAATGTTGATGTTGCGCTGGGTCGGGCCCTCAAAGCAGCAGGTTTCAAACGGGAAGAGATCGTTATCGTTGAAAAGGTCGAAACTCGCGAGCAGTTCCTCCCTATCCGCGTTGCTCTTGAACGATGTCTTGAGAGGCTGGCAACGGACTACATCGATCTGTACTTGATCCACTGGCCGTTCCCCGGACGTTATGTGAAGACATGGGTACAGATGGAGGAGCTATGCCGCGAGGGCCGTGTCAAGGCGATAGGAGTGTGCAACTTCATGCCGCATCATCTTGCCCCGTTGCTGGAACAGGCCGAGATGGTGCCCGTTGTCAACCAGATAGAGAGGCATCCCCTGTTCGCGCAGCAGGACACAGTGGAGTACTGCAGAAGAAAAGGCATCGCGGTGATGGCTTACACGCCGCTTGGCAGGATGAACGCGGCGCTGATCGGGAACCCGGTCGTCGAGTCCCTTGCGAGGAAATACGGCAGAACGGTTCCACAGATTATCTTGCGGTGGAATGTCCAGTCGGGATGTGTCGTTATCCCGAAATCTGAATCCCCAGTGCGTATTGCGGAGAACAGCCGGATCTTCGATTTCTGTTTGGCGGAAGAGGATATGGCGGCGATCAACGGGCTGGATTGCGGGATGAGGTTGCGGTTCGATCCGGATGACCTTTCACGGTATCGTTTCCCGCCCCTTTACGGGCTGCGGCTCCGAATCCGCGAATGGAGAAGGGCGAGGAGTTGAATCGATCGGTCCGGCCGGGAGAATTGTGTTGATGTGCTGGATGTAGGGCGGAAGAGCGGGAGGGGCGGACTCGCGTGTTGCGGAGGCGCGCGACGGGGTGGCGCCCCCTGTGGAGAGAGGCTAGGGGTGGAGATGGAGGGAGATCTCTCGGAGAGATCTGGAGAAGGAGGGGGGACGCAAAGGGCGCGGGTTGGCATCCGACGGCGCAGGCGGTTTGGACAGCAGAACGCGGCGATCATCTGCGTATGCCGGCGTGGGGAGATCATGATCGTGAGAAGGTGTCGTCCCTCCGTCGTGAGTTGTTCGAGGGTTCGAAGGACAGGGTGGCCGGGCTCATGGGCTCTTCCAAGGCGAAGGGCGGAATTTTCGCGAAGCATGCCACTTGGGATCGGCAAAGGGGGTTGTTGGTGGAATCGAGGTCCGTCACGGCCTTGCCGGCGGAGAATCCGACCATTCCGCCTCGGGACAGAAGCACAGGAACAGGTTCCGGCGGCTCGCGGCGGGAGTGGCGTGAGACGAAACGAGAAGGGACCGCATGACGAGGATCTCGATCCGAAGGGATTGGAGCGGAGGATGTCCGGATCCGGATTGCTGGATTCGTTCCCCCGGATCGGCGCGCTCTCAGTCCCCGACCCGGGCCTCGACCCGGAAAAGGCGGATCCTTCGCGAAGAGGGGACGGCCGCGGTGTCTTCGCCGAGGCGTCCCGGCCGGGAGAGGGTCTCGATCCAGATCCCGGAGACGCCGTCGCTTTCCATCACCGAAAAGAGGATACCCGGCAGGGAAGGCCACGTCAGTTCCAGCGTGTCCTCTTCGAAGGCCAGTCGCGTCCGGAACGGTTCCACCAGGCGCACGAAGATCGCGTCGGCCACGACGCGTCCTTCCTCGGATTGGACGATCTCGACGGTCGACAGGATTTCCGGAGTCAGCAGGCATCGCTGGATCTTCACCCAGTCGCCCTGGTACGGCGCACGTTGATCAATTGTCCACGTCGAGGGGCGGACGGCGTCGTGCACGGACACCCGCGCGTGCCGTGCGTTGGAGGGGTCGTCGGGGAAGGAAAGGTAGATGTCGTAGATCCCCGCCGTCCATACGCGGAACGGCCAGACCGCGGTTGCCCCTTCGCATCCCGGGGGCGCGTAGACATAGTCGGGCCCGAAGACCCCTCGCGGATTCTGTCCCGCGTGCCAGGTTCCCGTGGTCAGAAACGAGGGACTGAGGTTGTCGACGATCAGATCTCCGGGGCGCGGTTGTTCGGTGGGCGTGCCGATCGGGATGTCCACCATGCGGCAAAGGTCGTAGAGATCGTAGGACGGGTTGATATAGAACCGCCGAAGGGCGTACGGATCGGTCTCCCGCGTGTTCCAGTCCAGTTCAATGGCGAACGCGCCCCGGTAACCGGCCCGCTGCAGGGCTGCGATCACATGTTCGTCGTATCTTCCGAAGGGATAGGCGAGGAACCGGCATTTCTTTCCCGGGATTGCGCTCTCGATGCGGGTACGGGAGAACAGGATCTCCCGCAGCAGATCGGCATCCGCCAATTGCGTCAGATCCGGATGATCGATCGTGTGGGATTCGCACCGGAAGACCCCGGAACGTTCCATTTCCCCCAGCTCGGGCCACTGGACGACGCGGGGATGGCCGGTTCCGGCATGACGGGTGATCACGAAGTCGGTGCCCTGCATGCCCAGCCCCCCCAGCAGGGGCCAGGCAATCCGGTAGAGACTGATGTGGTTGTCGTCGAAGGTCAGGACGACGGGGCGCTCCGGCAGCCGGGTGCCGGATTCGATCCAGTCGACCAGGTCGTCCGGGGAGATGGTTCGGAACCCGCGGCTCGCCAGCCACCGGATTTGGGTGGCGAAATCGACCGGGTCGTAGGGGGGATCCGCGGGCCAGCTTTCGTCGAGCCCATGCCACATCAGCACGGGGACCATCTGCGGCGTTTCAGGCGCGGCTGCCGCGGAGGATTTCGGAAACGGCGCGAACAGCACCAGGATCCCGAAGAAAACCCGGCAGGCGCGGAGACCGCTTCCCCCCGAGGTTGTTCTTTTCATCCGGGTGTCTCCGGCGCCGCGCCGCTCCGCGGCGCAAGGATTCTCTCCTTGGACAGCATCGCCCGGATCTTCCAAGGGCGCAAGGGGCCCTCCGCCGAGGAATGTCTGGCAACCGGATCCGCGCTGCGACACCATACGGTCTCGTTTGCCGGAGGAGGACCGCGGAAGACAGCCCCATGCGGATTCTGCATGTGACCCGACAGTTCCACCCCTGCATCGGTGGGATCGAGAAAGTGACGCTCGACCTTTCCCGCTGTTTGATCGCGCGGGGGCACGTCAGCGACGTGGCGACGTTGAACCGGGATTTCGACGGCTGGCGCAAGCTCCCCGCGCGGGGCGAGTACGAGGGGATCGGCATCCATCGGCTGGGATTCGCCGGCACGGCCCGGTACGCCGTGGCTCCCGGGGTCTTCCGGGTCGCGAGGCGGTACGACGTCGTGCATCTTCATTCGTCCGACTTTTTCCTCGATTTCCTGGCCTGGACACGCTTCCTGCATCGTCGCCCGCTGGTTCTTTCCACGCACGGAGGGTTTTTTCACACCTCGTGGGGATTCGGCCTGAAGAAGATCTATTTCAACACCGTGACGCGCCTCGACCTTCGGTCGGTGCACCGGGTGATCTGCGACAGCGAGAACGACTACGAGATCTTCCGGAAGGTGGCGTCGCCGGGCCGCATCGAACTTCTCCACGACGGAATCGACTACGCGGGATTCTCGACGATAGAACCGCGGCCGGAAAAGGGGCGCATGCTCTTCGTCGGTCGTCTCGCGCGGAACAAGGGCGTCGACGATCTGGTCCGCGCCATGCCGGGACTGCTTGCGAAACATCCGGAGGCCCGGTTGATCCTGGTGGGGCCGGACTGGGAAGGATTGCAGGGGGGGCTGGAAGAACTCGCCCGCGAGCTGGGCGTGGCCGGGCGGGTGACGTTCCGTGGAGCCGTTCCGGAAGACGATCTCAGGGCGGAGATGGCGCGGGCGCAGTTCTTCGTGTCGGCTTCCCGGTACGAGGGGTTCGGGATCTCGTTGCTGGAGGCGATGAGCGCCGGGCTCGTGCCGGTCGTGAACGACATCGGACGGTTCCGAGAGGTCGTCAGCCCGGGCAGGGACGGCCTGCTCGTCGATTTTTCCTCGACGGAAGCCGCCGTCGCGACGTTGGCCGGGGCGATCGACATGCCGCCGGATCGCCATCGCGAGATGTCCGCGGCGGCGCGCCGCAAGGCCTCCGAGTTCGCCTGGGAACACGTCGTCGAACGCTGGGAAGAGATCTACCGGTCCGCGATCGAGTCCGCCCGGCGCCGATGAACCGGTCTCATTCCGGACCGATGTACCCCTCCCGTTCGAGATGCAGAATGATCTGCTGCGCGGCCTCGTCCGGGGAAATGTCGGTGGTGTCGATGACCACTTCCGCATCCTCGGGGGGTTCGTAGGGATCGGAGATCCCCGTGAACTCCTTGATGATTCCCGCGCGCGCCTTGGCGTAAAGCCCCTTGCGGTCCCGCTGTTCGCAGACCTCCAGGGGCGTGGAGACGTGCACCAGGAAGAAACCGCCCCGGGGAGCGATCATCTCCCGGACCTCCTTGCGGACGGAATCGTAGGGCGCGATGGGGGCGCAGATGGCGATCCCCCCGTTCTTGGTGATCTCCGATGCGACGAACCCGATCCGGCGGATGTTGATGTCGCGGTGTTCCTTGGAAAAACCGAGTTCGGAGGAGAGATTCTTGCGGACGATGTCGCCGTCGAGCAGGGTGACCGGCCGTCCTCCCATTTCGAGCAGTTTCACCAGGAGGGCGTTCGCCACGGTCGATTTCCCGGCGCCGGACAACCCGGTGAAGAAAACGGTGAAACCGCGCCGGCGTCGCGGCGGATGGGTCCGGCGGAGTTCCTCGGCCACCTCGGGAAAGGTGAACCAGGCGGGGATCTCCCGGCCGTCGGCCAGGCGCTCGCGCAGTTCCGTTCCGGAGATGCTCAGGGCCCGGGCCCCCTCGGGAACCTCGTCCTGGGGCAGGTAGGCGTCGAGATCCTCGACGTAGACCATCATTTTGAAGGGAACGAGCCCGACGCCGAGTTCGGATTCGTATTCCCTCATCAGGTCCTGCGCCGCGAACGGTTCGTAGAAGGCCTTTCCGGAGGAATCCGATCCGGGGCCGGCATGGTCCCGGCCGACGATCAGGTGGGTGCACCCGTGGTTCTTCCGGATGATGGCGTGCCAGAGGGCCTCCCGGGGCCCCGCCATGCGCATCGCCAGAGGGAGCAGCGACAGCATGACCGTGTTGGGAGGGTAATGCGGGAGCAGCGCCTGGTAACAGCGTACGCGCGTGTAATGATCGACATCCCCCGGCTTCGTGAGGCCGACGACGGGATGGATCAGCAGATTGGCCTCCTGTTCCCGGGCGGCGCGCAGGGTCAGCTCGTGATGGGCGCGGTGCATCGGGTTGCGGGTCTGGAACGCCACCACGCGGCGCCAGCCGAGCCGGGCGAACTCGGCGCGGATCTCGGCCGGCGTGTGCCGCAGCGTGCGGAAATCGTAGTGGGTCGGCGCCTGGATCCCCAGGATCCGGCCGCCGACGTAGAAAGGATTCGTCCGCTGCAGAAGGAAGGCGACCCCCGGATGTTCGGGGTTCGTCGTGCCGTAGACCGCCTCGGCTTCGGCGGAACGATCGGGCTGCCAGACCTCCTCGACCTCGAGCGCGGCCAGCATGACGCCTTCGGGATCCCGCAACGCGAGCATCGTTCCCTCTTCGAGTGCGGAAGCGGTTTCCTCCGGCACGTCGAGCACGACGGGAATCGGCCAGAGGGTCCCGTCGGGCAGGTGCACCGTGTCGCGGACGGCTTCATACTGCGCCCGGTTCATGAAACCCCGCAGCGGGGAAAACCCGCCGTTCATGAGGAGTTCCAGATCGCAGACCTGCCGCGGCGTGAGGTCCCACGAGGGCCAGTTCGTGCTTTCCGCCTTCCGTTGCGTGCATTCCTCCGGCGGGAGGAACAAGTCGACGAGTTCGCCCCCGTGGGGTTCCGTGATGTGTTGGCTCATGATCTTGCTCCCGAATGGATTGTCGTACCGCGGTCCTCCGGATCATTGGCCGAAGCGGGGGGTCGAATCTTCCCGGCGCGAACACGGCTCCCAAAGAACCCGGATCTGGAAACGAAGGGTCCATTCCTACACCCGGCCGGGCGGGGGCGCAAGCTTCCGCGTCGCACCTTCATGTACGGGCGCAGCGGAACATCCGTCGGGAACGTGCCGGTGCGAGATCGTCGGCGAGCACAAGGATCGGCACCAGACCGACGCATCGCCCGCACCCGGCATCCCGACCGGGCGCCGCCCTTGACAGGGAGGCCTTGGCGACGACAATCGGGGCCGGATTGCGGGCCGGGGGTTCAGGCGCCCTTCGCAGTTCGGAGGGCGGGGAATCGCCCCGGAGAGGCGGGCCGGTCCCCGGCGCCCATCGGCCCCGGACCCCGTTCGTTTGCAGCAGGACCCTTCCGTGGGTCGGTACGGGGAGTTTCATGAAGAACCGGACGCAGCTCGACGAGGACGCGAATGCCGTCGCAAGGACGGGGTCGAGCATCCGGCTTCTGGGGGTGCGGATCGATCTGCTGGACCGGGCGTCGCTCTTCGATTTCATTTTCCGGGAGGTCGCCGCGGGGCGGCGTTCCGTGGTGGCCAACGTGAACATCCACGCCATGAACCTGGCCTGCGACCATCCGTGGTTCCGGTCGTTCCTGGAGTCCAGCGCGGTGGTCTATTGCGACGGCGCCGGCGTGGTGCTCGGCGCGAAAATCGCGGGGATGAAGCCGCCGCTTCGACTGGCCCTCTCGGATTGGGCCGAGACTTTCGTGGCAGAAGCGGCGGACCGGGGAGTTTCCGTCTTCCTGCTGGGCGGGCCGCAGGGGGTCGCCGACAGGGCCGCGGAGCGGCTGCGCGAACGCTACCCGGCGGTGCGGATCGCCGGGACGATGCACGGGTATTTCGACAAGACGCCCGATTCCCGGGAGAACCTCGACGTGGTGCGCCGGCTCAACGAGGCGGATCCGGACGTGCTCATGGTGGGGTTCGGGATGCCGTTGCAGGAGCGGTGGATCTCGGAGAACTGGGAACGGCTGAACGCCCGGGTCGCCATTCCGGGCGGAGCGATCATCGAACGTCTTTCCGGCGAACTGGAGCGGGTGCCCGGATGGATGGCGGATCACGGGCTGGAGTGGCTCGGCCGGCTCGTCCGGGAACCGCGGAGGCTGTGGCGCAGGAACCTGATCGGCAACCCGGCCTTCCTGGGGAGGGTGGTCCTGGAACGCGCCGGCCTGTGGAAGGCCCCCGCTCCGGCGAAGGCCGACCTCGCGGGATCGGATCATGTTCGCGAACCGCTCGAGGAGGAGAACTCGAACCCATGAACGACCGCAGCAGGAAGCGCCGGATCCTTCTCTGGCATCCGACCCTCTATCCATTCGCCTACAGCCTGGCGCGGGCCGTCGCCGAGCAGGAATGGGAACCGGAGGTGTGGACGTTCCTGCCGGGAGGAAGGTACGGGTGCTACGAGGGCTACGACTCGGGTCGCGACGTGATCGTGCGCACGTTCGAGGATCCGAACCCGCTGGAACGCCGCCGGCGGCTCGCGGCGGCGCTTCGGGATACGCACTTCGATGCGGCCATGGTGAAGGATCCGGAATGGACGGAGAGCCTGATCGTGGCCCGCACCCTGCGCAGGAAGGGCGTGCCGCGGGTCGTCGGCCTGTCGGAGAACCGCGTTCTGCACAACCGGAAAAACCTGGGATTGTATCTTCTCAGCCGGGCGAAGAAGAAATTCATGCGCCGGGAGATCGACCGGGCGATCCGCGTCTTCTGCGAGACGGAGCGGTCCGTCGGCTACGCGCGCATGCTGGGGTGTCGCACGCAGCGGGTGGAAGTCCGGCCGCATCCGATCGACATCGAACGGTTCCGTCCGCCGACTTCCGGGGAACGCGACGAATCCCGGCGCCGGTTCGGCCTGGATCCCGCGGAAGAACGCATGGTGGTTCTCTACGTGGGGGGATTCTTCGTGCACAAGGGGATCGACCTCGTGCAGTCCTGCGCGGAACGCGCGGAGGAATCCTCGTCGCCGCTGGTCTTTCTGATTCCCGCCTTCGGCGATCTCCTGGAGGAACGCCGGGCGGCGATGAGCAGGCTCGGCAGCGTTCGGTTGATCGACAAGGTCCCCCACGAGTCGATGCCGGATCTGCACCGTGCCTGCGACGCGTTCCTCATTCCCGCGGTGCGGACCCGCGGGCAGGAGGAACGTTCGCCGAACGCCCTGCTCGAGGCGATGGCCTCTGGATTGGCCTGTCTCGGCACCGACATCGGGGGGATCCGTTCCTACATGGGGGGGGCGGGGGTCGCCGTCCCGGAAGAGGACGCGGAGGCGCTCTGGAAGGTTCTGGACGCGTGGGCGAGGGATCGCGGCGAGATGCGCCGCTGGGCTCGGAAGGCGCGGGAGACGGCCGAAAGGAGAAACGATCCCCGGAGCTATGCGCGCTATCTTCTGGGGATCTTCGAGGGGGATCCGGCGGATTCCGGCGGCCGTTCGTGAGGCGGCGGCCCTGCCGGGTAGCGCGCGTCAGGAGCCGATCGGACCGCCGGAGAGGATGTAGGACCGGCGCCGGCCGCTCCAGACCGAGTCGATCGACACGGATCGTCCGTCGGGACTCCATCGCGGGTGCAGGTCGCAACGGCGCGGCCCGCGGTATTGCGGCGGGTGAAAAAGCGTCGCCGCGACCCGCGGTTCGCCGCCGTCGATTCCGCCGATCAGGAGACGCTGGCGGCACTCCCGGTCCGGATAGGTATCCGTGACGATCCGACGTCCGTCCGGGGCGGGCGAGGGATGACCGTCGCGGTAGGCGTCGAGCCCCTCCCGGCCGATCCGCCGGCAATCGCCGTTCTCCGTATCGAGGACGAAGTAGCAGGGGCCCTCGCCCGGCATCCCCGCGTAGAGAACGAGCCGTCGATCGTCGATCCAGGAGTAGTGGGAGATGAAATCCTCTTCCAGCACGAGCCGCAGGCCGGTCCCGTCGGAATCCATCCGGTAGAGCCGGGAAGATTTCCCTTCCGGATGGAACCATCGGTGCATGAAGACGAAACGGCGGCCGGAGGGGGAGTAGAGTGCGTGGTTGACCTTGCTCCGGGCGGGATCAACGCGCGCGGGGGCGGCGCGATCCGCGAGTTCCGCGAGGGTGACGATCGGTTCCGCGTTCCCGGAGGATAGATCGACCCGCCAGAGTCCGTCGCGGTCCGGCGGCATGTCGGGGGAGAAGTTGCGGACGTCGACGTCGTACCCGTAATCGGGTCGGAGACGCGCGAGACGCCGGTAGTTCAGGCAGATCGCCTGGCGACCCCCGGGATGAACGACCTGGATCGGCCAGGGGGATCGCAGGAGTTCCTCGCCGTCGACCGAAAGGATGCGGGCCACCAGGCGGTCTTCGCCGTCGACGTCGTTGAAGATCACGCTCCGCCCTTCGGAGCCCGGCAGCCACTGGGTCATGCACCCCTGCTGCAGGTTCCATGCGGCGGACTCCGCCAGCGGGGGAAGCCAGCGTTCTTCCTCGAGATCGACGATCTGGATCGCGACGCGCGGGGATCGGGCGTCCGCGGCGCGGTGCAGAAGCATCCGCCTGCCGTCGGGAGACCAGGGGGTCTTGTCGAAGTACCCGAAGAAAACGGCCCAGGCGTCCCGGGCGCGGGGATCGAAATCTGCCGGGGAACGAAGGTCGACGCCCTCGGCGAGGACCGGCGGAATTCCCTTCCGGCCGGCGGGGCCGAAGCGCAGCATCTGCCAGGTTCGTTTCGCCGCGCTTCGGAGCGATCGGACGACGGCGCTCATTCGTCGGGTGCGGTGGGGGGATCGTCCTGTGCGGCGGCGGGCTGCGACCGGGAGCGGCCGGGCAGGGACGCCCGGAGGGCCTCGGCGATCTCTGCGCGCCGCGCCCAGTTGATCTCGCGCATCCGGGCGGCGAAGCCGAGCTGTCGAACGACGAAGATGGCCACCAGTTCGACGATCACCAGGGCGACCCCCATGGAAAAGCGTTTCGTGGCGGCGGTCACGAGGGCCAGCACGGAGAAGAGCAGGACGATTCCGTACATGGTGAAGACGGCCGCCTTCCGGCCTCCGAAGGATTCCAGGAGATGATGGAGGTGGTTCCGGTCCGCCTGGAACATGGCCATGATGCGCTGGCTCGTCGGGCTGTCGCTCTCGCTGAGGTAGCGCAAGGCCATCACCAGGAGCGTGTCCATGACGGGGACCCCGAGGGCGAGGATCGGGACGAGGATGGCGACCGCCGCCGAGGTCTTCATCGATGCGTGGACCGTGGAAACCGCCAGGATGAATCCGAGCGTCAGGGACCCCGTGTCGCCCATGAAGATCTCGCCCTTCCAGTTGTAATGCAGGAAACCGAGACATGCGCCGACCGTGGCGCTCATCAGGACGGCGGCGACGATGTTTTCCAGGATGATCGAATAGACGGCGAGGCTTCCCGCGACGATCGCGACGACACCGCCGGCCAGTCCGTGCAGGCCGTCGATGAGGTTGATCGCGTTGGTGACGCCGACGATCCAGATGATGGTGGCCACCCAGCCCAGGATCCCGAGATTCACGTATCCGACGCCGGGGATCTCCACCCCTTCGAACCGCCATCCGGCGGAGACGACGAGGTAGGCGGCCAGGAATTCGATGAGGAACTTCTTGCCCGCGGAGATGCCGCTCAGATCGTCCACCAGGCCGAGGATGAAGATCAGCATGGTGCTGAAGATCATCAGCAGGACCTTCACGACGTCGAGATTCAGGGCCGTACGCCACTCCTGGCTCAACCCGAGCGCCATGATGGGGCAGACGCCCAGGACGAGACCCGTGACGATGGCGAGTCCCCCCAGGCGCGGAACGGCCCCCTCGTGCTGTTTCCGTCCCCCGGGGTAGTCGATGGCGCCCAGGAGACGGGCGAGCCGCGACACCAGCGGCATCAACAGGTCGGTCATCGACCAGCCGATGAGTCCCGCCACGGCGACCGATGCAATGAGTTCGAGCACTGTGTTTTCCTTCGTGGGGAAAATCCGGGCGGGACAGGAGCCCCTGTACGGAACTCTTCATGCGGTCGCAAGCCGTCACGGGCCGCCGTCCGCGCACCTTCTGTGGAAATGCTTCCGAAACCGTCGCGCATTATAGGACCCGCCCGGCGGCGGAATCAAAGGAGTTCCATCCTTCGCGATGCGCTTTCTGCCCGGAAACATCCGGGCGCCATCCGCGGCGCGCTTGATTTCGCCCGAACGGGCCCGTAGCCTGCTGTGGATATTCCCGGGACGCTTCCGGGATCCGGAGAAACGGAACAGGCATGGAGAAGAACCCGCTCGTTCGCAAGGGCGTGCCGATCCTCGGCGCGTTGCTTCTGCTCGTCAATCTGATCATCGGGGGGCGCATCTATTCGGAGAACGCCTCGGACACGGAGGCGCCGGGCCAGGACCGGGGCTACGAGTCGATGCGGCTGCTGACCGACGTTCTGAGCATCGTGCGCAAGGATTACGTCGACGCCGACAAGGTCGGCTATCAGAACCTGATCTACAGCGCCCTGGAGGGGATGCTCGCCTCGCTGGATCCCCACAGCCAGTTCATGAAGCCCGAGATCTATTCCGAGATGAAGGAGGATACCGAAGGGCATTTCGGCGGGCTGGGCATCGTGATCACGATGCGGGACAATCTCCTGACCGTGGTGGCTCCGATGGAGGACACGCCGGGGTACCGCGCGGGGCTGTTGCCGGAGGACCGCATCGTGCGGATCGAGGGAGAACCGACCGACCAGCTCACCCTGCACGAGGCCGTGAAGCGTCTCCGCGGCAAACCGGGAAC
>CAYNBQ010000037.1:0-32749 GCA_964395275.1 uncultured Verrucomicrobiota bacterium
CCGCGCCCCGAGATCTACGCAGGGCAAGCCCGGGGTCCGACGCCATCCCTTCAACGTCGGATGCGTCGTCAGGCGGGGCGCGATCGCCAGCGGGCACAAGCACGAGGAAGTCCTCGACTTCCAGGCCCGTCAGCGGGGAGGGCACACGGGGCAGGATCTTCAAGTCGTTCGGGTCGGTGTCGTCGATCCCCGCGCACAACTCCAGCGCATGCATTGCCGGTCCCTGGTTCGCCCCGTTGGTCAGGTCCCCGATCCGATGCCATCGTCCGTCGGGCAGGATGTTCGTCCCCTCGGGGATGAGCCAGAGGTAAGGGCGCCAATCGATCCCGCGTTCCTCGTCGGCCCAATCCATATTCTTGTCGTAGGAATACTTCGCGATGTTGACGAGTAACGGGCCCGCATCGTCCATCTCGTCGAGGATCAGTGCGGCCTTCGCGAGCCAGCCGATCCCGTACCCCATGCCGAGAACGGGGGCGTGACCGTAGGGGCGATCAAGCTGGCGGCGCAGGGTGTTGCGGGTGATCGGCGTCATTTCCGGGTCGAGGCGCAGGGGATCCAGACCGTCGAGGTAGATCGCGAACCAGGCCTGGACCAGGGAATCCTGGAGACTCGGAAAGATCGAGAACCGGCTCTCTTTCCAGGCGAGCGACCCATGCTCACCCACGGCCAGCAGCCGGATCATCCCGGCGTGGAGACGGTCCGCATAAGCCCGCCAGCGTTCCGCGCTGTCGGTGTCGTTCAGGGCATCGGCGATCTGCGCGGAGCACCGCAGCGCCGTCAAGCAGGTGTACGTCGGGTACGGCTCGTACATGTTGGCGTTGGCATAGTTGCGGCGGATCTTCCCGGGATCGGTCTCCTCCGGCCAGTCTTCGGCGCCTGTCAATCGCATGCCCCATGGCGCCCTGCCGCCCCAGCCGGTCGATTCTCCCTCGGACCAAATGACGTCCATCCCGGTATGGTCCATCAACCAGCAGATGAACTCCGCGGCCTCGCGGGTCGTGTCCCAACGACTCCTGCCGTAGACGTCGTCCCGGGGCGCGGTGAGCCAGGGGCCCGCAGGCGCGCCGAGCGTTCGCCACGCCACCCATCTGGCAACGGCGGTTGAACCGTGGCCGTCCATTTCCTCGTCGCCGGGGATCTCGTTGATCGGCCAGGGAGGGGCGCCCGGGGGAATGCAGAAGGCCCAGTGCCCGGGAGCGTCTTTCGGGTAGCGGTCGACGTCGAGATGGGCGTTCGGGGGGCCCTTTTCGGGATCGTGGTTGCTCCGGTAGAAGTAGAAGTAGCGGTCGACGAAATCGACGAAATTCTCGTTGCGGACCGGATCGTCGATGCAGCGCAACGCGAGCGTGGCGAAATGGTC
The DNA here is from genome assembly GCA_964395275.1 of uncultured Verrucomicrobiota bacterium. Classification (GTDB taxonomy): domain Bacteria; phylum Verrucomicrobiota; class CALLYA01; order CAYNBQ01; family CAYNBQ01; genus CAYNBQ01. The sequence goes on from CAYNBQ010000037.1 coordinate 1,361, forward strand.
GGAGGAGCGGGAGTAGGCGCTGGCATGATAGATCCCGAGCGGCGCCCACGTGCCGATCCCGCTGTAGCCCCCGTACCAGGGCGACGTCTTTCCCGTCTCATGGAAGAAGCCGGTGTCCCGCGGGAATTTCTCCGCGATCTGGACGAGGTTGGCGACCCACACATTCGAGAGCATGTCGCCTTCGACACCGCCGACGAACCGGATGCGCGCGGCTTTCATTGATTCGGGGAACCCGATCAGATCGACTTTTCGGGGAAGGTCCGCGTCGCTCGTGTAGAGCGCGCCGGCCAACGCTTCGAGATCCGCCGACCAGTCGCCCGGCTCGGCGGCGTCGAAGGCGGGCTCCAGATCCGATGCATCCGCCCTCCACGGTCCAAAGGCATGGAGGTTCTCCCGCGGGTCCGCACCGGCGAGCGTCATCGCCGAGACCAGGGGACGCCCCCGGATCGCGGGATTGTCATGGACAAGGACCGATTCGATGCGCACGGCCCGGGGGCGGACGGCCAGGAACCAGTGGGCGTGTCGGGTCTCGCGTCCGGCCGGACCTTCGTTTTCCCTGATCCTCAGGCTGCGCCGCAGGACGACCGCATACTCCGGGCGCGAAGCAAAGGGCTCCTGCACCGTCCGCGCGACCGCGTGCGACGGTCCGAAAGCCCATTGTGCGACGAACCAGGCGGTCGCCCCGATCACCAGCGGGATGGAATCGCTCGTCCCGTCTTCGTATCGGATTTCCAGTGCACCGATGCGGGTGCCGATGGGAACCTGGTCGTTGCGAACGGTTCGAAGCTCCGGATGTTCGCCCCAGTGCGCGACCCCGCAATCCCATCCTTCGTTGATCATCCCGAGCAGGTACAAAACCTCCGCCCGGGCGCCCACGGGGATGCTCTCGGTGTTGCCGTCGACCACCCGTTGCGTTGCGCCGCGGGTTTCCGGGGCGGCGGCAAGAAAGGGAAGAGTACGACAGACGATCCGTTCCGCTCCATCGTCGATGAGGACGCCGAAGAGATCGTTGCGTTCGATGGGAGTCTTCATGAAGGGAGAATCCTCCTGCCGGTAATCGGCAAAGGCGATCCAGGCGAATCCGCCGCGGCGGATTGCGGGGTTGGCGTCCACGATCTCAACGTATACGTCCCGACCACGGAGATCCATCGTGTTCCAGCACGCGGGGGCGAGACGGTCCGCCCCGGGAACATGCGTCTGTCGCAGGATCTCGCCGTCCGGATACGACCGCAGCCGTACGAAGTTCCATGTTCCGTCGTTCCGCGCGTTCTCCGTACCGTCCCAGCCGGCGATCGAGAAGAGCTGCAGCTCCTTCTCGATGCGGAAGGGCTCGGATCGCAGCACCCCCGTGTTCGCTTCGCCCCGCCGGAGCGAGTCGACCACGAACCGGTCGGGATCCTCCGGCGCCGAGAATCGTGCGGGGCTCCGGCCCATCGACCAGGTCCGTTCTCCCTCGACCGTCCATCCCTCGAAGGTTCCCGATGCCAGGGAAAGCGTCTCAGCGGTGGCCGAAGCGTTCGCGATATGGGGCGAAATCCCGACTGTCACGGCTGCGGCGGCCATGATCCGGAAAAAGCGATGCGCCGCGGGAGGCATGGCCATCTGCCCGCCCTTGGGATACGGGGGGCTTCGATCGACGGCTTGGGCCGGAGCGGCTTGCCCCCGCTCCGGCTTCCGCCCGGAGGCGCCGCCTCTCCGGATCTTCCGTCGCAGCCCTCCCGCCCCCCGCTCATGAAGGGGCATCATCCTCCGCCCGCCGATCCGGCGAGAACCCTATAGTGACGCACCGGGACCGCACCGGCGTCGGAATCCGTCCAGAACCTCTGCGTGATCGGCCACTGTTCCTGCGGCGGGGCGGGGGCCCAGGCGCCGGAGACCGCGTCCGAACTCTCGACGGTGTACGCGGTTCCGGATCCCTGGTCGGCCCATCGCAACAGGACTTCGCCGGGCGCGGTCCGCGTGATGGACGTCACGACGAACGGTCCCGGAACGAGGATGTCCGCCGCAAGAAACTCCTGGCCGGATTCGCCGAACGGACCCTGTTCGAACACGTCGGATTCGCCGTCGCCGAATCCCACGGGCGTCGAAAGGTCGCCCTGCCAGGTCATGGTTCCGTCCGCGTCGATCACCACGATCCGGTCGCCGAACCCGTCGTTGTTGAGTTCGCCCATCAGCAGCGTCATCCCGGGAGCGCCGTAGGTCGCAATGACGTCGGGCGCCCCGTCGCCCATCTTGCCGGCGAACGAAAGGTCCACCGCCCAGGCGGGCGTTCCGTCGAGGTCGATGACGCGATCGGCGTTCCCGTTGCCTTCCATGTCGTAGACGCCGATCAGAGGCATGGTCGGCGCGCCGTAGGATGCGTAATCGTCCGGGGCGCCGTCGCCGAAGACGCCGTCGGCGCTGAAATCGACCATGTAGAGATGAAAATCCGGCGTGTGCTGGACCAGGAAGCGGTCGGCGTAGCCGTCGCCGTTCAGGTCGGCCACGGCATGCGGTTCGTGGGCGCTCACCGCGCCGTAGGTCGCGACCGCATCCGGTTCGCCGTCACCGAACGCCGTCGGCGTGGAGAAATCCGCCATCCAGAGCCAGGTGTCGTCTCCGCCGTCCCGAACGACGATCTTGTCCGTCAACCCGTCGCCGTTGACGTCGCCGAGCATGTGCAGGTCGGTCATCACCCCGTACAGGACCACGACGTCCGCCTCGCCGTCGCCGAATCCGCCGGGGCCGGAGAGATCGACCGCCCATTCCGCCGTCCCGTCTCCGGCATCCCGGACGACGACGCGGTCGGCGTACCCGTCCATTCCGATCCGCCCCGCGGCGAACTCCGGCGCCGTCAGAAAGGCGATTCCGACGGCCGCGGCCGCGGGCCGGGCCGCGCATCGCAGGATTCTCATGTTCATCATCGCGCTGCCTCCTCGATCGATGGGTTTCATCTTCATCCGCCGTTCGCCCGTGCGCCCGAGGAACGGCGTGCTCCTTTTCGTTCAGTACGTCGACACGACGTCCGCCCGGGGACCGATTCCTCCCGAGCCCGGCGCCGATCCGTCTCCTCCCAGTTCGCCGAACATGACGACGCAATCGGGCTGGGAATACGAGATGCAGTCGAACTCCGCGTAGGACGGGGAATACGCCACGTCGAGTTCCGTTCCCTGCGCGTTCGAGCTGTACACGATTCCCTCGGCCCGGTGGTCGCCGTTCAGGTCCGTCAGGCTCTGGACGGGCAGGTTGCCGGGGGGTGCGCTGCCGAAAAAGAGGGTGCGATCGACCACGCCGTCGCCCCAACCGATTCCCGGCCGGGAGTAGTCGATCAGGAAGACGCCCCTTTCCCCGTCGGCGCGATAGAGCACGCGGTCCCCCGCGCCGTCCCCGTTGAAATCGCCCACGGCCGGGTACCGGTCCCCGGAATCTCCGAAACGGGGGGCTCCCCCGGACCAGTCGGGCGTCCCGTCGCCGAAGCCGCCGCCCCCGGAGAGATCCAGCCACCAGGTTCCCGCCTGGAAGATCACCCGATCGCTTCGTCCGTCCCCGTCCATGTCTCCCAGCAGGGGGACGACCGTGTCCGACGGCGAAGCTCCGAAACTCCGGGACTCGTCCCCCGTCCCATCGCCCAGGGAACCCGACGTCCAGCCGTGTTGGATTCCCGATCCGTCGGAGATGTCCAGCACCCACTGGGTGAACCCGCCCCCGTCGAAACAGACGACCCGGTCGGCGATCCCGTCGCCGTCGACGTCACCGAATCTCGGCAGATGCTCCATGGCGCCGAACATGGCCTCGAAATCCCGTCGACCGTCGGGAAACCCCGTCATTCCTTCCGCCGCGTCCGCGCGCCACCAGGCGTCGCTTTTCGAGAAAAGGACGAGATCCTGCAACGGGGCGAGAAAGGTCGATCGATCGAGCACCTCCAGGACGTCCATGACGTGGACGTCCGGATCGCTGGCGATCCCTTCCATGAGGAGCTGCCAGGTCAGGCGACGGTCGACCCGGCCGTCGGCATAGGGATCCGACCAGAGAGGTTCGGACCATTCCGTCCCCGACCATTTCTCCGCGCCGATCCGCAGGGAATCGGCATCGACGACCAGGGTGATCCGGATCCAGTCGCCCGGATCGATCGCAAGATCCGCGATCGGGAAATCGGGCCCGACCTGTTCGTCGACGGAATCGATGACCGCCTGAAGCCGTAGAATCTCGCGGTCATGGCGCGGCACGTCGATCCAGTACGCGTTCCCGTCGGCGGCACGGTAGCCGAGGCGGGTCGTGGACCATGCGCCCGACGGGGGATTCACCTTGACGTGGGCGCGGAGGGTGACGGGATGGTCCGCGGCGGCCGGCCGGAAGATCTCCGACAAGGCCGTCTGTTGGATGCCGGCCCCCGTTTCCGCCGCGCTGCCGTCTCCTTCCGGGGCGTCCGCGTGAGGGGCGGGGGACCACGGCAGGTCCTCCCATTCGGTTTGCGGTCCGCCCGCGGGGAATCCGTCCCGCATCGAGATCCGCTTCCCTTCGCCGACCGGCGCCGGGATGAACAGCCTGCGCACGGCGCACCACGTGTGCGTCGTCGTCACGCGGATCGAATGGACCGATCCCGAGAGGCCGACGGGCGGCGTTTGCGCCCTGCCGAAATAGGCGTTGTCGTGGGATCGCACGTTGGAGGCCACCCAGGTCAGCGGCTGAGGCACGCCGTCGACTTCCACCCGGTAATGCGGCTCCAGTTCGTGATCCTCGCCGGAGATCTCGCTCTGGCGCAACTCGAACTCGATCCGGTAGACGCCGGGAACCGGGGCCAGGTTGGTCCAGGTCACGTTCCCGGGGCTCGGGAGAAAAACGGAATCGCCATGCACCGTGAATCCCGGATCGGACCAGGTTTCTTCCACGGCGGGGGTCTCCGGGGGGAGACGGTCGGCACGCAACTCGTCTTCGACGCCGCCGACGATTCCGCGCAGCCGCAGGCGGAGTTCCGGCGGATTCAACGTTCCGGGTTCGATGCGCGAGAGGTCCCACAACTGTCCCGGCGCGGTCGCGCGGACCGTCGGCGCCAGGTCCATGTCGACGGAGAGGAATCGCACCTCGAGCCCGTACGGATCGACCGTGCTCTCATCGGTCCGATCGGTCAGAACGACGTTGGACGCATTGCTCTCGATCCGGTCGGCGATCAACGCGTTGCCGTCCGCGTCTTCCCACGCCAGGGCGGGAAGGTCCGGGTGGAGAGGTTCCAGGATCGATTGCCAGAGACGGCCGGCGGGCAACACCCGGTCGTAGAGCGCCCCCTGCGGCGCGTTGCCCCACACCATCGTACGGTCCCAGGCATAGCCGCTCCCGGCCGGAAACGGGAAATGACGCCTCAGGAGACGGTCGCGCAGAAGGGCCGTTCGGGCGGAAACGTACCAGCGGTCCGCGTTGGCCACGAAGAGGTGCGGCGGATCCGTCCACGTGTGCGGTTTCATCGAGAAACTCACCACGACCTCGGTCCCGCGGTCTTCGACGGTCATCGTCCCGGAACACGATTTCCACGTGGACGTGGCGCCGATACGGGATTGCAGCGTCCATTCGCCGAGCCCCGCCCCCAGTTCGGCCGCCAACCCGCCCATCCGGATCTCGACGCCTCCCGGTCCGGCCTCGACCCGGAACCCGGAAGGATCGACCGGGACCGGGGGATCCTCGCCGGCGAACCGTCTCGGGGGGATCGTGCCGACCGGCGGGGTTCCCAGCCGCAGGATGGCCGTTTCGTAGGCGTCCATCGTCCAGGAAAACGTGTGATCGGCCACCGCGACGTTCCGGCCGCTCACCGCGTCCCAGGCCCGGGCCTCGGGGGACGGATCGACGGAATCGGGTAGAACGACGTCCCCGGATACCGTCGTTCCGGAAAGATTGACGAGACCGAGGGCGAAGGAACCGCCGTCGTTTCGAAGCACGGCGAACACCTCCGGCACGTACTGCACGGAGAGATAATCCGGTTCGCCCCGTCCCATCTCGGGCACGCGGCGCCGGGCCCAGTTCATCGAACGCAGATCCTCCGCCAGACCGATCTCCTCCTCCTGGTAGAGCATCGGCACCCCGGGCACGACCAGACAGACCCCGTAGAGGGCGCGCGCCGGGCCCATGCCGAACCGCTGCGCCAGACGCCCCTGCCGCACGGCGGTGTCATGATTGCCGAGCGTACGCAGCACGAGGCATCCGGAGGGCAACGAGCCGCGTTCGTTCTCGAAGAAGTCGCGCAGGCGGTTGCGAATCCCCGCGGCGTCGGTCGGATCCCCCTCGGCGATGGACTGGAACAACGCCGTGGTGACGGCGCCGTAGTTCACCGCGGGACCGACACGGTAGTACTCGGGCCGGTCGACGACGTCTTCGGGAATCAATACCGGCGGTTGCCCGTCGATCGTCGCTCCTTCGCGAAGCGCGGATTGCAGTTCCAACGAGCCCCCGAGCGTCGAGTAGGATGCGTGGTGGGTCGCCGGCGACCCCCAGTTCGGTCCCTGACCGAAGGCCACGTCCACCCGGATCCCCTCGATTCCGGCAAGGGCGGCCTGGTCGGCCATCGCATTCCGGACAATCGCCTGCCATTCGGGGGAAGAATAGTCCATCGCCGGGGCGCCCCAGGGCTGGACGATCGTTCCCGCGCGGTCGCGGACCCACCACTGGGGCAAGGCCGTCGCCTGCGTCGAATGCCCGCCCCAGGGCACGATCTCGCTGAAGACATGCATGCCGATCGCATGCATCCGGGCCGCGAGGGCGCCGAACGCGGCCGATCCGCCGTTGATCGAATCGATCTCCTCGAAGTCCAGCGGATCGTAGTGGTTCCAGCCGCCCGCAACCGGGTTCGGCGGGCTCTTGTGCCGCGTGACGGAGTTGATCCAGACCGCGTTGAATCCGAGATCGGCAAGATAATCGAGCTGGTGGGAGAAGTGCGCGAAACCGCCGACGTTGCTGAAGCGGCTCTCGACGTGCCCCCCGGCGCTGGCCTCGTACAGGATGGCGTCGGCGAGCCAGTCGGGGGTCAGCGGCGATCTGCCGATTCCCGCGGCCGCATACCAGGCCCGGGCCTGCTCGCGGAACGTGTCGGCCGCCCCGTCCGAAGCCCAGATCCCCTGGCGGCCGATCACCGCCGATTGCCCGTCCTGCAGCCGCCACGCCGCGGCCACCTCCGCCCGGGCCAGGCCCGCCTCGGTACAGCTCAGGCTGTACCCTTCGTCATGGGCGTCATAGGCGATTGCGACCGATCGGCCGCCGCCGACTTCCACCATGCAGAAGGGCCCGGGCGTCCAGATCCCGCTTCCCGATGCCGGCGAGGCCTGTACCTGCATCCGCGCCGAGGTGAGGTCCTGACTCCGACCGGACCGGTTGGTGTAGGTGATCGTGCGCACCCACGCGTCGGGACCCAGCGGGGAAAAGGGTTCGATCCGGTCCGCCAGTCGTCCCGTCGGGAGTGTGTAGCGGATTTCCCACCCGCCCGACGGCAGCGTCGTTACCTCCAGCGACGGCGAATGCCCCTCCAGAAACCATGCGTCGTCGAGCAGGACGTCGGCGGAGAACCCGTTTCCCGGACGGAGGAGAAACGACCATCCTTCCCGCGCCGTGAGCCAGCCGTTGGAGATCGACCAGTCGAAGATGGGCGCGTCTCCGGTCGGTTCGGGCGCGGCCGGCCGGCCGTCGCCGCTCGAAGCGCCGATCCCCAGGAGCAGGGTTCCCAGGATCATCCCGAAGAGCCGAAGAGATCCGATTCGCGACACGGACCGGCACGAAAGAATCCGCCGACCAGGCGACCGGACCCCGCAACCGCCCGGAACGAACGTGAGGGGGAGGGGACCCCCCAGGACTTCCCCTCCCCCCGGGCGTCCGCCATCCGGATCATCCGGTCCGGATGGCCGGACGCGGCGTTCGCATGTCCGTTGCGTTCCCGCCGGTTCCGGCTTTCGCAGGGATCTTCCGCCGGCGCGCCCCGTCCGCTGCGGCGATGCCGAAATCATACACTTCACCGATCCCCGATCCTCCTCGGAAACCCGGGAAAATACGCGCCGGCGCCGATCGACAGTGATGTCTTCTCTGTCGGAACTGCTCGATTGCGCCTCCTATTCCGCGGTAGTATGTTGATTTCGATATGGCCGATCAAGTCCGAACCCCCGGACGCGACGCAGGAAGCGCATTCGACCCGGAATGCGTCCGGAAATCCGTCCCACGGCACAGAGGAACGAAGCCCATGATTCAGTCCCGAAGAGTACGGTTGCGACCGGATACGACGTTCTTTTTCCTGCTTCTCTTTCTCGCGGCGGCTTTCGGCGCCGTCGTTTCCCCGGGTTCGACGGTCGCCTTCTACGATTTCCGCCAGGGGGATCAGGGATGGCGGTACATCGACAATGGAAGCATCGCCGATTTCGCCTGCGGACCCGAGGGAATGACCTTCCGGGTCGTCGGCGAGGATCCCTACGTCTGGGGACCGCCGGAGGAATATCCCGCCGACAAGCCGGTTCGGCTCACCTTCCGGATGCGGTCGACGGGTCAGCCCGGCGGGGAGATCTTCTACGGATCCTCCTTCAGTCCGGACCGCCGGATTCCTTTCGCGGTCGACAACGACGGCGAATGGCACAATTACCAGATCGAATTGCCCGTGCTCGGTTCCGGCGCGCGGATCCGGATCGATCCGTCGAACACCAGCGGTGAAATCGCCATCGCCTGGGTTCGCACCGAGGTTCCGGTGCCGAGCGAAACCGTGGCGTTCTGGGACTTCACCGAGGGAACGCACGGATGGACGGGGAACTTCGACGTCGAGAACCTCCAGGTTACGGCGGAGGGCCTCGATTTCGATTCCGTGGGCATCGATCCCTGGTTGAACAGCCCCGCCGTCCAGTTTTCCGGCACCCACGCACTGCGTTTCACCGTTCGCATGCGAAGCACCGCCTCCCCGCCGGGGCGTCTCTTCTGGGGCGAGTCCGGCTTTTCGGAGGAACGCGCGATCGGAATTCCCGTCGTCGCCGACGGCGCGTTCCATGAAAACTCCCGGATCCTTCCGGCCCTGGACGGAACCCAGTTCCTGCGCTTCGATCCCGGCGTAAGCGTCGGGCACGTCACCATCGAATGGATCCGGATCGAAACCGCCGATCCCTTTGATCCGCCTCCGCTGGCGCCCCCCGAGCATCCCCAACCCGGCGGCGAACCGCCGCTGACGGTTTCCTCGGGTCCCCTCACGCTCGAACACTACCGCACCTCCTGGGGCGGATTCGTCCTGCGGATCGACGGCGTGGAAGTCGCCTCCGGAAACCAGGGCGACATCCTCGGGTTCATGGACGGGGATCTTCCCGCCTTTCCCGAACTTCGCGAGGGGACGTTATCCGTTGCGAAATTCGCGGAAACCCTCACCGAGCGCGTTGCCTACGTCGATCGCCTCGGCGGCCGCTGGATCCTCACACGTCGGATCACTCCGGGTTCCGTCGCCGGAACCCTGGAAATGGAGACGACCGTCTCGTGCGATCAGGATCGCGAACTGGTTCACGTTCCCTGGCTGACCCTCTTCCCCGGCCTGGGAACGGTCGGCACCAACAAGACCCAGGCGCTTCTCGCGGGGGTGGAATACCTGGCCGACGAACCGAGCAGCAGCGAGGCCGATCTCACGGTTCCGGAACACGTGCGGATAGTTCCCGCACCCTACAAGTTGACCTTCCCCCTGTATGCCGTCGTCCTGCAGGGAAAGTGTCTCGGCGTTTTCTGGCGGCATGACGATCTCGTCGCCGCCGTGCATGATTCGCCGGACCGCACCTACGACAGCGGCGCTCATCTCTTCGCCCTCTGGGCCCCCGGGGTGGGAAACGGGCGGGACGAAAACGCCCTCTTCGTGGAATCCTCCTTTCCCCTGGACGCCGGTTCCGTGCTGTCGGCTTCGTACACGATTCTTGGAGCGGCCGGGGAAAGCGTCGTTCCCGCGCTGCGGAGCTACGTCGCCCACGAAGGCCTTCCGCCCGTGCCTTCTCCGGCCGGCGGCGTCGACGAGGCCGTGGAATTGCTTGCCGCCGGCTGGACGTTGTCGTCCGTCTACACCGGCGACGGCCTCTGGCGACACGCCGCGGGAACGCAGTTCAGTCCGCATCCGGCCGCGGACGCCGTAGCCTACATGATGTGGATGACCAGCCGGAATCCGACGCCGGCGACCCTCTCGCGGTTGAACGACGCCATCGCCCGGGGGACGGAACAACTCGAACAGGGCGATCCGGCCGCCGCCGGCGGCGTCGCCCATGTCCGATGGCCCAGTGTGAACCTCGTTCTCGGGGATCTGCCGCTCTACCTCCGGGGTCGGCGGACGAACGCCTACGCCCTTCTGCGGGGATACGACGAGGAAGGAATCCTGCACTACGTTCCCGCCCCGGACAAACCCGACTATTCCTCCACGCACTGGACGGATCACGCCAACGGCTACGCCGCGCAGCGTCTCAGCCCCGTCCTGGAAGCCGCGATGTTGACCGGCGACGCGGATCTGGTCGACGAGGCGATCGCCCTGCTCGACAAGCAGACGGTTCTCTACGCCCGCAGCGTCCCGCGCGGGGCGCAGACCTGGGAAGTTCCCCTGCACACGCCGGACGTTCTGGCGGCCGCCCACCTGCTCAAGTGCTACGTCATCGGCTACGAACTCACGGGGCGACGGGATCTCCTGGACGAGGCGATCTACTGGGCCTGGACCGGTTTGCCCTTCATCTACCTGGATCCGTCGACGGAAGGAGAGGTCGGCGATTACGCCGCCATCGCCGTCTACGGCGCCACGAACTGGGTCGCGCCTGTCTGGATCGGGGTGCCGGTCCAGTGGTGCGGACTGGTCTACCGATCGTGGTTGCACCGGCTGGCCGCCCACGACCCGGAAGGGCCGTGGGACCAGGTCGCCCGGGGGATCACCGCCGGCGGGATCCTGCAGACCTGGCCCCGTTCGGACACGGAACGGCGGGGACTTCTGCCGGATGCGTATTCGCTGACCATCCAGCACCGCAACGACCCGGGGATCAACCCGGGGACCGTCCAGGCGAATCTCCCTGAGTTCTTCGGACTGCCCCCCCAGTACGGGTTCGCGACGGAGAAGACCCGCGGCTGGTGGATCCATGCCCCCGGCCCCGTCACATGGCTGCCGTCGAAGGAACCGGCCGTCGCCTTCGCCGTGAGCGGGTGGGGGGACATCCCGTACCGCGTGCTCGTGGTTCGCGTGAACGAGGAACCCGATGCCGTCGAGGTGTCGACTCCCGGCGGGGAGCCGACCGATGCGGCCTTCGACTACCTGCCGGAGGAGGGATGGTTGATCCTCGAGGATCTCGTCGGTTCCGTGGAGATCCGGATCTATCCCCACGGCAGCAAGCGGGGCACGTTCGAATCGTATTGACGCCGAAGATGCGGCCGCGCCCCGCAGGGGATTCGGTGCGGGAGGTGTCATCGCAGGGAAAGGGGGTTTGCCGTCGGGTGCGCCGCCCTCGTTTCTTACGGCGCCGGCAGGGGGACGCCGGGGGGCAGGGCCGGGAAGCTCGCTTCCAACGCGCCGGTGCGGTCGATGATGTCGAACCCGGAAGAGGTGCTGACCATCGCCCTGCCGTCGGAAAACGGATTGGCGGTGTAATAGGCCGGCCGGATCACCCATTTCCCTTTCGAATCAATGTAACCGTACCTGCCGCCGGGTTCCTTGGCGGCCGCCAGTCCCTCGGAGAAGGGGCCGACGGCCTCGAAACGCGGTTGGATCACCCATCGTCCCTCGAGGTCGATGAACCCGTACCTGCCGTCGGATTGCCGGGCCGCCGCCAATCCTTCGGAGAAAGGGCCGATTTCCATAAACCGCGGTTCGATCGCGGTCACCCCGTTCGTATCGACGAATCCGACGAACCCCCCGGTCGTGACGGAGGCGAGTCCCCCTTTGAAGTCGCCGACCTCGTCATAAGCGCACGGCACGATCATCTCCCCTTCGGGATCCACGAATCCCCAGCCGGTTTCCTTCCGGACCGCGGCGAGTCCTTCCGAGAAGGGGCGGGCTTCCAGAAACACGTGCGGGATCACGGCGTTTCCGTCCCGATCGACGAATCCCCAGAGACCTTTCCGCGAATCGGGCCGAAGCAGAATCGTGCTCGGGGGAAACGGGGAATCGGGCGTCCGGCGTTGATAAACGCGCAGGCGCGGCGGTTTTCTTGCGGTCTTCGAGGGCCCCGTTACGGCGAGCTCGAACACGATCGGGTCCTCGGAGATTATGGAGATCCGTGTTCCCCATTCCCGGACGATGGATCGTGCCTGTTCCTGCTCCGGGAATCGTACGGACTCCCGGAGGTCCGGCGGGAGGGTTCGCGCGAATCGCTCGATCAACGCTTCCGGTTCGTTCGAGCCGGACGGGTTTTCCCGTCGGAGGAATCTCTGCGCCGCCACGGCCACGCGGGCATTGGCGATCCACGCGTCGCGTCGCGCGAGTTTCTCGGCAAAGAGATCCCACTGGGCGATGAGTCCACGGGCGCCGGGGAAATCCCGGAGTTCCTTCAGCAGGCGGGATATTTCCTTCCCGCGTTCCTCTTCGTCCAGGTTCTGGATATCGATCAGATTGCGGTAGACGCGAAGCACATGCCCGGAATCGAGAAGGGGCCACGCGGGCCCGTAGCGAAACCAGAGCAACGCCAAGGGACGATCGAAGGACTTCAATCCCGCGGAGGGACTGAGCTTGAGATACGCCCGGAAATCCGCACCGGCGGAGGCATTCTCCACGCACCAGATTCGTTCCGTCTGCAGGAGACGGGAAACGTCGGTCGAAGGGATGTCTCGCAGGGCCGTGTCGAGATCATCGAGCATCTCTTCATCCGGATTCGTGCGGGCGAGGACCTGCTTGAGCGATGCGATCGGAAGGCCCAGAACGGCGTGCTCGACAAGCCGGCCGAGAAGCGTCGGATCCCCCTGCAGCGTTTCCGACAGGCGGATTCCCGCGATGATGTCGTCGACGGCCTTTCGGTCGTTCCCTTCGCCCGCATGCAGGACTGCGGACATCGCAAGAAGGCGGGCCGCCATTCTCATCCGTGTGCAGACCGCCATTGCGACCATCCTCGCGGTGTCGAAGCTCTCCTCGAGGGTGATGATCGCGATATCGGGACCGGCCTCTTCTCTCAGTGTCTGCAGCATCGGTTCCATCGGTAGAAGCCGTCTCGCCATCCCGGCCATCATTTCGGGGGGAATCGGCTCGTCCGGCTCGGGCAGGGATCCGTTTCCTTCGATGGGCAGGCTGCCGATGAGGTCGGAATCGGCCTCGATGTCGGACATCCGTTGCAGGGCCTCGCGGATCCGCCGGGCCCGACGATCGTTCCCGGGCGTACGCGGAGGCATCAGCTTCGCTTTGACATCTTCCCGGGAACCGATCTCCGACTGTCGGACCCGCTCGGTTTCGCGCTGGAGCATCCGGGTTGCGAGCCACCATGTCAGCCCGTAGTGAAGGAGCAGCAGGACGGGGATCCCGAAGGCGAAGATCGTCACCCACACCGCGCCCGGGCGTTTGCGTCTTTCCGAAGGTTTCCGCATGGGCACAGCTTACGGCGGTTCTGGACACGAAACCAGCGTGCCGGATGCGACATTTTGCCGCACAGGAAGAAGGAACATAGAAGGCGAAATGCGTCAGAATGGCGCATGCATAGGCCGGAAATTCCGGGTGCCCCCCGGGATGATTACGACATGATGTCTGCATGCGCGCACCGTCGCCAGGCAGGGACTTTCGCATCGTCCCATTCTGGTATCAGGCGGAACATCCTGGTACAGGCGATGTTAGGGCAGAAGTCCCATTCGTCGGTCCGTCTTCTTGACGGCGAAAGGGAGATCGTGCCGTCCGGTTCCAGGAAACGGTGCAAGAGGAAGCATGACAAACTGTCATGGGTTCTGAAAACGGTGCCAGGCACCGCTTTATCAACTTTGAGAACGTCGCGGATGGTTGGGCGGAACGGGGTGTGGTATGGTGGCGGCCATGAGACCTCTCCGGCCGGGTTGCATTCTTTTTCTGGCGTTGGTCCTGCCGGCGGGAGCGTTCGCCGATTGCGCGGACGAGGCCTTTGGGAGCGGTTCGGTCGTTTCGACGATCCCGACCGACGGGACGTATCCGCAGAAGCTGACGAAGTGGGTCGGCGGAATCCTGTTCGACTCGAACTACGACAACGGGAGTCTTCTGGACGTGGAATTCCTGGGCGGCGACTCGTTCCGGTGTACGTTGTACGAGGAACAGGGGGAACTGGGATCCAGGAAGTACTGGTTTCGATTCCGGATGCAGGGGACGGCGGGCAGGACGATCACCCTGTGGATCGATCACGGGGCGAGTCCGCGCCCGGTTCTGCGCATCGGGGACGACGCGTGGAGAAGGATGACCTCCGAAGAGGCGCCCGCTTCCGACCGGGTCGTCCTTTCCTTCGGCGGCGAAGAGGACGAGGCCGAAGTTGCGTTCTTCTTCCCGTACGGGGTCGCCGAGATCGACGCCGAGGTTGACCGGATCGTCGCGGCGTCCCGATACGCGCAGGTGGAGACCATCGGGACGAGTCACCAGGGACGGGACGTGCGGATGGTGACGGTGACCGACCCGTGGGTCGCGGACGCGGGCAAGGCGAGGGTCTGGCTTCATTCGCGGGTGCACGCGGGGGAAGTCACGGCGACGCCGACGATGCTGGGGTTCCTCGAGCAGGTCACGGAGGATTCGGAAACGGGGCGCATCCTGCGCGGAAGGTGCATCTTCAACGTCGTGCCGCTGGTGAACGTGGACGGCGTCTGGCTGGGACACACGCGCTGGGATTCGCAGGGAATCGATCCGGAACGGGAATGGTGCGACGTGAGGATTCCCGAGGTGGCGGCGATGAAGGCGCAGGTGGACGCGTTCATGGCGGGGCCGAACCCGATCCGGGTGGCGCTGAACCTGCATTCGACGCAGGCGGACGCGTCGGAGACCTTTTTCTTCAAGCATGTGGCGCCGAGCGTGACGACCGCGTTCGAGGAGATCGAACAGGCGTATATCGACGCGTTCGATCATGCGACGCCGTTGTTCGACAACGGCAACCCGCACACGAGCCAGCTCGACCCCTGCAAATTCATCGAATCCTATTTCTGGAACCACTGGGGCGAGGACGTGATGGCCCTGACGTACGAGGGGCATTTCCGTCGGCGCATCCCGGACGGGGCATGGATCACGGACGACGACTATCGCGAGCTGGGCCGCGCCCTGGCGGCGGCGCTGATCGAGTATCTCGATCTGGAACCGGTTCCGCAGTTCGAAGGGATCGAGGTGTACTAGCCCGGAATCCGTTCGACCGGCGCGGTCGACGGGCTCCGGGGTCAGCCGACGTCGTCGGGCGTATCCGCGGCGGGTTTCTCGCCGGGGTGGTCGTTCGGGGCCGGATCCGGTTCGGCGGGGGGCTCGGGAGCCGCCGGCGGTTCGGGGGGCGTGGGAACCGGTTCCTGCCGGCGTTCTTCGGCGGCGGCGCCGCCGCGTTTGGCGATGATCCGGGCGCGTTCGCCCAGGTCCGAGAGCCTCTTCGCCTTCGGCTCGAGGCGGGCGATGATCTGTTCCTGTTCGCGTCTCAGTTCTTCTTCCTCGCGCCGGATGGCGTTCACGCGCGCTTCCAACTGACCGATCTTGCGGTCGAAGGCCTCGCGCACGGCGTCGGCGAAGCGAGTCCTGCGGTCCCGGAGCCGGTTCCGGAGTTGTTCCGCGGCGCCGGGAACGGTCTCCGGGTCGTCTTCGCGGGCCGGGGCGAACAGAAGGGTTTCGACCTTGCGGCGCGCGGCGGCGGCGAGCTTTTCGCGCAGTACCTCCTTGCTGGTGGAGGCGCGGGCGACGAGGCCCGCGAGGAACCCGACGGCGGCGCCCGCGGCGGGAATCGTGTAGAGCGGGGCCGGGATCGAAAGCGACACGGATGTCGTGACGAGCTGGACGGCGGCGGCGCCGATCCCGCCGCCGAGCAGGGCGCCGATGATTCCGAAGGCGAGGTAGGAGAGGCCCAAGCCCGCACGGATCTCGCCGACGGGGGGCGGGGAAACCTCCAGCGGGCCTTGCTTTTCGATCTTCGCGGCGAGCGGATCGGGGAACCGTTCCAGAAGACGGCCTTCGGTGGTCTCGACGAGCGTGCTCAGTCGATCCCGGCGGGAATCGACGAAGCCTCCGACGACCCGTTCGATTTCCCGGGCGAGGGGTTCGAAGCCGGCCGCGCGGGCCTCTTTCAGGTTCTCGTCTTCCTGGATCCACTGGCGGATCGGACCGAGGACGTCGGCCTCGATCGAGGTCTCGTTGAAGGCGTCTTCGAGGGCCTTCTCGTATCCGGGGAAGGTCTCGCCGTCGAATTCGCCGCCTTCGGCCATGGCGGAAAAGAAATCCCGGGCCTGCGCGGCGAGTTGACCGGCGGTATCGATCTCGGCCGTCAATTCCTCGCGTTCCGCGCGCAGGGCGTCGAGACGGGGGATGTTCCGGGCGGTCTCGAGGCGGATCTCCAGGGGGCGCGCCAGTTTCCATGCGCGGTCGTCGATGAAACGACAGACCGAATCGAGGATGACGCCTTCGCGGTTCTCCTCGTAGAGGTATTGGAGGAGGCGGTTGCGGAAGACGGGCAGATTGCTCCGTTTCATCAGGTACTCGGCCATGTCCTCGACCGGATCTTCCTTTTCGAGGAGGGTCCGCAGGAAGCCGATCGGCACCTTGATCTTCTGGTCGGCGTCGAGATCGTCGAATCGGATCTTTCTTGTCGAAAGCTGATTCGCGATCAGGGCGTACAGGCTGGAGATGAAGAAGATCTCCGGATCGTCGACGACGCCGACGAGGCTGCGCATCAGGTCCTTGGCGGGTCCGCGCCGGCCGCGCGGGTCGATCTCCTCGGGATTGAGCTGATCGGCCTTGTTGATCACGAAGAAGACCTTGCGTCGATGCTGCTTGACGACCCGTTCGATGTACTCGCGGTTCCGGCGGCTTCCGGCGCTCTGGCTGTCGATCAGGAGGATGACGAGATGGCTGCGGGGGATCAGGCCGTGGGAGATCCGTTCGTTCGTGTCGGAGATGCTTTCGACGCCGGGCGTGTCGACCAGCGCGATGTCGTCCTGGAGGAAGTCGCTCGGCAGGTAGAGGTGGATTTCCTCGAACTTCCCGCGCAGCGCCTTGAGCTGGGGGAAATCGTCGTCGGCGTTCATGGTCACCAGGGCGTTGAGGCTCTGGAGCATGGCGCGCGGGGTGGCGGTGGTGAACGAGATCCGGACCGCGGATTCGTCTTCGACGCGTTCCACGGAGGCGCCGACGCCGTGGGATTCGAGCAGTTGCTGGAGGGTGACGAGTTCCCAGTCGTCGATCTCGTCCGAGAGGCGAAGCTCCGCGCTCATCCGGGGCCCGCGCATGACCTGGGTGATCTTGGTGGTGCATTCTTCCAGGACCATGGGGAGGTATTCGTCGCCCAGGAGGGCGTTGACGAGAGCGGACTTGCCGACGTTGAAGGCGCCGAGGAAGACGATGCGGTACTTGCCGTCGCGCAGTTCGCGGCGCCGCCGGTCGATGGCGATCCGATGTTCTTCCGGATCTCCCTCGAAGTCGTCGTCTTCGAGAAATCGTTCGAGTTCGTCCAGGGCGCGGAAGGCCCAGAGGCGGTTCTCGGCGTAGCGGTCGAGGTCCATCTTGGTCTCCTATCGGAAATGCACGGGACCCGGAATGCGGGCCTTTTCGGCCCGCGGGACGGCCCCCGTCGCGTCCAGTATGGACGCGGAAGGATGGGACTGCAACCGCCGGGAAACGGGGGGGGCGGGGCGGCGGCCTCCGCCGCGGGGGGAGCGAGAACTGGCATCGAACGCGACGGCGCGTAGAATGGAGGCATGAACACGCAGGGAGGGAAGCGGGACGAGCGGGTGGTGATGGCGATCGGGGCGCATCCGGACGACATCGAGTTCATGATGGCCGGGACGCTTCTGTTGCTGAAGGCCAGGGGCTGGAAACTCCACGTGATGCACCTGGGCGACGGCGTCTGCGGATCGATGACGCGGCGGCGCAACGAGATCCGGTCGATCCGTCGCCGGGAGGCGGAACGGGCGGCCGCGGAACTCGGCGCGACGTATCACCCCTCGATCGCCGAGGACATCGGGATCCTGTACGACCGGCTCTCGCTGGCGAGGCTGGCGGCGGTGATCCGGGCGGCGCGTCCCGACCTCCTGCTGGTGCCGGCCCTGGACGACTACATGGAGGACCATGTGACGACGAGCCGGCTGGCGGTGACGGCCGCGTTCGTCCGCGCGATGCCGAACTACGTCACCGAACCCGTATCCGCCCCGATCGACAACGACGTGGTGATTTATCACGCCCTGCCGCACGGGCTCCGGGATCCCCTGCGGCGCCGGGTCCGCCCGGGGCTGTACGTCGACATTCATACGGTGATGTCGCGCAAGCGGCGCGCCCTGGAGGCGCACGAGAGCCAGCGGGAATGGCTCGACGCCAGCCAGGGGCCGGGATCGTACGTGGAGGCGATGGTTCGGATGGCGCGTCGCGTGGGCCGGATGTCGCAGCGATTCGAATATGCGGAAGGCTGGCGGCGGCATCTGCACCTGGGATTTTCCCTGCGCGACCGGGATCTTCTTGCCGAGGCCATTCCCGAGTACGTCCTGCTGGACGAGGTCTACGAGGCGGACCTGGACCCCTTCGGCGGGGGGTCGGGACGATGACGCGCCCCCTGAGCAAGGTGGCGCCGGGGTGGTGGGACTACACGACCCTGGATCCGGAGATCCTGTCCGACGCGGCGCGCCTGACCCCGGAATCGATGTCCGGGCTCGCCCGGGAAGGGTTCCGGATCGTCTTTCACGACACGCTCGAAGATTTTTATCTTGCCGAGGCGCTGGAATACGTCGAGGCGTGGAAACGGTCGACCCCGGACAATCCCGCCGGGATCTGCGGACCGATCGGCCCGACCGAACAGCTTCCCCTGGTGGCGCGGCTGGTCAATGCGCTCGGTTTGCGTCTCGGGTCCGCCCATTTCTGGGGGATGGACGAATGGGTCGAGGGGGATCGCGAAGTCGGGACGGACCACCCCCTGTCCTTCGAACGGGCGGACCGCGACCTCTGTTTCGGCCGGATCGATCCGGCTTTGGCGATGCCCGAGGCAAACCTTCATTTCCCGGCGGCGGACACGGCGGCGTACCGTTCGAGCTGGGAGGGCGTCCGGTGCGTGGTGATGCAGGGGGGGCAGGGGGAAGTGAAGCACTGGGCCTTCAACGATCCGGTGCGGCGTGAGGAGCCCTGGGCGGACGAGCCTCCGTCCCCGGAAGAATACAGGAAGCTGGCCACGCGCGTGGTGGATCTGCACCCGATGACCCTGATGCAGAACGCGCGCACGTCCGGCGGCGGCAACATCACCCTGGTGCCGACGCGGGCGGTGACCGTCGGCCCGGTGGAGACGTGGCGGGCGGAGAAGGTGTCGATCTGGCATGCGGGAACGCACGACAATCCCTTCGGCATGCGCCTGACCACCCTGATGATCGCGAAACGGATTCCGGACAGCGCGGTGCCGATGTCGTTGCTGGCGGATCACCCGAACGTGGAGTTCCATTTCTTCCGCGGCGGACTGGGGACGTGCGCCGTGGAAATGCACTGACGCAGGGTCCCGGGCAAGATCGGGGATGTTCGCTCTTCCGTTCCCCGCGGGAGCGGTTCCGCGACGGGGTCAGCCGCGTTCCAGGCCGGAGCGGAAGGGGACGCGACGGCGGACCCAGTGGCCGAGGACCACGACGGCGTCGGGACGGGAAACCCGCAGGCGACCGTCTTCGGCGAGGTCCCGGGCCGACCGGAATCCCGAGAAAAGCTGTGAGAAGGCGCCGATGTCGCAGGAGACGCGCGGCGCGGTCCGGGAGGGGCGGGGTTCGGGCTGAACCTTTCCGTCCTCGATTCGGAGGGCGAACCGGATCGCCCGGCCTTTCCGCACGACGGGGTCGCGGACGCTGAAAGCGACGGTCATCCGGATCCATGCCGGGGCGGAGACGTGGAGAAGGGCCTTTTCCGGATCGAGGACCCGGAGCGACAACCGGGTGTGCAGATGGATTCGGGCCTCGTGCGCCTCGGGCAACCGGTCGACGAGGCGGGTGTCGGCCGGCAGGACGAGGCGGACGAAACGGCGCCTTCTCCTTCCCAACCATCGAAGAAGGGCCTGTTCGGCGGCCGGCGTGAACGCCGCGAATTCGTCGACGCGCAAGCCGGTCGCCTCCTCGATGTCGGCGAAGACGGCGTAGCCGGCGGGCCGCCCGCGCCGGTCGAAGGCGGCGGCGATCCTGCGTCCGCCGACGCTTTCGCGGAAGGCGCGGGGATCGCGATCGCTCATGCCGTTGTACCGTTGCGCAAAGCGCCGGTAGAGGGGCAGAAGCCGTTCCCACCGCCTTTTCGGGACCCGATCGGTTTGCAGGCCGGGGTCCGGGATGCGGCGCAGAGCGGAGGAATCGATCTCGTAGACGGGGTCCAGGGAACAGAGCGCCCAGCCGAGGCGGCCGTACCACCGGTGGGAAAAGGGCCAGAGGGGACACGTTGTGATGCCCAGCTCGCGCAGGTGGTGGACGGCGCCCGCCATGAGGGCCGCGCCGTATCCGCGACGCTGTTCGCGGGGATCGGTGGCGACGCCCCCGATGAACGCCTGCGGAACCCGGTCCGGTCCCCACCATGCGTGTCCGGGACCGTAGGCGAGGCAGGCGACGATCCTGCCCCGTGGAGCGACGGCGACGAGGGCGGAGCCCGGTCGGTACCAGCCGCGCGTGTCGCAGCCGAACGCCCGGGTGCCGATCCGGCTGCACTCGTCCGATTCGCCCGGATCCGCCAGGGGGCGGATTGCAACGTCGTCGGCGATTCGAAGCGGGTTCATGAGTCCGGAGGCTGATCCGGGAACGAGGGGTCGGCGACGACGAGGGCGCTGAGGAACCTCGGATCGGGGAGTTGATCCGGGGCGAGGCTGCCGAACTCCTCCTCGAGCCGCGTCCAGCAGAATTCCAGGAAGGACCGGATGCGTCGCCGGGTTCCGGGATCGATCCCCTCGAGCAGGGACGCCGCCTGGTCGAACCATTCCCGGCGCCGTGCCGGGTGCAGGCCCGATTGCACGGCGGCTCCGTCGGTCGCGGCCGGCGGCCGGCGGAGGATGTCGAGGATCCTGCCGGCTTCCCCGGGAGAGAGGGGGATGGCGGCGAAGGGATGGCCGAGAAGCCGGTGGCCCACGGCCGTCAGGAAGAGGTTCGAGAAGGTGACCGGATGAACGGATCCGGCGAGTTTCCGGGCCCGATCGAGGTCTTCGACCTGCCGGGGGGAGAGGCGGAGCCGGCCCACGAGGAGTTCGCCGAGGGATTCGACGAACGCGACGGCCTCCTCCGCGGCGGCGACATCGTCGAGATCGCGGAACTGCCGATAGAGGGGGGCGGGCGCCGCGGCGGTTTCGCAGCAGACGGGGCGGGGCCGGGCGATCCCCTCGATGATCTCCCGCCAGGGGGAGTCGAGCAGGGCCGTTCGCCCGGGCATGGCGGCGATCCATCCCTCCCGCAGGAGGGAGCGGGCCTGTTGCGTCACGTCGCGCACGCGGCTGTAGCCCACCTGGAAGAGATGGCGCGCGTACGCCTGTTGGAGCAGGGACACGGCCCGCGTCTCGTCGCGGTCGGCCAGCAGTTCCAGGGCGATGTTCAGGTAGCCGATCACCTTGCCGAAGGAGGTCCGCCGGCTTTCCGGTTCGCACAGGGAGAGCCCGTCGGCGACCTGGACATGGTTTGCGAGTGCGGCGACCTCGCCGAAGAAGGTCCGCTGCCAGAGCGGATCCCGGATCCGCTCGAGACAACGGGCCAGGAGAATGTCGCCTTCGGCCAGGGGCATCGGTTCGCGGGCGATGGGAACGGGCAGCCGGGATTCGTCCGGGTTTTCGCGGGGTTCGGCCGTGGCGTGCTCGGCCCGCCGCCCGGGGGCGATTTCCTCGTAGATGGTCAGGGCCTCGTCGAAATCGGGGAATCCGAACGTCGCCAGTCGTCGTTGCCGGAATTCGCCGGCTTCCCACTCGGATTCCGCGGCGGTGTCCCAGATGACCCCTTCGAGGAGGCTGCTGTAGAGACGGGGTTCCTCGCCGCGAAGCAGGGTGAGAATCCAGCGGCCGACCGCGAGGAGATCCGGGTCGTCGCAACCGACGAAGTAGATGCCGTCGAGGCTGAACGAGGGCATCCGCTGTTCCCACGGGGGCGGATGGTATTCCTCGTCCATGGTTGCGACGATGAAACAGCGCTTGAGGACGGCGACGGCCAGCTCGGGTTCGGTTTCGCGGAACCATTCCAGGGTGCGTTCCATGCCGCAGGCGACGAGGGTTCGAAGCCATGCGGCGGCCCGTTCTTCCACCAGGGCCCGGTCTTTCCAGAGGAAGATGTCGGCCACGAACTCGACCTGTTCCAGTTCCGCGCCCTGAAGGAGGGGCGCCGATTCCTCCAGTCCGAGTTCGAAAATGTTGGCGGCGAGTTCATCCGGCGGAAGGCTCCGCACGAGTTCCCGGGGACGCGACGATCGTTCCAGCATGGCGACGCGTTCCTGGGGCCGGGCCCGTCCGAAGAGGCGGACCTCCTCGTCGACAGGCATCTCGCGGAGGAAGGCGCGGCCCTCCGCGACGCTCATGGCGACGATCCGCGCGGGGCTCACGTTTCCCGCCCGCGGGGCGTCGTTGGAGTGGAATGGCTCGTTCATCGTCGGTACATCCGGTGGAACCGCAAGATAGCGCAGAGGCGTCCGAACGGAAAGGGGGGCGGCGCGGCGCCGGGGGCCGTCGTTCCGGCCCGGTTGCGGATTTCTCTTTCCGACAACGACCGGCGGAGTCCGCCGGCCGCCGCCCGGAACGGTCAGAAGGGGAGGGATTGTCCGCGGTGATCGGGGACGCAGTCCTCGCGCAGGGCGGGGTAGCGCCGGAGCAGGGGGGCGGGGGCAAGAGGTTTCGAGCCGGTCAGGGCGCGCTTGAGCTGGAAGGCGTTCGCCGGCGCCTGGCCCCGGTAGTGGTTGTTGGTGATCACGATCGTCTCTTCCGGCGCCTGTTCGGCGATGCGGCGGACGAGTTCCTCGATCCCGGCGAGTTCCCGCCGGTCGTACAGGTAATCGTAGCGTTCGAAGGAAGGGCGGTCCCGGGCGAACCAGGCCTCGCGATTCCGGCCGTGGAGACGGAAGTATCCGCGGTTCGAGGTCACCACGGCCGAGGGCGCGAGGCAGTCGCGCAGCCGGGGTTGATCGATGTTGACGAAACCGACCCCGCGTCGGCGCAGGTGTTCGTAGACCGGTTCCGACGCCCATCCGGCGTGACGAAATTCCACGAACATCGGCAGGTCGGAGAACGCGTCCAGGATTCGGTCGAGCCATTCCCGGTTCCGCGCGTCGTTGCGGAACGACCAGGGAAACTGGGCGAGAACGCC
The DNA here is from genome assembly GCA_964395275.1 of uncultured Verrucomicrobiota bacterium. Classification (GTDB taxonomy): domain Bacteria; phylum Verrucomicrobiota; class CALLYA01; order CAYNBQ01; family CAYNBQ01; genus CAYNBQ01. The sequence continues at coordinate 24,719 of CAYNBQ010000037.1, forward strand.
CGAGAGACGCCCCGCCTCGACCAGGGGACGGATCCCGTCCCGGTAGAGCCGGATCTCCTCGGAACTCGGGGGCGTGTCGCGTTCGTGGGTGAACCGTTTCCAGAGTTTCGCGGTGAACCGGAATCCGGGATTCGATTGCGTTTTCGCGACCCAGCGTTCGGCCGTCCGGGGCGAAGGCGGCCGGTAGAAGGAGGAGTTCACCTCGACGACGTCGAAATACCCGGCCACCCAGGGGAGTTCCTCTCCGGACGGCAGGTCTTCCGGATAAAACCATCCCTTCCAGTCGTCGTAGGCCCAGCCGGCGATCCCGATGCGGATCCGGCCGGCATCCGTGCTCATGCCTGCTCCCCCGGGGGCGGCGAAGGGCGAACGATTTCGGCGAGGTCGGCGAGGGCTTCCCGCAGAGCGGGATAGAGCCGGCGATAGACGCGCGTGTAGATCTCCTCGTAGAGCGGCTGTTCCGGTCCGGGATCGGTGCGTTCGGCTCGGGCGGCCATTCTGTCGGCGGCTTCCTCGATCGAAGGGTGGATTCCGACGGCGGCGGCGCCGATCATGGCGGCCCCGCGGGAGGTCGACTCGACGTGGTGCGGGGCGAAGACCGGCAGGGAAGAGACCCCGGCCAGGATCGAGCGCCAGAGCGGGCTGCGCGCGCCGCCTCCGCCGGCGCAGAGCCGGTCGGCGCGGACGGATGCCGCGTCCTGGAGATGTTCCGCCAGGAGGCGGACCTCGAAGGCGATTCCCTCGAGCAGCGACCGGTAGAGATGATCCGGCGTATGGGTTTCCGTCCATCCGACGGTGATTCCCCGGGCGAGGGGGTCGTTGTAAGGGACGCGCACGCCGTTCCAGTAGGGGACCGTGACGAGGCCTTCCGAGCCGGCGGGGATTCCCGCCGCGCGGCGGTCGAAATGGGCGGCGCTGGGACGGCCTTCGGCCTTGCGCATGCGGTCGATGCACCAGATCAGGACGCGGGTCCCGCTGTGGATGACGGACTCCGCCTGGAAGGCGCCCGGGCGGGTTCCGATGAGGGTGCGAAACGACGGCGAGACGACGGGCGTCTCGAGACGCCGGCCGACGACGATGCTGGTGCCGAGATTCAGGGTGATGGCCTCCGCCGCGCCGCCTCCGACTCCCTCGGAGAAGACGTGGCCGTCGCCGCCGGCAACGATCACGGGCAGGCCCTGGGGAAGGCCGGTGGCGCGGGCGGCTTCCGGGGTCACCTCTCCGGCGCGGCCGCCGGGGGGGAGAAGGTCGGGGAGGCGATCGGCGGTCAGGCCCGCCCGTTCGAGGAAGGGTTCGATCCAGGCGCCCGTGTGCAGATCGATCAGGCCGGTCGTGTCGGCGCCGGCGGTACAGGTGGCGCACCGGCCGCAGAGCCTGTGGGTCAGGAAACCGCCGACGTCCTGAAAGCGGGTTTCCGGTTTCATGGAGGAGGGAAGGTGTCGGCGCAGCCAGAGCAGCCGCGGAAGCGTGGAGGTGAGATCCAGTTGTTTGCCGGTCCTGCGATGGAAGGCGTCTTCGCCGATTTCCCGTCGGACGATCTCGAGTTCGCCGGCGGCGCGCCGGTCCATCCAGAGAAGGGCGGGGCCGACCGGCCGTCCCTTCGGATCGGTCATCACGAACGTTTCCCGCTGCCAGGTGAGGGCCAGACAGGCGATTCCGTCGGAACGGCGTCCCCGCATGAGACGACGGAGGGAGCCTGCGAGGGCGGTCCACCATTCTTCGGCGTCCTGTTCCCGGCGGTCCGGCGCGGGTTCGGCGATCCGCAGGGGCAGGGACGTTTCGGCCAGGGGCTGGCCCCCGGCGCTCCAGAGGATCGTGCGGCAGGATTGCGTGCCGGCGTCCACGGTGAGAATCGGATCTTGGGGCATGACGTAAGGTTGCCGGAGATTGTCAGGCGCCGAAACTGTGAAAAACTGAAAACCACTATAGCGTGTCGTCAAGCCGCAGGCGAGGGCCGGGCGGAAGGGGTCGGGGCGAACCGGGGATCCCGCCGGGGACCCGGAATTCCGCGGCGCTTCTGTGCAACGGCCGCGCCTGCGGGTATGATGCCGACCTGCGCCGGGAGAAAGTCCACCGGGGAGACCACGCCATGACGTCGTTCCAGCGGAACGGGAACAGCGACCGAATCGGCCTGGACAGTTACGCCCTGCACCGCCATCTCGCCGGGGAAGACAAGCCTTCCCCCGAACGGTTGCGGTGGTTTCTCGACGAGGTGGTGCGTCTCGAACTGGACGGATGTCAACTCGATCCGGCGCATCTCGATTACGAGAGAGACGGATTGATCGACCGGCTGGCCGACATGGCCCGGGAACGCGAACTCTACCTGGAACTGGGCATGGGGGGGACGGATCCCCAGCGGATGATCGATCGGTTGCGGGCGGCCCAGCGGGCGGGGGCCCGGTCGCTGCGCACGTTCGTGGGGTATCCCCGCGAGACGTGGGAATCCCGGCGCGGGGAACTGACCCGCCAGGTCGTCGAGCAGTTGTCGGCGGCGGCGCAGGAGGCGGAGGTCATCGGAATGCCCCTGGCGGTGGAGAACCACGGGGATCTGACGGGCCCGGAACTGCGCGATATCCTGGAGGCGGTCGGTTCCCGGTGGATCGGCGCCTGCGTGGATTTCGGCAACAACGTCGTGTTCGGCGAGGATCCCCTGGAGACGGTCCGGATGCTGGCGCCCTTCGCGGAATCGGTGCATGTGAAAGATGTCGTCGACGACGGCGGCCGACCCCGGTCGTGCCTCTTCGGAGAGGGGATCGTCGACATTCCCGCCGCCGTGGAGATCCTGCGGCGGGAAGGGCGCTCGCACGCGCCCTGGACGATCGAGGCGCCGTACGAAGGTCCGGAACGGGGCGGCGCGGGCCGGGAGATCGAAATGGAATTCGTCCGCGAAAACGTGCGGCGGTTCCGGGAAATCCTGGCGGGATTCCGTTCGGACGACGAAGGAGGGGGGTGAGCGGCGGTGCAGACGAACGCCTCGGCGACCCGTTTTCTCCGGCTGACGACTTTCGGCGTCCGCGGCGTGGTGGGCCAGACGCTGACCCCGGACGTGGTCTCGGAGTTCGCCTCGGCCTTCGGAACGTTTGCGGGATGCAATCCCGTCGCCGTCGGGAGGGATCCGCGCTTCTCGAGTCCGATGCTTGCCGAGGCCGTCGTTGCGGCGCTGATGGCCACCGGCTGCGACGTCTACGACTGCGGGGTCTGTCCCGCGCCGGCGATCCAGTCGGTGATCCGGAAACGGGACCTGGCGGGGGGCATCTGCATCTCGGGCGGACACAATCCGATGGGATGGAACGCGCTGATCTGGCTCGGCCCGGACGGGACGTATCTCAGCGACGAACAGGGCGAGACGGTGCTGGACATCTACCACGCCCGCGCGTTTCAGCGGGTCGGCTGGGACCGGATCGGCCGCCGCAACATTCTGCGGGGCGTGTTGGAGGATCACGTCCGGGACCTGGCGGGCTTCCTCGACGTCGAGGCGATCCGCAAGGCCGGCCTGACAGTGATCATCGACGCGAGCAACGGATCGGTTTGCGGAGGGCTGCCGCTCTTTGCGGAAGAGGCGGGTTTCTCGCTGGTACCGTTGAACGCGGAGGAACACGGGGCGCCTCCGCACGATCCGGAACCGCGGCCGCGCAACGGGCGCCAGGTGGCGGCGTTGATGCGTTTCGTGGACGGGGATGTGGGGTTCGTCCTGAACAGCGACGGCAGCCGGGCCTCGGTGATCGCGGACACCGGGGAGACCTTCTCCGAAGAGATCACCTTTCCGCTGGTGCTGGATCCGCTGCTCCGCCGCCGCGCGGGGCCGGTGGTGACGAACTGCTGCAGCTCGAGGATCGTCGACGAGGTGGCGCGGCGTCGCGGCGTTCCGTTGATCAAGACGAAGGTGGGACAGGCGCCGATCATCGAGGCGATGCTGCTGCACCACGGCGTCGCGGGCGGGGACGGCAGCGGGAGCGCGGCGGCGGCGGATTTCCTGCCGGCCTTCGACGGGTTGCTGGAGATCGGCCTGATCCTGGAGAACATCGCCGTTTCCGGTCGTCCGGTGTCGGAACTGGCGAAGGCGTTGCCGCCGTATTTCATCAAGAAGCAACAGATTCCGTGTCCGTCGCAGAGGGTGCATCGGGCGGTCGATCTCCTGGGACGGCATTACCGGGGGCAGGAGATCGACCGCACCGACGGGGTGCGCATCGACTGGGAGGACGGATGGGTCCATGCGCGCGCATCGACGACCGAACCGATCATCCGGGTGATCTCGGAATCGCTGGAACCGGCGCAGACCTTCCGGCGGCTGGACGAGGTGAGCCAGTTGATCTCGCAGGCGGTGTGATCGCGAGGGGCGGGCGGGGATGACGCATCATGTTTCGCATTGACACACTGAAGATCGGCGTCTCGGGCGTCCGGGGGATCGTGGGGGAGACGTTGACCCCGGAGCTGGTGGCGGCGCTTGCGCAGGCGTTCGGCACGTACGCGGGGCCGGGGCGGATCGTCATCGGCCGGGATACGCGGCCGACGGGGCCGATGCTGCAGTGCGCGGCGGTGTCCGGCCTCCTGGCGACCGGTTGCACGCCCCTGCCGACGGGGGTCTGTCCGACGCCGTCGATTCTGGCGCTGGTGCGGGCCGAAAAGGCGGCGGGGGGGATCGTACTGAGCGCGAGTCACAACCCGATCGAATGGAACGCGTTGAAGTTCGTCGGTTCGGACGGTCTCTTTCTGAACGCCAACGAGGCTGCGGAACTGGTCAACGTCTATCACCAACGGGATTTCAACCTGGCCGCCGAACCGGAGCTGCGCCAGGTCGAGAGGATCGAGGACCCGGTGGCGCCGCATTTCGAGGCGATCCGGCGCGGCGTGGATGTCGAGGCGATCCGGGCCCGGCGGTTCCGGGTGGCGTTGGATCCCTGTGCGGGGGCCGGGGCGCCGTTTGCGGAACGTTTCCTCCGGGAACTGGGATGCGAACCGGTGATTCTGAACGAGCGGCTGATGGGGCGGTTCCCTCGCGGAACGGAGCCGACCCCGCCGAACCTGGGGGCCCTGGCGCGAATCGTCGTTGCGGAGGAATGCTCCGTGGGATTCGCCCAGGATCCGGACGCCGACCGACTGGGCATGGTCGACGACCGGGGCCGGCCGGTGAGCGAAGAGACCGTCCTGGTGCTGGCGGTGGCGCATGTCCTGGAGAAGAGCCCCGGTCCGGTGGTGGTGAACCTGTCGACGACGCGCGCGATCGAGAAGATCGCGGAACGGCACGGTTGCGAAGTGGTCCGAACGAAGATCGGGGAGATCCACGTCACCGAGAAGATGCTCGAGATCGGCGCGGTGATCGGCGGGGAAGGCAACGGCGGGATCATCTACCCCGAGATTCAGCCCTGCCGCGACAGTTTCACGGGCATGGCGCTGATCCTGGAGCGGATGGCGACGACGGGGCGCAGCATCTCCGATCTGGTCGCGGAGATGCCGAGGTCGGAGATGTTGAAGGCGAAGGTTCCGTGCAGCCGGGAGGAAGCCCGGCGGTTGCTGCGGGATCTTCACGCGCGGTTCGCCGAACGGAATCCCGTGCTTCTGGACGGGTTGCTGCTGACCTTCGGGGAGGCGTGGGTGAACCTGCGTCCTTCGAACACCGAACCGATCGTCCGGATCGTCGTCGAGGCCCCCACGGACGAGGAGGCCCGGCAACTCCTGGACCGGTTCCGGAGCATGGCCCACCGATGAGGACGGTCGGCGCGTGCCCGGGCGGGGCATGACGGCATCTCCAGGCGGCGGAATCCCGCCGGACGGGGGAGGGCGATGGATCGGGCGGCGCCTCGTTTCCCCCGCGCGGAATTTACACGCATCTTCTCTATGCCCACGCGGATCCATGGGCGCCCCGTCGCAGCTCGGAGGAGGAGTACGGCCGGTATCCCGAGATCCCGGCGTCGTTCGAGTACAGCGTTTCGATATAGCCGGAGCTCCCTCGGGTCCTCTGCTCGGAAAGAGGAGCGGCTCCGACTCCGGATGGCTGCCGCTTCTTCGCGACATCTGAAAATGCTGTCCCTCAACGCCCCCTTCGGCAAGGGGGGCATGCGGAATCAACCCCTCCCATTTTGGCCTTGCCCAACCCCCGTTCCGCCGGTACGTTTTGATCAATGCGGGCTTGTGAGACTCGAATGGAGGCTCCTCGGGAGACATGGGAAGAAGGCTGAGAATGAAGGATTTTCCGGCATTCAGGGGAGCCTCGCCTGCTGGATAATAACATGTTAGAGCGCATGAGATATGGCAAATCTCAGTGACAACCCGACCGGCTACGAGCTCGAAGATTTCGTTGCCGCTCATCTCGCGGCGCGTGGCCGATTCGTTGAAACGGGTGTCACTGAGCGTGATCCCGTCGATATCCTAGAATTGGATGTGGTGTGGACTGACTACGACCACGACGAGGCGCCGCGTTATCCTGTCGAAGTGAAATCCGGCAACTGGGGCCTCAGCGACCTGTTCAAGTTTTACGGATGGTCCCGGTACCTAGGGATCGGACCTGGCTGGTTCTTCGTGCGCCTCCTTCCCGAAAGAGTCGCCGCTGACTCGCTTCGGCGCCTGTGCGAGAGACTCGAAATCCGCCTATGTCATGTCCCGAACGTAGAAGCAGCGCCTGCTATCCTTGAAGGCCGCGGCCTGCCTGAGCCTCCGGCGGGCTGGCTACCAAGTCTCTGGCGCTTCTCCTACTGGATCCAGCGTCGGTTACTTGCCTCTCTCGGCCGTGCGATTAAGACCGGAGTGTGTCCCGAGACCGCACGCCGGGCCCGTGACTATCAGAAGCTCATCAATGACGCTGTTTTCTTCGAAACGGATCCAAGGGCCAGAGTTAGCAGTCTGATGGACGCCCATTGGGGCCACCCCCAACTCGCGCGCTCAGCAGCTGCGGAAGTTGCCGGGTTGGGTGTCCACTTTGAGGACCCACCTTTTTCAGATCAATTCAAGCAAGCGTTGTATGATGGCAGGCACTTTCCAGTCCAAGCATGCTTGTACCTAGAGCACCGAGCGCGCCTCGGAATCCTGAAGGCGGCTGTAGACTACCTTATTGCTCGACAGGCGGGAAGACTACCCAGCACCATAGTGCGTCTCTTCGGAAGAGATTTTGTTCTGGAAGACTGGAACTTGTACCAGGCATTTCAGCGCGTTGTCGCGCAGCTTGAGAGCGATCCGAACTTTCAGCGATATCCAGTGTTTTGGCAGAGCTTCCTCTGGAGCTGGGGTGGATTCATACTTGCCGATCGGGAAGATGCCGAACTCGATCAACTAAGCGTAGAGACGGGTGTCCCTAGAGAACAGGTCAGTTCCGCACTGTCCCTGTGGGATGAACTTTTCCCGATCGACGGCGGGTGGTTTGCTCAGCCGAGCGGAGACACGCGGCGACAACTGAAGCTCATGCCGGCAGCCGTCAGAGGCATAGGTGCCTATCGTAGGCTCCTCATTGCGGGCGTGGACAACTACCAAGAACTACGGTTGGGGGACTACACCCCCTGTCGATTGGCAACTGATCACAATACAGTTGTACGACTTCTCGACGGGGGTGAAGACGAACTTGTGAGGTAGACGGTGACCGCGCTCTAACAAGGGTATGCACCTGACGGCACTGCGCGCCGCAGGTGATCGCGACGAACGGGGCCCGCGGCTCCTGCCGCGTGTTCGGCCGCCTGCGGCGGCCGAACACGCGGCGCGAGGCGACGGTCCCTCGGCAAGCAAGCTTGCCTCCGGGCCCGCACCTCAGCCGCGAGCCCCGTTAGCCCGGATTATTCATGAGGGAGGGGAGGGTTGAGGTCCGGAAACGGATTGCGATGGAGTGGATGAGATTGGGGACCGATGAGAACGTCTGTGATGCACTCTCGAGGGTGGCGGAGCGCTGGAGTTGGGAACTCGGGGGGTGGGGGAGGAGGGCACAGCTCGCGCGTGGCGAGAGACGGCGCGGGGGAAATGGATGGCGATTCAGCCGGCCAAGCCGCCGCGGGGCCGGGCTAGGAGCATCGGGGTCTCCCGCCAGGGATGGTGCCGGCAGAGGTGGAGGAT
>CAYNBQ010000038.1:0-32680 GCA_964395275.1 uncultured Verrucomicrobiota bacterium
CCCATGTTGCTGTGATGTTCCGTCTCGGTGAGCAGGATCTCGTCGCCGGTGTCGACGTATCGACGGCCGCAACGGCCGGACTTGCGCCCCCAGGCGTAGGCGACCAGGTTGACGGCCTCGGTCGTGCCGCGGGTGAAGACGACGCCCTGCGTGCTGGGAGCGCCGATGAAGCGGGCGACCCGTTCGCGGGCCTGTTCGTAATCGTTCGTGGCGCGTTCGCTGAGGGTGTGGATGCCCCGGTGCACGTTGGCGTTGTCGGTGCGGTAGAAATGGGAGATGGCGTCGATCACGGCGTTCGGTTTCTGGGTCGTCGCCGCGTTGTCGAGATAGGCCAGAGGCCGGCCGTGGATCTCCTGGTCCAGGGCGGGGAAGTCGGCCCGGATGCGGTCGACGTCAAGCCCGGCCGCCGGTCGGGCCTGCGCACCCGGTTCCGAATGGCTGTGCGTTGTGGGACTCACCTCTCGGCCTTTCTTCGAAGCGGAACCCCTCCGGGCTCAGGACGGCAGATCGAGTTTCCGCCGGATCCCGGCGCGGATCTCTTCCCGCAGTTCCTCATGGGGGAGCCGCTCGATCATCTCCTCGAAAAAACCGCTGACGATCATACTCTCGGCCTGCGCACGCTCCAGGCCGCGGGTCATCAGATAAAAGATCATTTCTTCGTCGAGCTGTCCAACGGACGCGGAGTGCGAAGCCCGCACGTCGTTTTCGTCGACGAACATGCAGGGCACGGTGTCGGCCCGGCATCCGTCGGAAAGCATCAGGATCCTCTGGTGGAGCGACGACGCGGTGGCCTTCGCTCCGTGCGGGACGACGACGACGCCCCGGCAGAAGACGGAGGATTTTCCGGCGAGCACGCCTTTGGTGAGCATCTCCGCCTCCGTATGCGCGCCCAGGTGGCGCGTCTCCGATTCGAGATGCAGCCGTTCCGTCCCCCGGCCGATGAAGACCTCGTGCAGGTCCGCCCGTGCGCCCGGCTCGGGGAGATCGCTGCGCACCAGGCTCTTGACGAAACCGCCTCCGAGCGTGGCGGGGACCCACCGCAGCACGGCGTCCCTGCCGAGCCGCGCCCGCCTCGCCGCGAACGACCAGCTCTTCTCCCCCCAGTCGGCGGCGACCGCGTACTGGATGCGGGAGCCTTCCCCGGCGAGGATCTCGGTGTTGGGGACGTGGAGGGCCGGGGCGGGGGACTCCGCCGCGGGAAAGACGTGTTCCACGACGCTCGCGGAGGATCGCGGTTCCAGGACGACGAGGGTGTGATCGAAGAAGGCCGCCCCTTCCTCGTCGAAGACGGTCACGATCTGGATGGGACCGGGGATCTCGAGGTCTTTCGGGACGAAGAGGAAGGTTCCCCCGCGCCGGAAGGCCGTGTGAAGGTCCTGCAGCCGGCCGAATCCTTCGCCGGGATCGGTCGAAAAGAGGTGCGGCTGGATCCGCTCCGGCATCTCGCGCAAGGCCGTGTCGAGATCGGCGACGATCAGGCCCCTTTCCGCGAGGTCCTCCCGGACGCGAATGTCGAGGCAGCGCCCGTTGCCGTGGAGGATGAGGGCGGACATTCCCCCGCTGCGGTCCCAGGCCTGCCGGTATGGCTTGAGCCGGGAACGGACCGTTTCCGAGGGAACCGCCGAGGCCGGGCGGTACTCCTCCGGATCGAATCCGCGCAGGTCGCAAACCGGCCATCGGGGCAGTTCCGATCCCGCGGCGAGTCGTTCCCGCGCGGCGCGGCGCCCCTCGGCCACGGGGGCCGGTTCGCCCGCACCGAGCGCCGCGGACGCTCCTGCGGCGAAGGCGTCCGGATCCGTTCCGATCGTCATTTCGTCCCCCCGTCCTGCGACCCGCTCGCCTCGTCCGTTTCGACGTAGAGGACGCCGCTTTCGCAGGCGACCCGCCAGGTGCGCACCGGGTGCACGGCGGGCAGCGTCAGCGGGCGCCCCGTGCGGAGATCGAACCGGGCCCCGTGATGAGGACACTCGATCTCGAACCCCTCGACGCGCCCCTGCGACAACGACGCCTCGGCGTGGGAACAGGTATCGTCGATCGCGTAGAAATCGTCGCCGACACGCACGACCGCGAGAGCGTGTCCCGGGATCTCCACGCGCCGGGCCCGGCCGTCCTCGAACGTTTCGACGGAACCGATTTCGTAACGTGCCATGGTCTTTCGTCGTTCCTTGTGTTTGGCGCGGCGTTTCCCGGAGGGAGTCCGGCGGCGGTCAGCGCCAGTCGTCGAGCCATCCCTCCTGGTCGATCACGCCGGCGCGACCTTCCATCTCCAGTTCGATCAGCCGGTTCAACTCCACCGAGTATTCCAGGGGCAGGGCCTTGACGATCGGATCGATGAACCCGCTGACGATCATGGTGACCGCCTGGGTCTCGCTCAGGCCGCGGCTCATCAGGTAGAAGAGCTGTTCCTCGCTGACGCGGCTGACCGAGGCCTCGTGGCCGAGGTCGACCTGTTTCTCGTCGATGTCGATATAGGGAATCGTGTCGGAGGAGGAGAGGTCGTCGAACATGAGCGCGGCGCAGGTGGTCTGGGATTTGCAGCCCACGGCCCCCTCGTGGACCTTGATCAACCCGCGGTAGGTCGTCTTGCCTCCGAGCATGCTGATCGACTTGGAGTTGATGATCGAGGTGGTGTAGGGGGCGACGTGAATCGCCTTGCCTCCGGCGTCCTGGTGTTGGCCGCGTCCGGCCAGGGCGATCGACAGCAGGTCGGCCTTCGCGCCCTTGCCCATCAGGTAGACGCAGGGATATTTCATGGTGAGCTTGCTGCCGAGATTGCCGTCGACCCATTCGACGGTGGCGTCCTCCCAGGCCGCGGCCCGCTTGGTGACCAGGTTGAAGACGTTCTTCGACCAGTTCTGGACCGTCGAGTAGCGCACCCGCGCGCCGGGCCGGGCGATGATTTCCACGACCGCGCTGTGGAGGGAATCCGAGGAATAGACCGGCGCGGTGCATCCCTCGATGTAGTGCACGAAGCTGCCCGGTTCGGCGATGATAAGGGTCCGTTCGAACTGGCCCATGTTCTGGGTGTTGATGCGGAAGTAGGCCTGCAGGGGGACCTCGACCTTCACGCCCTCGGGGACGTAGACGAAGCTGCCGCCGCTCCAGACCGCGCTGTTGAGGGCCGCGTACTTGTTGTCGCCGGGCGGGACCACGGTTCCGAAGTATTCCCGGACGAGATCCGGGTGCTTGCGCAGGCCCGAATCCATGTCCAGGAAGATCACGCCCTTCTTTTCCAGTTCTTCCTGGATGTTGTGGTAGACGACCTCGGAATCGTACTGGGCGCCGACGCCGGCAAGGAACTTCCGTTCCGCCTCGGGGATCCCGAGCCGGTCGAAGGTGTTGCGGATCTCCTCGGGCACCTCGTCCCAGGTTCGGCCCTGCCGATCGGTCGGACGGACGTAGTAATGGATGTCGTCGAACCGGATCTGGCGGATCTTCCCGGTGTCGCCCCAGGTGATCTGGGGTTTGGACCGGAAGATCTCGAGGGCCCGCAGGCGGAATTTCCGCATCCAGGACGGTTCGCCCTTGATGGCGGAGATCTCTTCCACGACGGAACGATCGAGTCCCCTGCGGCTCTTGAACGAGGGGCGGTGTTCGTCGTGAAACCCGTATTCGTAGGAATCGACCTCGATGCCCAGTTCGCGTCGGGCGCGGGCCTCGCTGTCGGGTTCTTTCGTGGATGGATCCGTCATGATCTCGATCCTCCGGGCGTTGCGATCGCCGGAAGCGACGGGGGTCAGCCGGCCGCGGCGGCCTCCTCCCGGATCCAGTCGTAGCCCTTTTCCTCGAGGAGATCGGCCAGGTCCGAGCCGCCGCTGCGGATGACGCGGCCGTCAAGGAAGACATGGACCCGGTCGGGCCGGATGTAGCGGAGGATGCGGACGTAGTGGGTGATGATCAGGGCCGCGAAGGAGGGGCCGCGCATGCGGTTGACGCCCTCGGAGACGATGCGCAGGGCGTCGATGTCGAGGCCGCTGTCGGTTTCGTCCAGGATGGCGTAGCGGGGTTCGAGCATGGCCATCTGCAGAACCTCGTTGCGCTTCTTTTCCCCGCCGGAGAATCCCTGGTTCAGGGAACGCCGGGTGAAGGCCGGGTCGATCTCGAGGATCTCGACCTTTTCGCGGAGCCTTTTCAGGAAGTCGGAGACGGCCAGGGGGGTCTCCCGCCGGGCGTTCATGGCGGTGCGCAGGAAGTTCGTCACCGTCACCCCCTCGATCTCGGCCGGATACTGGAAGGCGAGAAAGAGCCCCCGGCGGGCGCGTTCGTCGGGGTCGAGTTCGCGGATCGACTCGCCGTCGACGAGGATGTCGCCGCCGGTGACCCGGTACTTCGGATGTCCCATCAGGACGTTGGCGAGGGTGCTCTTGCCGGATCCGTTGGGCCCCATGAGGGCGTGGATCTCGCCGAGGGGCAGGAGCAGGTTCACCCCGCGCAGGATCGGTTTGCCTTCGACCTCGACGTGGAGATCGCGGATTTCGAGTTGGTCCGGCATGTCGGTTGCATCCCCCGTGGTTCCGGTCGATGAAGATGGTTCCGGGAACGGATTCGGAGCCGACCGCGGAGGCCGGCTCCGGAATGTTGACCTGTTTACCTACTATGCATCCGTGAGGCGGGGTGTCAACCGGTCCGCGCCCGGCGGAACCGGGGGTCGCGGGGCCGGGGGCGGGCCGGGGTGCGGCGATCGTAAGGGGCGTCGTTACAGCGGCTAAGGGAATCGGAGTCGGGGGAACGGCGGGGATGGTTCGGGGGACGCGCGCGGGGAGGTCCGGACGGCGGGCGGGGCGCGGGCGCGGGTTCGTTCCTCGCGGGCCTTGCTTCGCGGCCGATCCGGAGCAAAGTGGAGGGCGAAAGGGTTCCAAGCGGGACCGGGGAGGGGAGGAAGGTCATGGCGGAAGTGACGAAGGATTCGGTGCTGGAGGCGTTGAAGGAGGTTTACGACCCGGAGATTCCGGTGAACATCGTGGACCTGGGATTGGTGTACGAGGTCGAGATCCGTCCGGTGGCGGGAACGGAAGACGTGGCGGTTTCGGTGAAGATGACGCTGACGGCGATGGGATGTGCGATGGGGCCGATGATCGTGGAATCGGCGCGGGCGCGGATCGAGCGGATGGACGGTGTGGCGGCGGCGACGGTGCAACTGGTGTGGGACCCGCCGTGGTCGGAGGATCGGATTTCGGAGGAAGGCCGGATCGAACTGGGGCTGGACTGAGCGCACGGGGGGTCCCGGGGGCTGGAGAAGGGGGAGGAGGGGGCGGCAGAGGTATGTTGACTTTATTCTACACCTGCGTAAAGAATGCATGGCGTGGTTCCCCCGGGCGAAAGGTTCGCGCGGGAGAGAGGCGCGCATCCGGCCGGATGCGTCCCCGGCGCCCCGTCCGGCGACGGGGCGGTGACGGTTTCATAGAACAGGGGGGAGGAATCGAATCATGACCGACGAACGACCGCTTGGACTCGATACGCAGGCGTTGCACGCGGGATACGAGCCGGATCCGACGACCGGCGCGCGGGCCGTGCCCATCTACCAGACCACGTCCTTCCAGTTCCGCGATTCGGAACATGCGGCGCGTCTCTTCGCGCTGGAAGAGTTCGGGAACATCTATACGCGGATCATGAACCCGACCACCGATGCGCTCGAGAAGCGCATGGCCGCCCTGGAAGGCGGCGCGGCCGCCCTCGCGGTCGCCTCCGGACAGGCGGCGACGACCTTCTCGATCCTCAACATCGCCCGCGCCGGGGACGAGGTGGTCGCCTCCCCGGAGTTGTACGGGGGAACCTACAACCTTCTGCACTACACCCTCGAACGCTTCGGGATCCGGGTGCGGTTCGTCGATTTCTCCGACGAGAAGGCCTTCCGGGGAGCCTTCAACGACCGGACGCGCGCCGTCTACGGAGAGGTGCTGGCGAATCCGAAGTTGAACGTGCTCGATATCGAGGCCGCCGCCGCCGTCGCCCACGAGCACGGCGTGCCGCTGATCGTCGACGCCACCTCGGTCAGCCCGGCCCTCTGCCGGCCGATCGAATGGGGCGCGGACATCGTGATGCACTCCCTGACGAAGTTCCTCGGCGGCCACGGCACGTCGATCGGGGGAATCGTGGTCGACAGCGGGCGATTCGACTGGACGAACGGCCGGTTCCCCGGCCTGGTCGAACCCGATCCGAGCTATCACGGCCTGAAGTACGTCGAGGCGCTCGGCGAGCTGGCCTACATCGTCAAGATGCGGGTGACCCTCCTTCGGGACCTGGGATCCTGCATCAGTCCTTTCAACGCGTTCCTGATCCTGCAGGGGATCGAGACCCTCGGGCTGCGGATGCAGCGCCACTGCGAGAACGCCCTGCGGGTGGCGCGGTGGTTGAAGGAGCATCCGAAGGTCTCGTGGGTGAATTATCCCGGGCTGGAGGACCATCCTTCGCATGAACTCGCCCGGAAATACCTGCCGAAGGGGCAGGGGGCCCTGATCGGCTTCGGGATCCGGGGCGGCCGGGAGGCCGGGCGCCGGTTCATCGACTCCGTGCGTCTGTTGTCGCATCTGGCGAACATCGGGGACGCGCGGTCGCTGGTGATCCATCCGGCGACGACGACGCACCAGCAGCTTACCCCCGAGGAACAGAGGAGCACGGGGGTGACCGACGACTACATCCGCCTGTCGATCGGGCTGGAGGATTTCGAGGATATCGTGGCCGACATCGACCAGGCGCTGGCGAAGGCCTGAGTCCCGGGACGGTCCGTCCGGCGGAATCGGATTCCCGCGAGGCGGGCGGGCGCGGGCCTCGATTCCGCGCGGGTCCGCGTCCCCGGGGGTGTCATTCCCCGGGACGGGGCGTATCCTTCTCCTTGCAGTCGAAGCGATTTCGAGGCGAGATGTCCTGTTTCGCGGGGGTGAAGACGTTTCATGCCGACCGTACCGATCAAACCATGGGACTCGCCGCATTCGGTGGGGATCGTGAAGACCCGCAGCTTCACGTTCGCCGAGCCGCCGGACGAGCTGTTGCTCGACTGCGGCCGGCGTCTGGGGCCGATCCGGGTCGCCTACGAGGTCTACGGGACGCTCGACGAGACGAAATCGAATGCGGTGTTGATCACCCATGCCCTGTCCGGCGACGCGCATGTGGCGGGGTACCACGATCCCTCGGATCCGAAACCGGGCTGGTGGGACATGATGATCGGACCGGGGGAAGCCTTCGACACGGACCGCTACTGCGTCGTCTGTTCGAACATCCTGGGGGGATGCAAGGGGACCGAGGGTCCGAGTTCGATTCCCCCGGGCGAGGCCCGTCCGTACGGCTCGCGCTTCCCGATGATCACCGTCCGCGACATGGTCCGGGTTCAGTACGCGCTGATGGAACACCTGGGGATCCCGCAGTGGCTGACGATCTGCGGGGGATCGCTCGGCGGGATGCAGGTGCTGGAATGGGCGGTGAGTTATCCCGACCGGGTCCGTTCGGCGATCCCGATCGCCACCGCCGCGCGGTTGAGCGACCAGGCCCTGGCCTTCGACTACGTGGGCCGCGCGGCGATCCGTTCCTCCCCGGGATGGAACGGCGGCGACTACTACGACGGCGAAGGGCCGAAGCGGGGTCTGGCGCTGGCGCGGATGCTGGGGCACATCACGTACCTGAGCGAACACGGGATGCGCCGGCGTTTCGCCCGCCGCCTGCAGAACGGGCAGGGGCCGGACTACAAGTTCGGCATGGACATCGATTTCGCGGTCGAGAGTTATCTCGAACACCAGGGCGAGAGCTTCGTGGAACGGTTCGACGCCAATTCGTATCTGCACATCACCCGGGCGATGGACGTCTTCGACCTGACCGCCCGGGCCGGCACGCTCGAGGCGGCCCTGGCCGTGGCGAAGGCGCGGTTCCTGGTGGTGGCGTTCAGTTCCGACTGGCTCTTCCCGCCCCACCAGGCCCGCGAGATCGTCCAGGCGCTTCGGGCGAACGACCTCGAGGCGTCGTACTGCGAGATCCGCTCCGACTACGGGCACGACGCCTTTCTCCTGGAAAAGGAGGACCTGAGCCGTCTGGTTTCCGGGTTCCTGAACCACGAATACCGGGAGGTATTGCGCGAGCATGAAGGCCGCGATTGACCGACTCGAAGAGCTGAGACGGCGCCGGCCGGATCTCTACCAAATCGTCCATCTGGTGCACCCGGGATGGAAGGTGCTGGACCTGGGCTGCGGCAACGGGGAATTGCTGACGCTGTTGCGCGATCTCAAGGGCGTCCACGGCCGGGGGGTGGAACGCGACCAGGACCGGATCATGGAGTGCGTCGCGCGGGGGATCTCGGTCTACCAGGAGGATCTGGACGAGGGATTGTCGGATTTCGGCGACCAGAGTTACGACGCGGTCATCCTGAGCCAGACGATGCAGGTGGTGCACCGGCCGTTGCTGGTGGTGCGGGAGATGGTGCGGATCGGCCGGGTGGGGATCCTCAGCGTGGTGAACTTCGCGCATCTGCCGCTGCGTTTTCACCTGCTCTTCCGGGGGGGGATGCCCCAGTCGAGGACCCTGCCCTACAGCTGGTACGACACGCCGAACATTCACCTGAGTTCCCTGAAGGATTTCCGGAAGCTCTGCCGCCAGGAACATCTGCGAATCCGCAAGGAGATTCCCGTGGCCTACGGATCGCTGCCGCCGCTGGCCCGTCTCTGGCCGAACGGGTTGGCGCCCCTGGCGGTCTTCAAGATCGAGCGGGAATCGGCGCCTCCTCTTGACCCCCCGCCGCCGGACGGCTAATCTCGCGTGGCGTGGTGGTGGCGGTTTTCGCGAGGAGGAAAGGGAGGAGGATCCGGAATGAGGTCGACCTGCTCGAAGAGGTTGGGACGGGGGGTTCTTCTGGTCGTGTTCGCGGCGGTCTGGGCGGCGGTTCTTCCCGCGGAAGCCGCGCCGGTGGCGTCGCAGACCCATGCGCAGGTCGTCCGGCAAGCGCGTCGCGCCGAGGTGTCGGCCGCGCTCGATCTCCAACCGGTCCGCGAGCGTCTCGAGGCGATGGGCATGAGCCGCGCCGAGATCGAAACGCGGCTCTCCCGGATGGACGACGAAGAACTCCGGGAACTGGCCGACCGGGCCGCGGAACTCGATTCCGGCGGCGACGCCACGGCCATCATCACCGTCGGACTGATCCTCGCCTTCCTCTGGGTTCTGATCCGCTACACGGACATGTGGAACTGGTTCGACTGACGGTTCCGGTTCGCCTCCGCCGTCGCACGGAATCCGACGCCCCGTTCCGGCCCCGGAACGGGGCGTTTCGCCGCCGGCCTCAGGGCTGAGGATCGTCCCGCGATTCCCCGGCGCCGGACGATTCGTCCGGGGGAAGGGCGTCGCTTCGCGGCGAAAGGGCCCCGGCCGATTCCGCGGCCCCTTCTTCGGGGGAACCGCCGGACGGCGTGATCGTTTCCCCCGGCGGGCGAACCCCTTCCCCCGCGGTCTCCGCCGGCGTCTCCTCCGTCTCCTCCCCCTCGAGGATCTGCAGCCGGCGGATGATCTCGACGGTCACCTCCCGGTAGGCTTCGGCCGCGGCGGAGGCCGGGTCGTAGTCGAAGATGCTTTCGCCGTGCGACGGGGCCTCGCTGAGCCGGACCGTCCGCGGGATCCGGGTCGGGAAAACGATGTCGCCGAAATGGTTCGTCACCTCTTCGACGACCTGTTTCGCCAGGCGGGTCTGCCGCGAGAACATCGTCATCAGGATCCCCAGGATGCGGAGATCCGGATTGCGTCCCGGTTGCCGGAGACGGTCGATCACCTGGAGGATCACCGAGAGTCCCTCCAGGGCGTAGTACTCGCACTGCATCGGGATGATCACGCTGTCGGCGGCGGTCATGGCGTTCATCGTCAGGATGCCGAGGGAGGGGGGGCAGTCGATGACGACGAACTCGTAGCTGCACTGTTCCCGGATCGGTTCGAGGATGCGGGAGAAGCGGGTGAGCACGTCCGGGCTTCCCGCCAGCTCGACTTCCGCCCCGGCGAGGTCGAGTTCGGATGGAATGAGGTGCAGGTTCTCCTCGCGGGTCGGTTCGATCCGGATGGTCAGATCGGATTCGCCCAGCAGGGCCGCATAGACGCTGCGTCCGCGGGACTTTTCGATTCCGAGTCCGCTGGTGGCGTTGGCCTGCGGATCGAGATCGATGAGCAGCGTCGGTCGGTCCATCAGGGCGAGACAGGCGGCGATGCTGATCGCGCTGGTCGTCTTGCCGACGCCGCCCTTCTGATTGGCGATGGCGATGGCGTGTGTCTTCATCCCGCGTCTTCCCCGGGAAGCTTCGGTATCCCGGGGAAGACAGGGAGCATGGGGGATCCGCCCGCGAATCGGAAGCCTTTTGGCCCGGCCTGCGCCGGCGCGCCGGGTGCGGGCGCCGGCCGGGGAACCGGCGCGCGGCCCGCCTCTTCCGGCGCGGCCGGATCGGTTACGACGAGGCCAGGGCCCGGATGTGTTCGCGCAGTCCGGGCTTGTCCGGCCAGATCGCCAGAAGTTCCTGGAAGACCCGCACGGCCTCGTCGCGTTCGCCGAGGCCGGCGAGGCATTCGCCCAGGTAGAAGAGGGTTTCCCCCTTGTCGTGGAGGTCGGGCTCTTCCCCGGCCGCGTTCCGTTCTTCCCAGAGGGCGAGGGCCCGTTCCAGATGGGGCCGTCCCCGCGCGGGATCGTTCATCCGGCGGAAGTAGAGCCGGCCGAGTTCCCGTTCGAGGGGTTCCTTCGGTTCGGCCCGCTGCAATCCGGCCTGGAGGATCTGTTCGGCTTCCTTCGTTCGGTCGAAGACCCAGCCCAGCCAGTATCCCGCCACGAGATAGGGTTCGGCGGCGTGCGGATCGGCCTGGATGGCGAGCGCCAGCCACGGGAGGATTTCCTGGGCCTGCGTGCCCTTCAGATGGCGGTGAGTCCGGGGATGGACCCCGTCGTCGATCCAGGCGACCCAGCGGGGGATCCCCGCGGCGTGTTCGTGATGATGGTGTTCGTGTCCGCAGGCGTCGTGGTCGCAGGCCTCGTGATCGTGATCCCCGTCGTGATGATGTTCGTGGTCGTGTTCTTCGGCGTCGGCGTCCCCGGCGGCGGCGATCGCCGGTCGATCGCCCTGTCGATGTTCCTTGGCGGCCTCGGCCACGCCCGCATGGAAGGCGATGTCGGCCTTGCGGTAGAGCGATCGGCCGAGGATCACCCGGGCGTCGCCGAGGACGGCGCCGAGCAGATCCTGGTTCTCCCGGCGGGTCCGTTCCGCCAGGGATCGTTCGCCGACCCGTACGGCGCCGACGTGGACGAAGAGGACCGCCAGGGCCGACGCGATCCACAGGATTCGTTTCGTCGTCGCGGTTTTCATGTCGCACTCACCAGGGGTTTTCGCGAGAAGACCGCCCAGGCGCCGGCGAAGAGGATCGCCGAATAGGTCAGCGTGTAGGCGACCACCGCCAGCACCACGGTCCATCGCAACGGATCCCACTGATAGACGATGACCGTTCGCAGGTCGAAGAACTCCAGGTGGGGCAGGAGATTCTGGAGCAGGAAGCCGACCGGGGCGGGCAGCCGCTGCCAGGATTCCGAGGCGGCGATCTGACGGCCCCACCAGAGGAAGGCCGGGCAGAGCAGCAGCCCCAGGGTGACGTTGGCCCCGTAGGTCAGGAACGTGGAGAAGAAGAGGGCGATGCTGACGCAGACCGCCGCCAGGGCCAGGAAGAAGAGGTAGCCCTGGAGATAGATCGGCGCGAAGGGATGTCCGTGTCCGACTGCGATCATCGCCAGGAAGAGGATCCAGAAGACGGTGACCGCCAGGGCCGCCCCCAGGAAGCTGCCGAGCCACTTGCCGCCGAGGAACTGGGCGCGCGTGACGGGCTTGGCCAGGAGGGTGAAGAGGGTCCTTCGTTCCCGTTCGGCCGGAAGCTGGCGGGCCGTGACGGTCAGGGTCAGCACGATGGTCGAGATCATCATCAGTTGGACGGCCATTTCCTTCACATGCGAGGTGGCCGAAACGCCGCCGAAGAAGTCCACCGAGGAAAGAAGAAGGACCAGCGCCGCGCCGAGGATCAGCACGATGTAGAACTCCTTGCGGCGGAAGACCTCGCGGACGACGTCGCCGGCCATCGCCGGCACGACATGCAGACGTTTCATGGCAGTTCCACCCCCACGGTTCGCAGGAAGAACCGCTCCAGCGATTCTTCGGGATCGGGTTTGAGTTCCCGGACGGATCCGGCGCAGAGCCGGCGTCCTTCCTTCATGATGACGATGCGGTCGCAGACCAGCTCGACCTCCGAGAGTTCGTGGCTGGAGAAGAAGACCGTCCGGCCGCGGCGTTTCTGGCCTTCGATGATGGCGCGGACGATCATCCGGGCCTGGGGATCGAGTCCGCTGGTCGGTTCGTCGAGGATGAGCAGCTCGGGTTCGTTCAGCAGGGCCTGGGCGAGTCCGACCCGCTGGGTCATCCCCTTGGAATAGGTGCGGATCTGCCGGTCGGCGGCCTCCCGCAGGCCGACGAACTCGAGGACCTCGTCGATCCGGCGTCCCGCCTCCCGGCGCGTCATGCCGAAGGCGGCCGCGTAGGTGCGCAGCGTTTCGCGGGCGGTCAGGTACCGGGGATAGTCCGTTCTCTCGGGCAGGTAGCCGATCCTGCGGCGCGCGGGCGAACGGCCCGAGTCCTCGCCGAAGAGCCGGGCGCTTCCCGCGGTGGGCCGCACGAAGCCGAGCAGCACGTTGATCGTGGAGGTCTTTCCGGCCCCGTTCATCCCGAGGAACCCGACCGCTTCGCCCTCGTAGACCTGGAGATCCAGGCGGTCCACCGCCCGATGGGTCGAACGCAGCCCCTTGCGGTAGTCGATGCACAGGCCCCGGATGTCGATGACCGGTTCCCGGGTCGGGGAATCCGAGCGGGTCCGTTCCGACTCCGAGGTTCGAGGCGGATGCTGAAGTGTCGCCGACGTCATGATGAAAACTCCTCCTGAAGAGAAAACCCTTTGTTCACGAAATCGGCAGCGGACGAACGCCCGCGGTTCCGCCGGCGTTCGTCTCGGCACGACCCCGTTGTCGATCGAAATGAGCATCAGACATGCCAGAAACCGGCTTCGTTGCATCCGTCCCCGGGCTCGGCTATCGTGCCCCGATGAGGGGAACGCCCCCCCTGGGGGAATAGAGGCGAGACGATGATCGTTGTGCTGGCCCGGGAGGCGAAGGAATCGGAAATCGAAGAGGTCGTCCGGCTCATCGAAGGGGCCGGTCTGCGGCCGCACATCTCCCGCGGAGTCGAACGGACCATCATCGGCGCCATCGGCGACGAACGTCTGCTCGACCGGACGGCCATCCAGTCGCTTCACCAGGTCGAACAGGTGCTGCCGATCCTGCGGCCCTACAAGCTGGCCAGCCGGGATCTGCATCCGGAAGACACCGTGGTGGAGGTCGAAGACGTGGCCATCGGTGGGAACCGGATCGTGGTGATGGCGGGACCCTGCAGCGTGGAAAGCCTCGAACAGCTCCTGCCGGCGGCGGTCGCCGTGCGCGAGGCCGGCGCGCGCGTCCTGCGGGGATCGGCGTACAAGCCCCGCACAAGTCCCTATTCCTTTCAGGGGCTGGGCGAAGAGGGCCTTCGTTTCCTGCAGAAGGCCAGGGCCGAGACGGGACTGGTGGTGGAAACCGAGGTCATGGATCCGCGCAAGGTGGAAAAGGTTTCCGAGTACGTGGACATCCTGCGGATCGGGGCCCGGAGCATGCAGAACTACGACCTGCTGCGTGAGGTCGGTCGGAGCCGACGGCCGGTGATCCTGAAGAACGGCTTGTCGTCGACCCTGGACGAGTTCCTTCTGGCCAGCGACTACATCCTGAACGAGGGCAATCCGAACGTGATCCTCTGTCTGCGCGGCATCCGGACCTTCGAGACGGCCACGCGTTTCACGCTGGATCTCAGCCTGGTGGCGGCGATCAAGGAGCGCTCCCACCTGCCGGTGATCGTCGATCCGAGCCATCCCTGCGGGCAGCGGTCGCTCGTGGGACCCGTTTCGGCCGCGGCGATCGCCGCGGGCGCCGACGGGCTGATCATCGAGGTCCATCCGGACCCGGAGCATGCGCTTTCCGACGGGCCGCAGCAGTTGACCTTCGAGATGTTTGCGGATCTGATGAAGCGCCTCGCCGCCGTTGCCGCGGCGGTGGATCGCACCTTGTGAACGGACCGGCGGACGGGAAGGGGCCCGGGGCCCGGCGGCCGCCTGCGGCGAAAGGAATGAGATGATGACGAAGATCACCTGGCGTCTTGTCGAGAAGGATTCCTGGACGGGGCCGGCGACCGCGCTCGTGGCCCCCTGCTGGAAGGGGCGCAGGAGCCTGCCGCCCGCGACGCGCGAACTGGACCGGCGTCTCGGGGGGGCGATCCGGTCGCTGCTCGACCGCGGCGCCTTCCGGCCGGAACGGGGCGCCGTCGAATCGATCCCCCTGCCGGGAGGGGAACGGGTTCTCGTCGTCGGTCTCGGGGATCCCGGGGATTTCTGCGAGGAAACGATCCGCGCCGCGGCCGGCCGCGCGGCGAGGGCCGCACGGGCCGGGAAAGCGGAACGCATGGTCCTGGCTCCGGATTCGCTGCTCCCGACCCGCGGGCGGTCTCCGGATCCGGCGACGACGGCCGCCTGTATCGCGGAGGCGGTGCATCTGGCGCTCTACCGGTTCGACCGTTTCAAGAGCCGGAATGAGAAGAAGGGCTCGGCGGATCTTCGCCAGGTCCGCCTGGTGGTTCCTTCCGGCGAAACGGCCGCGGTACGCCGGGGCGTCCGGCGGGGCCGGTCGATCGCCGAAGGGACGATCCTGGCGCGGGACCTGGTGAACCTGCCGGCCAACGAGGCCACGCCCGAGAAGATCGCCGCCGCCGCGCGCGCCCTGGGACGCCGCCGCAAGGTCCGGGTGAAGGTCATCGGTCCCGCCGAGGCGGAACGGCTCGGCATGGGATCGTTTCTCTCCGTGGCCCGCGGGTCCGCCAACCCGCCGCGATTCGTCGTCGTCGATGCCCCGGCCCCCGGGCGTGCCCTCGGAACCGTCGTGCTGGTCGGCAAGACCGTCACCTTCGACAGCGGCGGCCTGTCGCTGAAACAGGGCAAGACGATGGAGCAGATGAAGGGGGACATGGGAGGAGGCGCCGCGGTCCTGGGGGCGATCGACGCCCTCTGCGGGATGAAGATCCCCGTGCGCCTGATCGGGCTTCTGCCGGCGGTGGAGAACATGCCCAGCGGGACGGCGACGCGGCCGGGCGACATCGTGCGTTCCCTCTCGGGACTGACGGTCGAAATCCTCAACACGGATGCCGAGGGACGGTTGATCCTGGCCGACGCGCTCAGCTACGCGGGGCGGTTCGACCCGGACGTGGTGATCGACATCGCCACGCTCACCGGCGCGTGCATGGTGGCCGTCGGTCCGCATCGCGCCGGGCTGTTCACCGCCGACGCCGAACTCGAGAATCTCCTGATCCGGGCCGGGGACGCGGTCGGTGAAAAACTCTGGCCGCTGCCGATGGACCGCGAGTACGACGACCTGGTCCGCAGCGACGTGGCCGATGTGAAAAACATCTCCAGCGGCCGCGAGGGCGGGGCGACGGTGGCCGCGGTCTTCCTGCGGAAATTCGTCCCGGAAAACGTACGGTGGGCGCACCTGGACATCGCCGGCCGGGAGTTCCTCTCCGAGGAACGTCCCTACGCGGGGAAGGGGGCGACCGGGTTCGGCACGAGGTTGCTGGCGCGGTTCGTCGAAGAATGGGCCGCAAAACGGAAATGATCGGGACCGGATGCGCAGACGGCCGTGACGGGCGAGCCCGTCACGGCCGTTTCGCGTCGCTTGGATACCGCCGTTTCCCCTTCCGGCCGGGGAGGAACGACGGCTTTTCCCGCCTCTACCGTTTCCGCCGGCGCAGAACCGCCAGGGCCGCCAGGCCCACCAACCCGATCGTCGTCGGCTCGGGGGTGATCACGAAGGCCTGGTCCATGCTCATACCTTCCATCGGGTGGCCCTGGGGATAGCGAAGCTCCACCCACGTGCCGCTGCCCGGCGGATTTTCGACGACGGAATCGTCGTTCCAGTGGTCCAGCGAGGTTTTCCAGCCCCACCGCCAGTCCTGGACGCCGCTCGGGTCCCAGGCCTCGACGTCCAGCCAGTAGATTTCACCTTCCTGCTGGTAGAACGCTTCGCTGAGGGGGATATCGAAGTTGTACTGCCAGCAGACCGTGTCGGGGGTCGGCGGCCCCTGATCGATGGGGTTCCAGAAGACCTCCGCCAGGTTGTCGGCCTCCATGCGAACCGAGTAGGTGAAGGGATCGACTATCTTCTCCCAGAGGGGGGGATTCATCGGCTGGCTGTACTCCGGCCCCGGGCCGTCCGGATCCGGGATGTCGGCGTGGATGCTCAGTCGGAACGCCACGGCTCCCGGTCCTTCGGCGGGGAGCCTGTCGTCTTGGAAGGATCCCCAGACGTGGATGTCCGTGATCGGACCCGATTGCGTGCACTGGAAGTCGTCCGCCAGGACGATCCCGGTGGCGTCGACATCCACCCCCGTGTCCGAGAGATCAGGCATCTGGGGGAAATGCATCTTGTACGGATCCCCCGGGAACCAGTCCCCGAAGGCCATTCCCGCCGCAAAAACGAGCATGGCGCAGAGAACCACAATTCTACCGGTCGGTCTCATTTCGTACCTCCTTGGCTTTCGCGGATAGTGACGACTGTCGAATGGTCCCGCACGGGGCGGCCCGTTCGATATCGCCGGATCCGCATCCCGTTTCCTCACAGCGGGATCGGGCTGCCGGTCAACGAACCACCTCGCCGTAACCTTGATACGCGGACGGACCGGACATTGCAAGGGTTTTCTGCGGCGGACCGGGCGTTCTCACGCGGGGGAACGCGACATTCCGGGGGGCATTCGCCGGACGGGCACACCACACCGGTACGCCCGTCGACGCGACGACGCCAATAGAGCCATCCCGCCGGCGACGGACGTCCCGGATTTCCGTTCGAGGCCCGCGGCGCGGATCAGCTCCGACGCCTGCGCAACCGCAGCGCCAGGCCGAGTCCGGCCATCCCGATCAATCCCAGCACCGTCGGTTCCGGGGTGATCACGAAGGCCAGGTCCATCGTATCGCCCTCGTAGGTCGGGTCGATGCCGATGCCCTGCGGGTACTTCAGCGGGATCCACTGCCCCTGGGCGTTCAGGAAGACCGCGTCGTCGTTCCAGCGGTCCTCGGGTCGCGCGCTCTTCCAGCCGAACGTGTACAGGGGATCCGGATCGATGATCTGGACGTCCAACCAGTAGATCTCGCCCTTGCGCTGGTGAAACGGTTCCAGCGGGTAGAAGTTGTACTGGAAGACCTGCGTGTCGCCCGTGACCGTCCCCGTGGCCGGGTCCCAGAAAAGTTCATCCGGCACTTGCGCATAGGGTCTCCACGTCCAGTTCGGTGAGCCCGGCGTGAAGGTCTCTTCCCAGAGCAGCTCTCCCGGCATGCTCCAGTTGTCCGGATTGCCCGGATCGGGGTCCGGGATGTCGGAATGGATGCTCAGCCGGAACTGCACCGCGCCCGGATCCGGCACGTTGTCGTCCGCGAACGACGCCCAGATGTGGACGTCCGTGATCGGTCCGGTGGCGGTGCACTGGAAATCGTCGGCGAGGATCTTGTTCATGTCATCGACGTCGATGCTGGTCCGGGACGTCTCGTTGAGGTCCGGCAACTGCGGCCAGTGCATCTTGTAGGGATCCCCGGGATCCCAGTCGGCGAACGCCATTCCTGCGATCAGAACAAGAACACCCGCGAGCGTCGCTCCTCTTCTCGTTCCTTTCATCGGCAGTTCCTCCCTTCGGGGCCTGGCCCCGTACGGTCTTCGCCTCCGCGAGGAAGGAACCCGCCGCCGCGTCTGCACCCCGCCGTGCATCCGCCGCAGGCGGGCGCACTCCTCCGCAGACGACCTACTGCAACAGTAGTTTCCCCCCGTCCTGCATCGGAATGCAAGATCCTTTTCCGGGAAAGAGCGGGAGCGCGACGGTCCCTTTCCGTCCTCGCACACGAAGGAAAACCTGCCGTAGGAGGCCGATCCCCACCTGCGAAGGACGACCCGTGGAGCCGGAACGCCCCCGTTCCGTCGTCGCCCGCGAAGGACCGCTTGTGGGGCCGCGACGCCCTCGTCGCGCCAACCCAAAGTAGGAGCCCGACCCTGTCGGGCGATCCGGGGGCTGCGTCACGGGAATCGGCCGATGGGGATCGGCCTCCTACTCTGCTGACCGAGCGGGCGGACAATCCCAACCAGGAAGCCGGCACACCCGGGGGGAGTGCAGGCGCGTTGCGTAAAGGCCCGCGAAGGACGACCCGTGGAGCCGGAACGCCCCCGTTCCGTCGTCGCCTGCGAAGGACCGCTTGTGGGGCCGCGACGCCCTCGTCGCGCCAACCCAAAGTAGGAGCCCGACCCTGTCGGGCGATCCGGGGGCTGCGTCACGGGAATCGGCCGATGGGGATCGGCCTCCTACTCTGAGGAGACCTTCGCGGGAGACGACGGGTTGTCCTTTGGGGGTCCATACGGAACGCTCTCGTGTCTGCCGTAGTTCTGCGGTGGGCGGACGAAGGCGGACGTTGCGCAAAGGGGAATCGGCCGAACGGGATCGGCCTCCTACTCTTCCGGCCGATCGCCGTCGCCGGTCATCACGCCGCCGGTCCCGCTTCGCGAATCGCGGGAAGAACCAGGGGAACCCGTCCCCCTTTTTCGTCCCCCTCCTTTCCGGTATCGTCGGAACCGCCGACACCCCGGGAGGAAAGAGATGAAGAAACAATCGGCCCGCGAAATCGCCGCTCGAGCCGTCGACATGGAAGGCGCCGACCGCGTCCGGATCCGGATCCTCGTCGGTCCCGACGACGGCGCGAGCCATTTCGTGATGCGGATGTTCGATGTCGAACCCGGCGGCCATACGCCTCGCCATTCCCACGAACATGAACACGGCATCTACGTGCTGGAGGGCAGAGGCGTCGTGGCCACCGAGGACGGCGAGATCCCGATCGGTCCGGGAGACGTGCTCTGCATCGCCCCGTCCGACCTGCACCAGTTCCGCAACGTCGGGGACGTTCCCCTGCGGTTTCTCTGCGTGATCCCCGCGCTCTGAAATCCGCCAGACCCTTCGGTCAGCCCGCAGGACGGACGATCCGTCCCGGGTGCGGGTGGGGGATGTAATGGACGGGCACCTCCGGGAATCGTTCCCGGAGGTAGTTCGCCAGGGAACGCATCCCCGGTTCTTCCGAGGTGCAGTGCCCCACCAGGATCACCGGGAATCCGATGTCCCGCGCCCACGAGATCTCGTTCCAGTAGGTTCGTTCCGTCACGATCGCCGCGGCGGCGCCTTCCCGGTGGAGCGTCCGCAGGTCGACGATGGCGCCCGTGCCGATGCCCACGCTGCGGATTTCGGCCTCGTCGGAACCGACGACCTCGACCCAGTCCTGCCCGAGTTCCGCGACCCGCCGGGCCACCTCGGCGGCGAACAGGCCGAATCGGACCGGTTCGATCCCCGCGATCCGCATGTAGGGACCCACTTGCACCAGGCCGTCTTTCCATCCGAAATGCCGCGCCCAGGAGTCGAGAACGCCCCGGCCGGGAAAGATGTCCCAGAAATCGTGGCATCGGTAGAGGGTCATCCCGTGCCGCTCGAGCCGCTCCGCCTGAATGCGGCACTGGGGATCCTCCGGATCGAAGGCGTCGTGCGGGCCGCGCGGGGAAAGGAACGTCGGTTCGTGGGTGATGAAGAGGTTGTCGCCGGATTCCCGGGCGGTTCGCAGGGATTCCTCCGTCACCGTCCAGCAAACGGAGATCCCGGTCACGTCGATCCCCGGGTCGCCGTACCGGAACCCGTCGGTGGTACGGTCCCAGTCGATCCAGTCGCACGAGCCCACGACGTGGGCATGCCATTCCGACGCCTTCATGCCGCGGCCCTCCACGATGCGGAATCCCCTGCCGGAATCCTCCGGAACAGGGATGGGATTCTGCGACGCGTCCCCGGCGCCGATCAGCGGCGCCGTCGCCGCGCCGCCGAAACCAGGGCTCCTCCGGCTAGAAGGAAGAGCGCGGTCGGTTCCGGCACCGCGGTCATCCGGACGTCGTCGAACCAGGCCGTCGGTTCGCCGAATCCGCCGAGTTTGAGCACCACCGTCATCGTGTCGGACGTGGCCGTGCGGACGCCGTCCACGATGTAGGGACCGTTGGTGTAGGTATTGGAGATCGGTTCCCAGTCGAAGATCGTCGGGGCGTTCTCGTGGTAGGCGGAGACCATGTTGTCCCAGACCTGGTCCGGGTTGTCGGCGGCGTCCAGATCGAACGGACCGTCGATCAGGATCACCTCGAACCAGTTGAACCCGGTCGAGACCTCCCCCTTCCACTGGCCGGTGACCCGGTAGGGCGTCCCCGGCGTGACGGGCACCTCCTGGTAGACGCCGAAGCTGCCCGATCCGCCGCCGACAAACCATTCGTTCAGCGCGTAGTTTCCCGAGCCGACCTCGGCGGCCTGGACCTGGACGTTTTCGCCGGAGCCCCACCCGGCCCGCCAGAAGGTCCATCCCGTCAGGTCGCCCGTTTCGAAGTCGCCGTTCGTCAGCAGGTCCGCCCGGACGGGGACGACCGCCAGCGCGAAAACCACGATCATTCCCGGGATCCACGTTCCGTTCCGCATGATTGGCTTCACCTCCTCCGTCGGATACTCACGGTGCATCCGACCCTCGACATTGTGCCCCGACGGTCCCGGAGGATCACGCCGAAAGTTCCTTGCAGACCTCTTCGCGAAGGCGGCGCGTGCCGCACGCGGGGCGAGGGGGATCGAAGCCGCGGCTCAGGGGACGAAGGTCCAGTCTTCCCCGGAGAGGGTGTCCTCGACGGCGTCGATCCACTTCACGTGGCCGTCGAGAAAGGAGGCCAGCCCCCGGGCCTTGCCGGGGTAGTGCCAGCGGATGTTGCCGGCCGTCCCGTAAAAGAATTCGTAAACGGGCTCCTCGACCACCAGGACCGTGATGGTCGGCCGCCTCACCTGGTCGACGTGCATGCCGTTGAGCGAATCCCGGAAGTTGCCGATCCGGGGCAGGGCGCGGTTCCAGGGGTAGCTGTTGCCGGCGATCTGCCAGCTGGGGTCTTCTCCGTGCGAGCCGCGGTCGACCGGACAGATGAAACTCCTCGGAGTCGACAGGTAGGGGTAGAGCGCCCGTTTCTCCTTGGGATACCGCCCGACGGTGCTCCGCCCGTCGTCGCCGCCGTAGCAGTAGTACCCCCAGTAGTAGTCCGTGGGGATGTAGGGAAACCAGCCTTTGTGGTCGTTTAGATAGAGATCCCAGGCCGCGGAGATCTGGCGCAGGTTGTTCATGCAGCGCGACGCCAGGGCGTGTCGGCGCGCCGACTGGATTCCCCCCATCAGGAGGGCCGCAAGGATGGCGATGATGGCGATGACCGTCAGCAGCTCGATCAGGGTAAACCCGGTTCTCCGGTGTTCCATCGTTGCCTCTCCCTTCGGCTGCGCAGGATCGCCGGGTTGACGGCGGTCCGGATCTCACGGCGACGAACCGGTTCCACGATAGCGCGGGGGGGTCGAAGCGGCAAACATGCCCGCTGCCCGGGCGGCACCGGGCCGCGGCCCATTCGCGCCGGTAGGCCTCGGCCCGGCGGGTGACA
Source organism: uncultured Verrucomicrobiota bacterium (assembly GCA_964395275.1). GTDB lineage: Bacteria > Verrucomicrobiota > CALLYA01 > CAYNBQ01 > CAYNBQ01 > CAYNBQ01. The sequence goes on from CAYNBQ010000038.1 coordinate 21,617, forward strand.
TCGAGGATGTAGCGCCGGGTGGAGGCGAAGTCGATGTTGTCGAGAAACTCCCGGGCCGACGAGGCCGACCGCGCCCAGCGGCGGGCGTTCGTGGGTCCGGCGTTGTATTCGGCCAGGGCGTAGGGGATCGGATTGTCGCGGTCGGCCCATCGCCGCAGGGCGCGGGCGAGATACCACGTGCCCGCGTCGATGTTGTTGCGCACGTCCCACAGCATCCACGCCCCGAACGGTTCGCGCCCTGTGGCCTTCGCCCAGTCTTTTCCGGCCATGGGGGTCACCTGCATCAGGCCGATCTCCCCGGCGTCGCCGTGCGCGAGGGGATCGAACCGGCTTTCGCGCCGGATCACGGCCTTGATGAGCGAAGGCGGGACGCGGTGCCGTTCGGCGGCCTCGAGGATCAGGGAATCGTAGGCGTCTTCCCGGGCGCCGGAGCGGTGGATCCACCAGGCGAAAAGCAGGGCGTCGACCAGGAAGATCGCCAGGATGACCTTGAGGGCCGTGCGCGAGGGGATCTTCATGGGCGCAGCATACCCCGGAGCGGGGACCCGGGCAGGCTGAAAAACGGGACGCGTCTATCTATTCTTCTTGCCGTTCTCGACGCGGAGCCCGTTGCGGCGTCGTGTCCCGCGATGGCCGTTCCGGGGAGCCGCCATCCCCGGCGCAGGAAGACCTGTGGAACCGCGAGGCCTCGTCGCGTAGCAATGGATCGGCCTCCTACTCTGTCCTCGCGCTTCCCGTCGGCATCCGGAAAGTAGGAGGCCGATCCCCATCGGCCGATCCCTTCGACCCGCAAAGGGCGACCTGTGGATCCGCGGCCCCCGCCGCGCATCGACGGGCGGATTAAGGATGTCGGCCCCCGCGCCGCCGCGGTAGCCTTGGGTCGAACCGATTCGTGCGCAAGGGGAGGAACGGGCCCGTGAAATCGAAAACGGAGTATTTCTGGTTCAACACCCGAAGGAAACGGGAGTTCATCAACATCACCGATCGCGCAGAGGCGTTCGTCGCCGACAGCGGGATCCGGGAAGGGTTGTTGCTGGTCACGGCGATGCACATCACCGCCTCGGTCTACGTGAACGATGCCGAAAGCGGCCTGATCGAGGATATCCACGAATGGCTCGAGAAACTGGCTCCGGAAGGCCCGGACTACCGGCATCATCGCACCGGCGAGGTGAACGGACACGCGCACCTGAAGAGCCTGCTGCTCCACCATCAGGTCGTCGTACCGATCACGGAAGGACGGCTCGATCTCGGTCCGTGGCAGCAGATCTACTACGCCGAGTTCGACGGGCAACGCCGCAAACGTCTCCTGATGAAGGCGATCGGGGAGTGAGTCTGATTCCGGACACGACGACTTCCGGCTCGAAGGACGGGGGTCCCGGCGCCGCGGGCCCTGCGGATCCGCCGGGCCGGATCGCGCGGGTCGTTCCCGACATCCGGGGCGACCAGATCTTTGACTACGCCGTTCCCGATCGGCTGGCCGGGCGCGTCGAGATCGGTTCCCGTGTCCGGGTCCCCCTGGGACGTCGCACGGTCCTCGGAACGGTCGTCGGGATCGCGGCCGAATCGGACGTCCCGCGGTTACGCGAGATCGACGCGGTGCTCCAGGCGGAATCGGCGATCCTTCCGGAGATCCTCGCGCTGGCCCGGTGGATGGCGGAATACTACGTCTGCAGCTACGAGCGGGCGCTGAGCGCCTGTCTGCCGGCGGTGATCCGCAGGGCCCGGCGGGGGGCGCGCTATCTGCAGATCGCCTATCCGAAGCCCGGCCTGGGTCGCGAGATCGACCTGGACGCCCTCGAGCAGCGGGCGCCGAAACAGGCGGTGCTGCTTCGGATCCTCCTTGACGATGGCCCCATGACCGTTCCCGACCTGGTCCGCCGGGCGGGGGCCTCGCGCGGCAGCCTTTCCGCCCTGGAGAAGAAGGGATGGGTCCGTCTGGCCTCGGAGGTCGTGGCGCGGAATCCCTTCGAGCGGGAGGAGGTCCTTCGCACGGGACCGCTGGAAGCGACCGCCGCGCAGGCGGCGGCCGTCGAGGCCGTGACCGAGGCGATCCGGGAAGGGCGCCGGGATGTCTTCCTGGTCCATGGCGTGACGGGCTCGGGCAAGACCGAGGTCTATCTGCAGGCGATCGCCTACGCGCTGGCCCGGGGCAGGGGAGCGATCGTCCTCGTGCCGGAGATCGCCCTGACCCCGCAGACGACCGAGCGATTCCGCTCGCGCTTCGGCGACGTGGTGGCCGTGCTGCACAGCCATCTCAGCGACGGGGAGCGGCACGACGAATGGTTCCGGATCCGCAAGGGCGCGGCGCGGATCGTGGTCGGCGCGCGGTCGGCCGTCTTCGCGCCCGTGTGCGATCTGGGCCTGATCGTCGTCGACGAGGAACACGAAACGACCTACAAGCAGGCGGAGACCCCGCGGTATCACGCCCGGGACGTCGCGGTGGTCCGGGCACGCCGGGCCGGGATTCCGGTGGTGCTCGGATCCGCGACGCCGTCGCTGGAGTCCTATCACAACGCCCTGACGGGGAAGTACCGGCTGCTGGAACTGCCGGCGCGGATCGACGGCCGCTCGATGCCGGAGGTGCGGGCCGTGGACATGCGTCAGGAGGCCGTCCGGGCGAAGGCGCCGCGGCTGCTCTCGCAACGGCTCGTCGACGCGGTGCGGGCGCGGCTGGAACGCGGCGAACAGGTGATGCTCTTCCTGAACCGCCGCGGATACGCCACTTCGTTTCTCTGTCCGAGCTGCGGATATGTCGCGACGTGTCCGGATTGCAGCGTTCCGTTCACCGTGCACCGGGCGGAGGGCAGGCTCCTCTGCCATCTCTGCGGCCGGGATCGTCCCCTGCCGGACCGTTGCCCGCAGTGCGGCGACCCCTCGGTGCGGCTGGCGGGAGTCGGCACCGAGAAGCTGGTCGAGACCGCCGCCCGTCTCTTTCCGCAGGCGCGGATCGAGCGGATGGATTCCGACACGACCACGCGCCGCGGTGCGCACGGCCGGATCCTCTCCGCCTTTCGAGCCGGCCGGATCGACATCCTCGTCGGGACCCAGATGATCGCCAAGGGACTCGATTTCCCGAACGTCACCCTGGTGGGGATCGTCTTCGCCGACCAGAGCCTGCATCTGCCGGATTTCCGCGCGGGCGAGCGGACCTTCCAGCTCCTGACCCAGGTGGCCGGTCGATCCGGCCGCGGCGAGGTCGGCGGCGAGGTGATCGTCCAGACCTACACGCCGGGGCATGCGGCGATCATCCATGCGTTGAACCAGGATTTCGCCGGATTCTACCGCGAAGAGATCGAGTTCCGGCGGGAACTTCTCTATCCGCCGGTCGCCCGGATGGTCCTGCTGGGAATCCGGGATCCCAACGAGCAGCGGGCCCAACTGGCGGCCGCGGAACTGGCCGACCGTCTCGAGAAACTCCTGCCGCCGGGAAGCCGCCTCAGCGGACCGGCCCCGGCGCCGATCGCCCGGATCCAGGGCATGTACCGGTACCAGGTGATCGCACGCAGCCGGAACGTCCGCCGGATGATCGCCGCCTGCGCCCGCGTCATCGAGGAAACGCCCCTCCCACCCCAGACCCGGAGCTGGATCGATGTGGATCCGGTCTTCCTGATGTAAGCGATGAAGAAACCGCCCCGAACCCCTTCGCCGGTCGACGTCCCCGGTCCCGCCGGGGATCGCGGGACCCTCCGTCTGTCGGCGACGGCGGCGACCCTCGGCGCCTGGATCTGGGTGCTCGGGATCTTTCTTGTCTATCTTCGTCCCGCCGCCGGCCACGGGTGGTGGGCGATCCCCTTCCAGGCGTTCGACCTCCTCCCCGGAGCGATCGCCCAACTGCGTCCCGGTCCGTATTTCGCCTCGCGCCTGACCGAGGCCGCCCTCGGGATCGGGACGACCGTCCTTCTCCTCGGCGCCTGCCTCGGCGCCGGCCGGATGGTGCTGGAAGCCCTGCGGATCGTTCCCGCCGATCGGTTGTGGCGCGGACTCGTCTCGGCCGGAGCGGGGGCGTGGTTGCTTTCGACGGCCGTCCTGCTGCTCGGATCCGCCGGGGTCTTTTCCCGCGCCGTCCATGCGGCGATGCTTCTCTTCTTCCTGGCGGTCGGGGTCGTCTTCGCCGCGGCGCGCGGAAACGCCCCGGCGAACCCCGAATCGCCGCGGCGATCGCCGAAAGACGCCGGGCTGCCGCCGCTCTTCGCGGCGGGGCTGGCGGCCTGCGCGGTCGCGGCCGGCCTGCTCCTCTTTGCGGGGGCGTTGACCCCGCCCTTCGAGTACGACGCGCTGGAGTATCACCTGGCGGCGCCCGCGGCCTACCTGGCGTCGGGCCGGATCGGCTTCGTCCCGGGGAATGTCTACGCGAATTTCCCGGCCCTCACCGAGATGCTCTTCCTGGAAGCGCTGCTCTTCCGCGCGGAACGCGCCGTCAAGTTGATTCATCTCCTCTTCGGGTTCGGCGCGGCCCTGGCGATCGGTTCCTGGGGATCCCGCCGCTGGGGGCGCGTTCCCGGGCTGGGCGCGGCGGCGCTCTTCCTGGCGATGCCGTTCACCCTGCAACTGGCGATGACCGCCCGGATCGACCTCGCCACGGCCTTCTTCGGCGCGGCGGCGATGCTGGAAACGGTCGACGCCGTGCGGACGCGCGACCGGGGATCCCTGCTCCGCGCGGCGCTGTTGACCGGGGCGGCCTGCGCCACGAAGTACACCGCGATCGTCCTGGTGGCGGCGCCGGTCGGGGCGCTTCTGGTCGTCGGAGCCTTCCTGGGGATCCCGTCGCGGCGCGAGGCCGCTGCGACGGCCTTCCGCCGGCTCCTGGTCGTCGGCGCGGTTTCGCTGCTTTGCCTTGCGCCGTGGCTCGTCAAGAACGCGGTTCTGACCGGGAACCCGGTCTATCCGCTCTTCGCCGGGATCCTGGGAGGCCGGGACTGGTCGCCGGAACTCGGGATCCTCTGGCGGGCGAAACATCTGCATCCGGATCTCGCCACGGCGGTCGGGACGTTTTTCGCGAAGATCCCCGCGTACAGCTTCGCCGAAGGCGGTGCCGTGCCGGCCTTCGCGATGCTGCTTCCGTTGCTCCTCTTCCGGCGCAACGAGGAACGTTTCCCTCGGATCCGGTTGCTGGGGGGGATCGTCCTGCTGTCGGCGGCCGCATGGGCCCTGGCGACCTATTCGCCCTGGCGGTTCCTCTACCCGGCGCTCGGGGCGCTCTGTCTGCTGGCCGGGGCGGCGCTGGACGGATGGAGCCCCGCGCGGGGGGCGGCAACGGCCGCCCGGGTCGGGTTGAGCCTCTGCCTGGTCTGGGGGATCCTTCTGCAGGCGTTGACGCTCGCGGTCGACGCCCGGGATCCGTCGCGGCGGCCGGCCCGCGTTTCGCCGTTGACCTGGATCTCGGGCCGGATCACCGAGGGGGAGTTCCTCGGGCCGGCTGCGGATCCCGTCTTCTGGATGAACGAGCATCTGCCCGGGGATGCGACGGTTCTCTACCTGGGCGAGGCGCGGACCTATTACTCCCGGCACCGGTACGTTGCCGACACCGTCTACAACCGCAGCCGCCTGGTTCCCCTGGTCGCCGGAGCAGGGGGACCTGACGAGATCGCCCGCAGGTTCCGCGAGGCCGGGATCACCCATCTGTATCTCAACGTTTCGGAACTGGAGCGTCTTCGGCGAAACTACGGGTATCTCCGGGATATCGACATGAACGCCCTGGCGGAGTTCCTCGGACGGTACGGCGAGGTGATCTACGATCGCGGGGGGCGCCGGACGGTCTGGCGACTCCGGTGGGACGGGGGAGATGCCGGGTGAAGATCGCCCACGTCATCACGCGCCTGATCGTCGGCGGGGCGCAGGAGAACACGATCGACACCGTCGTGGGACTGGCCCGGCGCGGGTACGACGTGCATCTGCTGACCGGTCCCGGCCTCGGTCCGGAGGGAACGCTCTTCGAGGAGACGCGCCGCCGCCATCCGGGCACCCACATGATTCCGTCGCTGCGGCGCCGGCCGGATCCCTTGCTTGACAGTCTCGCCTACCGCGACCTGGTCCGTCGATTCCGGCGGGAGAAGTACGACATCGTCCACACCCACAGCGCCAAGGCGGGCATCCTCGGGCGGTTCGCCGCCGCACGGGCCGGAACGCCGGTCGTCGTCCACACGATCCACGGGTTGCCGTTCCACCCGCACCAGGCGCGGTGGTTGAACGCCTTCTATCTCGCGCTGGAACGGCGCGCCGCGCGGGTGACGGACCATTTCATCACGGTGGGCGAGGTGATGAAGGAGAACGCGGTGGCGGCGGGCCTGGGGCGTCCCGGGGATTTCACCACCGTCTACAGCGGAATGGACATCGGCCGCTTTCTGGAGGCGCGTCCCGACCCCGTGGTTCGGGAATCCCTGGGGATCGAGCCCGACGACCTCGTTGTCGTGAAGATCGCGCGGCTTTTCCATCTGAAGGGACATGAGTACCTGATGCGGGCGGCTCCGACGATCCTGCGGGAGATCCCGCGGGCGAAGTTCCTCCTGGTGGGGGACGGCGTCCTGCGGGAATCCCTGGAACGGGAGGCCGAAGCGCTCGGGATTCGGGAGCGGTTCGTCTTCGCCGGGCTCATCCCGCCCGGGGAGGTCCCGGGATACCTGGCCCTGGCCCACGTGTGCGTTCACCTGTCGCTGCGGGAGGGCCTGCCGCGGGCCCTGCCCCAGGCGCTGGCGGCCGGCGTGCCGGTCGTGGCCTTCGACGTCGACGGCGCCCGCGAGGTGGCGCTGGACGGCCGCACGGGGTTCCTGATCCCGGAGGGAGACGTCGAGGCGTTGGGCGACCGGGTGATCCGTCTTCTCCGCGATGCGGAACTGCGGCGGCGTTTTGCGGAGGAAGGTCGGGAGATGGTGCGCGTGCGCTTCGACCGGGAAACGATGGTCCGGGAGATCGCCGGGCTGTACGAGAAGTGGTTTGCGGAACGATCCGGAGGGGAACGATGAACTGGTGGAGCGTCGCAACGGTGGCCTTTTTCACGGCGGCGACGATCGCCTGGGCGCTCTCGCGGCCCGTGGCGCGTCTGGCGGTGCGCTGCGGTCTCGTCGATCACCCCGGCGAACGCAAGATCCACGGCGAGCCCGTCGCCCTGCTCGGGGGCGCGGCCGTCTGGGGGGGATGGGTCGCGACGATCGTCGCCGGGTATCTCGTCGCACGCGTTGCGGCGAACGCCGACCCGTCATGGTTGAGCCTGGAAGTGCGGGCGCTGCTGCCGGGACTGCCGGCGGCCGCCCGTCGGCTGGCGGTGATCCTGCTCGGTGCGACGCTGATGCTCCTGTTGGGCATCTTCGACGACCGCAACGCGATGCGCGCCGGCCCGAAGCTCCTCGGTCAGATCGCCGTCGCATGCCTCGTCGCCGCCTCCGGCGTGCGGGTGACCGTCTTTCTGCGCTCCGGGATCGCGGGATTCCTCCTGACCGTTCTGTGGATCGTCACCATCGTCAACGCCTTCAACTTCTTCGACAACATGGACGGCCTCTGTACGGGAACCGGGGCGATCTGCGCCGGCCTGTTCGCCTGGATCGGAGGGATGACCGGCCAGTATTTCGTCTGCCTGCTGAGCGCAGCCCTGGCCGGGGCCTTGATCGGCTTTCTTCCGCACAACATGAATCCGGCAAGGATGTTTCTCGGCGACGCCGGCAGCCACTTCGTGGGATTCGCCCTGGCGGTGATCGCGGTGCTGATGACCTTCTACGAGGCCGGGGAGGCGCCCCGGCTGGCGATCCTGGTGCCGGTGATCGTGTTGAGCCTGCCGCTGTTCGATCTGGCGTCGGTGGTCTGGATCCGCTGGCGGGAAGGGCGCCCGATCCACCAGGGCGACACCCGCCATCTCTCCCACCGCTTCCTGCGCCTGGGATTCTCCCAGCGCGTCACCGCCGTGTTGATCTATCTGATGACCCTTTCCCTGGGTTCCGGAGCGGTCCTGTTGATCTGGGCCCCGCCGAGGGCGCTCGGCATCGTCGTGCTGCAGATCGTATCGCTGCTCACGATGGTCAGCGTCCTGCAGTACTACGGGGTGCCGGTCGACGATCCGGGCCGCGAATGAACAGGGAACCCGCTCCCCCCCGTGCATCGCGGCTTGCCCTACGTCTTGTCCTCCGACTTGTCCTCCGAAGTCCCGCGCCTGCGCGACGAAGGAGGAAGTTCCGCGGTAGCGGAACGAAGGAGGAAGTGCCGCAAGTGCGGGACGAAGCAGGGTCGGCCGATCCGTGAAGAACGTCTTGCGGAGCGGCGAAGGGCCACCCGTGGAGCCGGGGTTGATGGGAACAGAGTAGGAGGCCGATCCCTATCGGCCGATTCGTTCTACCCGCAAAGAACGACCTGTGGAGCCGCAAAGGAATTCTCGTGGAACCGCAGGGGAAAACCTGCTGGAGCCGGGGTTTACGGGAACAGAGTAGGAGGCCGATCCCTATCGGCCGATCCCACTTGATCTTTCGAGGATAACCGTCGAGGAAAAATCGGGGGACTCGGAGCGTACCGAGGGTCTCGTTCACACCCACGGGATCTCGAGGAGGATTTTCGTCACCCACGCGCAGAGCGTGCCCGTCGAAAAACTGGCCAGGGTTCCGATCAGAACGTACTGGGCCTCGAGCGGGCGATCGGAATCGCGCAGTTTTCCCAGGAAGAAGAGGGCCTTCGCCCCCAGAAGAAACCCGATGCCCGCCGGAAACCCCATCAGGACGAAGACGAAGATCAACAGTCGTTCCAACCGGCCGATCAGCATCCCGTTGTGACCGGCCTTCCGGCCGCGGGTTTCCTCCGGGACCGCATCCCCCTGCGCTTCTTCGGCCCGCAGACGTTCCTGCAGGGGACGAAGGGCCACGGCGACGAAGAATCCGCAGGCCCGCGTGGTGACGACCGCGCCGGTGAAGAGAAGAACCGCCTTCAGGTACGGCTCTCCCCAGAGGCCGACCCAGAAGAGGGGTTTGCCGTCCCGCGATGCCAAGAAGGCGATCACGACGATGGAGATCAGATGCCCCAACTGGTCGATCAGAAATCCCGTCGCCGTTGCGTTTCGGCATCGGGCCTTCGCGGCGTCCAGGGCGCCGTGAATCAGGAAGATCGCGGCGAAAGGAGCCCAGGCCGACCATGCGCCGACCAGCAGGTAGCTGGCGGCCGCGAGGATCAGGCAGTGCTTCGCCAGGACGGCCCATTCCCGCTTGCGGCAGGCGTCCCGGCTCGTCTGCAGGAGGAAATCCCCCGCGACATGACCCGCCGTCAGTCCCAGGATCCATTGCTGCAACAGGGGCGTCACGTTCCCTTCCTTACCCTCCCGGACACGCCGCACGCGGCGGCACCCCCGGCGGCGCCGCCCGAGATGTCCGCCGGGGCCATTATCGCACGAGTTCGGCGTCCGACAAGCCGGTGCGGCCCGCCTTCAGCCTTTCATGCAGCAAGAAAAAAACGTTACCGCCCCTCAGACGTTGCGGCAGGCGTCGAGCAGATCCCGCATCTTCGCGAATCCCACGCACTGCACGGCGTCGGCGGCCCCGTAGTAGATCTTGACGGTTCCGTCTTCTTCCGGAATGGCGGCGTTCGTGAAGACGACCGAGGGCGTCTGGCCGACGAGTTCGTACGGCGTTTCCGGTACGAGAATGGCCCGTTCGCTCTTGGCGATGACCTTCCATGGTTCGTCGAGATCCGTCAGGAAGACCCCGAGCTGGTAGACGTAGAAGGAAGCGCACTGCGTGCGTACGCCGTGGAAGATGATCAGCCACCCCTCGTCGGTGCGGATCGGCACGGCCCCCGGCCCGATCTTGTGGTAGGCCCAGTGGAAATCCCCCTTCGTGATCACGCAGCGGGAATCGCCCCAGAAGCGGAGGTCGGGCGATACCGACGCCCAGATGTCGCCCGCGTCCCCCGCGCCGACGTTGGGCCGCTCCAGCCGGACGTACATGCCGTTGATCTTCTCGGGAAAGAGAACCCCGTTGCGGTTGTCGGTCGCCGAAATGCAGCCGAGCCATTCCCAGTGATCGAAATCGTCCGTGCGGAAGAGGCCGAGCCGGCATCCGTGATAACTGTGGTGGGCGTGCACGACGTAGTAGGTCCCGTCCAGGGGGGTGATCCGCGGGTCGAAATAGGTGTGCGGACCGTACTCCTTCCAGTCGGGATGGTCCGCAGGGACCTGCACCGGCCCCGGACGGGGCGTGAAATGGAGGCCGTCGTCGCTGTCGGCCACCCAGAGGAACCGGTTCAGGCAGGCGTCTTCCACCCGACAGACCATCACGTAGCGGCCGTCGTGTTTCACCACGCCGCTGTTGAAGACGAAGGTGATGTCGCCCGGGAAATCGTCGCCGGTCAGCAACGGGTTGCCTTCGTAGCGTTCGACGATTCGTTTCGGACGGTTCGGATTGAAGGGCAGGACCTCGGCGGGCATGTCTCGAATCTCCCTGAGTTCTTGTCTCCATCGGCGCACCGGAAAGCCCGAGCGCTTTCCCGGCGTCGCCGGAGAGTATGCCGGGTTTTTTCCTCCGGGGCCATTCGCGCCGGACCGTCCGCAGCGAGCCCGCGAAGTGCCGCCCGCGGAGCCGCAACGCGCCCGTCGCGTTTGCGGGGCGTAACACGAATCGGCCGATCCTACTTTGTCCCGGCCGATTCGCGCCCGCATCTTCCCGAGAAAGTAGGAGCCCGACCCCGTCGGGCGACCAACCCTCGCAATGCGAATCGGCCGACCCTACTTCGTCCCGCACCTGCGGCACTTCCTCCTCCGTCCCGCAGAGGCGGCACTTCGGAGGACAAGACGCAGGGCAAGCCGGGATCGGCCTCCTGCTCTTTACTGGATGCACCCTCCGCATCCCCGAAAAGCAGGATCCCGCCCCCGTCGCGCAAGACGCAGCCCGGAGGGCCGCCGTTCGTCAGTCCGGGGCGTTCGCCCGGGGACCCGACCGCTCGCCTTTGCCCGCGCGCTGAAGGCGCCCCCCCCCGGATTCGGATCCCCGCCCCCGGGGCCTTACAGGCCCGATTTTGGCCCGAAATCGGCCTTCTAACGGCCCCTGCGGGCGCAGGCAGATTTCCAGAGCAAGTGCAATCCGGCTTGGAAAGAGGAGGGCC
>CAYNBQ010000039.1:0-31872 GCA_964395275.1 uncultured Verrucomicrobiota bacterium
TTGCTCTCACGGGCCGCGGAGTTTAGGAGCAACGGCTTCCCGATGCCAGCCCGAAACCCCTCGAACGGGGCGGGCGGCCCGCGGATCGTCCGCAGGCTTGACCGCCCCCCGCAAAGGGGCATGATTATCGGCATTGCCCGGACCGAGGAGAAAGGTCGTGAATCAGTTTCGATCGAGAAAGCGCCCGACGGGTTCCCCGGGCTTCACGCTGATCGAGTTGCTTGTGGTGATCGCGATCATCGCCATCCTCGCGGCGCTGCTTCTGCCCGCCCTGACCAGTTCGAAGCGGAAGGCGGAACAGGCCGCGTGCTCGAGCAACATGCGCCAGCTCATGCTCGGGATGCTTTACTACATCGACGACGCCGACGATTTCTTCCCCGCGACGGGCCTGGTGGGGCGCAACCACCCGTCCGACTGGGTCTGGGGCGGCCTGGTCACCGAGGTTCCGCCGCCCGAAAACGTCCTCCGTTCGCCGGCCATCGCGATCCATGCCGAGGCGGGTTCGGTCTTTCCCTACGTGACGAGCAAGCCCGTCCACCGGCGGGGCAACCGGCCGGATCTGCGGTTTCCGGAGATCTATCCCGTTTACAAATGCCCCTCGTCGGGGAAGATCGGCATGGCCCGGCGCGTGACCTACTCGATGAACGCGAACCTGGAAATCAACGGCACGGCCCTGCCCCGCGTCCCGCGCCAGCGGAAGAGGGCCACCGTCCGGCGGCCCGCCTCGAAGGTCTTTCTCGTGGACGAATCCCCGGACTCGGTCAACGACGGGCTCTTCCTTCCGACGACGGGATCCAGCGAGTACAGCAGCGGACGCACGAAGTACGCGCAGCATGCCAGCGGCGTGAACTTTTCCTTCTGCGACGGGCACGTGGAGTTCATCACGAACCGGGAAGCCATCCGCTGGCTCGAAGACCGCCGGTTGAACGACAAGCATTTCAACCCGGATTCCACCCGGAACTGACCGGGGGCCCGATCGCCCCATCCGCCCCGGGATCCCGCGGCCCGCCGGGCGCGCGAAGCGCGGCGGCGGGAGGGTTCCTTCATCCGCGGGCCGGACCGGATTCGCGCGCTTTCCTCCGCCGGAAATAGGCCCGCAGCGAGACGGGGACGTTGAAGAAGGTGTTGAAGACCGCGTACTCGAGAAGCGCCCCCCGTTCGCCGAAAACCGGGACGATCCGTACGAGATGCGTGGCCCAGCGGCCGGCCATGAACCGCGACAGCAACGGATATTTCACGACCATCTGGATCGGGAAAGCGAGGTATCCGACGTAGTGGAGGAACGAGATCGGCAGGGCCCATGCGTAGTCCCGGAAGTTCCGGTCGCGGATCATGACGTAGACCACGTAGAGCCCGCGCAGGAGGGACCCCGGGGAGATCGGCAGGACCTGGAAGATGCCGAGAACCCCGACGGCGGTGCCCGCGGCTTCCGCGGCGGAGCCTCCCCCCGTGTAGACCCTGTGCCCGACGACGGCGGCGACGACGGCGCCCACGATCTGCGTCGCGGGAAGGGTGCAGAAGTGGACGGCCAGGCTCTGGAGGTATTTCTGGATGAAGGGTTCCTTCACGCGGGAGACGATCTGTTCGGCCTCCGGGGGCGTGAGCATGCCCTCGTCCACGCCGATTCGGACCTCCGCGCGCAGCCATTTCTCGCGGAACTCGTTGTCCTTGTAGAACTTCCAGATGAAAAGAACCCCGTTGCGCATTCCCGCCCACACCCAGGCGGGTTCCGCCAGGGCGCGATGCCACGAGGGGAACGGCAGCCAGCCGAGCAGGATCCGCTCGATCCAGAACAGGAGGGGGTTGCGCAGGAGGACGGCGGCGTGGCGATCGCCCACGCGGCCCTTGCGATGCCACCGGCGCACCACGGCGGCCCGCGCCGCGCGCATCCATGCGGCCGCATATCCGATGTCGCTCAGGATGCGGCCGACATGGCGCCCGTAGATGGGATCGCCCCAGAGTCTTCGCAGGGGGGCGCCCGCGAAGGGCACGGCGCCGAACCAGTAATAGAGCAGGTAGGCGGCGAGATTGCGCCGGAGAAGGCGGGCCCGTTCCGGGGTGATCAGTCCGCGGCGGATCCAGCTCTCGACGTAGGCCGAGCGGACGGCCCGGCGCAACCGGCGGCTCCAGAAGAGGCGCAACCCGTGGTGCGTCCAGTCGGGTCGGGCCTCGCGGTATTCCATCTCGGCGGTGCGCAGTTCCCGCAGCAGCGCCTCGTGTCCGGCGAACGCATGGGGGTTTTCCGCGACGAAGCGGTCGAGCCGGCGCAGGTCGCCGCGGTCGAACTGGACCAGACGCCCCCGCAGCAGTCCCCGGAAGATGAGACGGAAGTCTCCGGGACTCATCGGCAGGAAGGGCAGCAGCACGAGTCCGGCGCGGAAATCGATGGCCGTGAGTCCGGCGAACGGATCCCGTCCCGCGGAGACGCGTTTCAGGACGTTCGGCTGGCTCTTGCAGGTGCTCCATTCGTATTGACGGCGCAGTTCGTCGGCGCCGGTTTCGGACAGGAGATCCACCAGCCGGCGCATGAAGATCCGTTTGGCGAGGTATTCCGCGGCCGGATGCCTGCGGACGGCTTCCTCGCCGCCGCGCAGGGCGCGGCGCCGCCGACAGAGGGCGTCGTCGACGGCGAACCGCCACATGCGTCCCTCGACCCACTCGTTGATCTCGCCGAAGCTGCGCAGCCTCTCGTCGAAGAAGGTCGCGTAGGTGTCGGCGACGGCCTCCTCGCCGCCGAGTCGCACGCGGGCGGCGTGGCGGATGACCTTCTGCCAGAGGACGCCGGCGCGTGAGGAGGCCCGGTGCAACTGGGGAAGGAAGGGGGCCTGGAAGCCGATCCGGTAGAGGATGTTGCGGAACCAGAGGGCGAACCGTCCCGGAGGGACGAGGATCTTCACGGCGTAGGAGCGGCCCGGCCGCAGGGAGGGGATCGGTTCGGAATCCTGTGCCCGCGGTGCGAGCGAGACCAGGCGCATGCGGTAGACCTGGCCTGCGAATCCCCCGCCGACGAAGCGTTCCACTTCGAAAACGGCGGACGCGCGGACGGCCGGCTCGACGCCCGTGATCTCCCACGTCAACCGGTCCCCGGGTTCATGCCGATCGACCCGGGGAGGGACGAGCAGGGAGGGATCTTCGGCGCTCCGGCGCAGGGAGACGGCGATGTCTTCCATGGAGTCGGGGACGGCGGATCGAGGGGAATCCTTCCGGCGACGTGCCGCGGCCGTCGGCATCAGGCGCGTCCCTGGTATTCTCCCGTGCGGGTGTCGATCTTGACGCGATCGCCCACCTTCACGAAGAGGGGAACGTTGACGCTGAACCCCGTTTCGAGTTCGGCGACCTTGGTGGCCGCCGTCGCGGTATCGCCGCGGGCGCCCTCGGGCGCCTGGGTCACCGTCAGCACGACGGTCGGCGGAAGTTCGATGGCGACCGGGGCCCCCTCGACGACGGAGATCTCGACGGGGGAATTCTCGACGAGAAACCGTTCGTTTTCCCCGACGAGTTCCTCCGGCAGGGTGATCGATTCGTAGGTTTCCGGGTCCATGAAGACGAAGCCCGACGTGTCGCGGTAGCTGAATTCGTAGGGTCGTCGATGGACGGGCACGATCTCCACGGATTCCGACGCGCCGAACCGGTGGTTCATGGTCCGGCCGGTGCGCAGATTGCGGACGACCACCTGCATGAAGGCCCGCCCCTTGCCGGGGGTCACGTGCGTCTGCTCCAGGACCAGCCAGATCTCGTCGCGCAGTCGGATCGCCATGCCTTTTCGAATCTTCGTCGCGGGAACCATTCTTCTGCCTCTTCTCCTTTCCCCCCGCGGAGAATGCGGGATCGGGGGTTCGCTGTTCGGGGTGCGCGGCGCCGGCCGGTTCGGGTCCGGATGCGGACGGCCGCCGGCCGCCTCAGAGGATCTTGCACTTCGGCAGATCCTGCAAATCAACGATCCCGACGGGACGGTTTTCCTCGTCGACGATCACGAGGTCGTCGATGTTGTTGGTTTGAAAGAGTCGCAGGGCTTCCACCGCCAGGGCGGTCGGATGAAGGGTCACGGGGCCGGGGGTCATGACGTCGCCGAGCCTCCGGTCGAGGATCGCCCGGTCCTTCTGGATGGAACGGCGGAAGTCGCCGTCGGTGAAGACCCCGGCCAGCGTTCCGTCGGGGGCGGCCACGATCGCGAGGCCGGAGCGACACCGGGTCATGATCACCAGGGCGTCGGCGACGGTCTGATCGATTCCGACGACGGGATTGCGGTCGCCCTTGCGCATGATGTCGCCGACCCGGACGAGGAGCGCCCGGCCGATGGTGCCGCCCGGATGCAGGCGGGCGTAGTCTTCCTCGCGGAAGCCCCTGGCACGGAGAATGACCATGGCCAGGGCGTCTCCCAGGGCCATCATGACCGTCGTGCTCGCCGTCGGCGCCATGTTGAACGGGCAGGCCTCCTTGGCGACCGAGACGTCGATGACGGCGTCGCCGGCCTGCGCGAGGGTCGAGGCCGGATCGGCCGTCATCGCGATCATGGAAATGTCGAACCGTTTCACGCTCGGCAGGAGCGCGAGCAGTTCTTCGGTCTCCCCGGAGTAACTCAGGGCCAGGAGGACGTCGCCGTCGGAGAGGATCCCGAGGTCGCCGTGGTTGGCGTCGGTCGGATGCAGGACGACGCTGGTCGTGCCGGTGCTCACGAAGGTGGCGCTGATCTTCTGTCCGACGAGCAGGGACTTGCCGATCCCCGTGACGACCACCTTGTTCTTCCGCGCGAGGGCTTCGAGAATCAGGTCGACGGCCGCGACGAAGCCGTCGCCGAGCCGGTCCGTCGCCGCGCGGATGGCCGCGCATTCGATATCGAGGACCTTGCGCGCGCGGGTTCGATAGAATTCCTGGGTTTCCGGATCACTCATGGGTTTCTTTCGACGGGCGGAAGCCGGTACCTTACCGGAGAGTGTTCGACCCGGTCAATCGGAGCGGGGGAGGCGGCGGATGCACGTGGCGGTTTCGAAGGCGGCCGAGGAACGGATACTGCGGCGGGGCGGCGGAATCTGGATCGACCCGTGCGCGGATCCGGAAGGCGACGGCGGCCGGGTGCGGATCCGGTGGTCGGGTCCGGAGGAAGGAAGACTCTACCGCGCGCTTCCGCCGGGTCCGATCCGCGTTCGAATCCGCCGGGATCTCCTCGTGGATCGGGATCACGGGCTGGAAATCCGGTTGGAAGGGGATCGACCGGTCGCGAGACTCGTTCGCGCCGCGCAGGAAACCGCAGGGCGGATGGCGGCCCGCGCGCCTTTTCGTTTTGACGACCGTGCGCGAAGGGGCATTATACGCGCGCGTCGCGGGACGGGCGGAGGGCGTCGTCGTCCCGGCGCGGAAATCCGTTGAAACTCATTCTTCTCTCTTTTCCCGGAGGCGAGAGCGGCCATGGCAACCGATGAACTGGCGTACGTGCTGTTGAACCCCTATACGCTGCTGAAATCGCGTACGGGCGGAGTGATCGCCCGGCTTCTGGCGCGAACCGGGCTGGAACTGGTGGCCACCCGCATGTTCTCGCCGAGCCGGGAACTGGCCGAGAGCTACGCGGAGATGATCAAGGACGCCCTGCGGGACGCCCATCCGCGGACCGGCGACCTCATGTACGAGTACATCCTGCACTGGTATTGCCCGGATCCGGACACGGGCAGGAAGCACCGCGTGATGATCCTGCTGTTCCGGGGGGAAGACGCGGTGCGCAAGGTCGAGGAAGTGACGGGGCGCGTGGCGACCGACACCGTCGGAGGGGAGACGATCCGCGAGACCTACGGCGATTTCATCCAGGACCGCGACGGGACCACCCGCTATTTCGAACCGGCGGTCTTCATCGCCCCGAGACCGCAGGACGTGGCGCCGAACCTGAAACTCTGGGCCCGGTATTCGCCCGTCGACGGCGGGATCCTGAGCCGCGTGGAGGAGTATCCGCCCGGGGCGTCGATCGAACAGACCCTGGTGCTCATCAAACCGGACAACTTCCGTTTCCCGAGCGGCCGGCCGGGCAACATCATCGACATGTTTTCGCGCACGGGCTTGTACATCATCGGCGCGAAGGTCCACGCGATGTCCGTGGCCCAGGCGATGGAGTTCTACGGACCGGTCAAGGACATTCTCAGCCGGAAGTTCCGGGGGATGGCCGTGGAACGCGGCCGCAGGGCGCTGGAGAGGGAACTGGAGATCGAGATCGAGGATTCCCTCCTGGAGCCCCTGGCCCCCGTGCTGGCCGAGAAGATCGCCGACGTCCAGTTCCGCAGCATCGTGAAGTTCATGACGGGCTACGACCCCGCCGAGGCGGATCCTTCGACGCCCGGGCGCGAACATTGCCTGGCGCTGATCTACGAGGGGGAAAACGCCGTGGAGAAGATCCGCGGGGTCCTCGGGTCGACCGATCCCAGCAAGGCCGAGCCGGGGACGGTTCGCCGCGAGATGGGTACGAACATCATGGTCAACGCGGCCCACGCCTCGGATTCCCCCGAGAACGCCGAACGCGAGATGAGGATCGTGAACGTCGGGGAAGACGCTTTCGGACGGTACGTGGCCGATTTCTACGGAGGGTTGGACGAATGAAACTGGCGCGCAGGGTGGCCTCGCTTTCCCCGTCGCTGACGCTGGCCATATCGAGCAAGGCCAAGGCGATGAAGGCGGCGGGCGAAGACGTCTGCGGTTTCGGCGCCGGGGAACCGGATTTCGACACGCCCGAACCGGTGCGCCGGGCGGCGATCGAGGCCCTGAACGAGGGCTTCACCCGGTACACCCCCGCTACGGGGATTCCCGAGTTGCGGGCGGCGATCTGCGAGAGGATGCGCCGGGACATCGGGGTCGAGTACGATCCCTCGCAGGTGGTCGTTTCCTGCGGCGCGAAACACTCGGTGTTCAACGTGGTGATGGCCCTGTGCGACCCGGGGGACGAGGTCCTGATCCCGGCGCCGTACTGGCTCAGCTACCCGGAGATGGTGCGCGCCGCCGAGGGCGTTCCCGTCACGATCCCCGCGTCCCCCGGGAACGGATTCCGCGTTGCGGCCGAGCAGATCGATGCGGCCTGCGGCCCCTCGACGCGGTTGCTGATCCTCAACACGCCTTCGAACCCGACGGGCGCCGTCTACGGGCGCGGGGAGATCGAGGAGATCGCGGAGGTCTGTCGGAAGCGGGACATCGCCGTGTTGTCGGACGAGATCTACGATCATCTTCTTTACGACGGCGCCGAACACGTCAGCATCGCCTCGATGCCCGGGATGCGGGATCGGGTGATCGTGGTGAACGGGGCGAGCAAGAGCTACAGCATGACGGGATGGCGGATCGGCTGGGCGGCGGGGCCGGCGGATCTGATGAAGGCGATCGCGAGCCTGCAGAGCCACAGCACTTCGAACCCGACCTCGTTCGCCCAGAAGGGGGCCCTGGCCGCCCTGGAGGGCGACCAGACCGTCGTCGACGAGATGCGCAGGGCCTTCGCCGAGCGACGCGGGATCATGTACGAGGGACTGATCCGGTTGCCGGGCGTGCGCTGCGTCAAACCGATGGGCGCCTTTTACATGTTTCCCGACATTTCGGCGACGGGAATGGATTCCGTCGCCTTCGCCGAGGCGATTCTGGAGCGGGAGAAGGTGGCCCTGGTGCCCGGAAGGGCGTTCGGGGAGGACCGGTGCGTCCGTCTTTCGTACGCCTGTTCCCCGGAAACGATCGAAAAGGGTCTGGAACGCATGGCCCGGTTCCTGAAGGCGACCGGTCCGGTTTGAGGAGGCGCGGATTTCCGATGCAGACGATCACCTTGATTCGCGGGGATGGAACCGGTCCGGAGCTGGCGGACGCCGCCCGACGCTGCGTGGACGCTTCCGGTGCGAAGGTGCAATGGGAAATCGTCGACGCGGGCGTGGACGTCTACGAGAAGGAGGGCACCCCCCTGCCGGACCGGGTGCTGGAATCGATCCGGAGGAACCGCGTGGCGCTCAAGGCGCCGATCACGACGCCGGTGGGCAAGGGGTTTCGCAGCGTCAACGTCCAGCTCCGCCAGACGCTGGACCTCTACGCGTGTCTGCGGCCCTGCAAACATTACCGGGGCGTGCGGACCTATATCCCCGACGTGGATCTGGTCGTGGTCCGGGAGAATACGGAAGGCCTGTACGCCGGCATCGAGTTCCCGATGGGATCGGACGGCGTGCGGCGGATCATCGAACTGATCGACGCCGTCGGGGAACGCAAGGTGCGGACGCCGCCGGAGAGCACCGGCATCAGCATCAAGCCGATTTCGGTGGAGGGATCGGAGAAGATCGTCGCCTTCGCCTTCGAGTACGCGAAGCGCGAGGGACGCCGGAAGGTCACGGCCGTTCACAAGGCCAACATCATGAAGCACAGCGACGGTCTCTTCCTGGAGGTGGCCCGGGAAGTCGCCGGCCGGTATCCGGAAATCGAGTTCGAGGACCGGATCGTCGACAACATGTGCATGCAGCTCGTTCAGAAACCGGAACTCTACGACGTGCTGGTTCTTCCGAACCTCTACGGGGACATCGTGTCGGACCTGTGCGCGGGTCTGGTCGGCGGACTCGGGGTGGCGCCCGGAGGAAACCTGGGCGAGAAGTACGCCGTCTTCGAGGCGACCCACGGGTCCGCTCCGAAGTACAAGGGGCAGGACAAGGTCAATCCGACCGCGCTGATCCTCTCCGCGGTGCTCATGTTGCGCCATATCGGCGAGGTCGAAGCGGCCGACCGTCTGGAGAACGCCGTGGCCGCCGTGATCGAGGAGGGCAGGGACGTCACCTACGATCTGAAACCGACCCGGGACGATCCCACCGCGGTCGGAACCTCCCGGATGGCCGACGCGATCATCGAGCGGATGCAGGGCTGATCCGGCAGCGCCTTTCCCGGGGCCGCGCCCCGATCGGGCCGAAAAGAAAGATGGAGCGAGCGAAGGGATTCGAACCCTCGACATCCACCTTGGCAAGGTGGTGCTCTACCAGCTGAGCTACGCTCGCTCCGGAAGATCGCCCGATATCATAGGCGGGCCTGCGGGGTTTTCAACCCGAAAAGGACCGTTTTCCCCGCCCTTGCGACCCGGGGGCGATCGGCAGGGGGGCGTGGGCGAGACAGGACTCGAACCTGCACGGGTTTGCCCCACCAGATCCTAAATCTGGCGCGTCTGCCGATTCCGCCACTCGCCCGCCGAAGTTCTCCCTTCCCGCGCGGTCGGTCCGGCGGGAAACGTCTTCGACGGCATCATGCCATCGGCGACCCGGCATGAAAAGTCCGGGGGCGGACCGATCGCGCCGGACGAAGACGGGAAGAAAAGAAGCTGGTGCGCCCGGAAGGAATCGAACCTTCAACCTTGTGATTAAGAGTCACCTGCTCTGCCAATTGAGCTACGGGCGCACCCGGAGACGCGCCATGTATAGGTTCCGCGCGGACGGACGTCAACACCGCGCGGTCGCCCCGTCCCGGTGAGCCGCGCCGGTCGAAGGAAACAAGAAAAGATGGAGCCAACGGTCGGGATCGAACCGACGACCGGCGCATTACGAATGCGCTGCTCTACCAGCTGAGCTACGTTGGCTCCGAAAGGGAACGTGGCCGACTATAGGGTCGGCGCAACCGCGTTTCAAGCGTCCCGGGGGCTTCGAATTCCCGACAAGCGGCGCCGCGCCGCCCCCCCTTCCTCGTTCAGGTCGTTTCGGGTTTCGCGGGCCGGGCGGGGTCCGGTTGCGGCGACGTGCCGGGTTTTGCGAGGTCGGGTTCGCGCAGGTCGTCCAGGATCGAGGACGGATTCCATGCCTCGATCGTTCCCATGGCCGTTTCATCGGTCAGGTCCGCCCGCAGGGGCGTGACGGTCACGAATCCTTCCTGGAGGGACGTGACGTCGGTGTCGGGGATCTCGTCGAGATGTTCGAGGTAGCCGTCGAGCCAGAAGTACTCGCGTCCCCTCGGGTCGGTCCGCCGGTGATAGGTCTCGACGAATCGGCTGCGCGCCTGGGGAACGACCCGGATCCCTCGGAGCCGTTCCGGGGGCAGGGGGGGGACGTTGACGTTCAGGAAGACGCCCGGGGGAAGGCCGTTGCGCAACACCATGGCGGCCAGGCGGGCGCCGATCTCGGCCGGGGGGCCGAAATCGGGATGTTCGAAGACGGCCAGGGAAACCGCGAGCGCCGGGCGTCCCATCAGGGCGCCCTCGAAGGCGGCCGACACGGTGCCCGAATAGAAAACGCTCACCCCCGAGTTCGGCCCCAGGTTGACCCCGGAGACGACCAGGGCCGGCGGGTCGTCGGCGAGAATCTCCGCCAGGGCGATCTTCACGCAATCGGCCGGCGTTCCCGAGACGGCGTAGGTCGTCGATCCGTCCGGCTCGACGCCGCGGTCCACCCGCAGGGGACGGTGCAGCGTGATGGCGTGTCCGACGGCGCTCTGCTCCTTGTCCGGGGCGACGGTGACGATCTCCCCGAGGGGCCGAAGGGCCTGCCGCAGGGCGGCCAAACCGGGGGCTCGCACGCCGTCGTCGTTGGTCAGCAGAATCTTCATCGGTCTCAACCGGGGGTTCCCTTCGGCGGGAAGCGCGTCCGGCGGATGTCATAGCGCGGACGGTTCCCGGAGGTCGAGACCTATCGGACGGAGGATCGGGGGGGGAGGGTCCGGCGCCTTGCCTGTTCGGTGACGAGGCCGTAGGGTTGCAGACAGCGCCGAGGGAACGGATTCGGAATCCGGGCCGTGCTAAACGGGGAGTCAGCGGTTCCTTGATCCCGGCCTGCAAGGGTTCGGGAGACCTGAAATCCGCTCATGCAGGGTGAATTCCCGATGGAGGCCGCCCGGGATCGCCCGCCCAGCCGGCGCCGAGGCGATGAAGGCCGGGTCCCATGCGATGGACGCCCGTGAACCCCGTCAGGACCGGAAGGTCGCAGCGGTAAGCGGAGACGTGCATGCGCCGTGGGGTCGCCTGGCCGGAGCGGAGGCGTCGGGCAAGCGACGATCGCGACGGTCGAAAGAGGGTGCACGGCCCCTTTCCCCGGGTCGATTCCGTGTCCCCGGACGGGGAGCAGCAAGATGTCGTACGAGGTGATCGCGAGAAAATGGCGTCCCCGGCAGTTCGCCGAGATCGTGGGACAGGATCACGTGGTGCGGACCCTGGTGAACTCGATCCGCCAGAACCGCCTCGCCCACGCCTATCTCTTCGTGGGCCCGCGGGGCACGGGGAAAACGTCCACGGCCCGGGTCTTCGCCAAGGCGCTGAACTGCGCGGAGGGACCGACCGAAACGCCCTGCGACCGCTGCGATTCGTGCCTGGAAATCGGCCGCGGCGCATCGATGGACGTGCTGGAGATCGACGGCGCTTCGAACAACGGCGTCGAACAGGTGCGCGAACTTCGGGCGAACGTGCAGTACGCCCCCACCCGGGGCCGGTACAAGATCTACATCATCGACGAAGTCCACATGCTGACCCAGCAGGCCTTCAACGCCCTGTTGAAGACGCTGGAGGAACCGCCGCCGCACGTAAAGTTCTTCTTTGCCACTACGGAGCCCCAGAAGATCCCGGCGACGATCATTTCCCGGTGTCAACGGTTCGATCTGCGCCGGATCCCGCGCCGGGAGATCGTGGAGCGTCTCGAACGCATCGCGAAGGATGAGGGCGTGGAAATCGACGCGGCGGCCCTGGAGGGAATCGCCCGGGGGTCGGACGGCGCGCTCCGGGATGCGGAGAGCGCGCTCGATCAGCTCATCTCCTTCTGCGACGGGCGGATCACCGAGGAGGACGTCGCCGGCGTATTCGGCCTGGCCGGTTCGCGGGAGATCGCGGCCCTCGGCGACGCGGTGTTGCGGGGCGATTCCAAAGCGGTTCTGACGGGCGTGCGGGAGATCTCCGAGGCCGGCAAGGATCTCTTCCGGTTGTTGATCGATCTCATGGAGTACTTCCGCGGACTGCTGATCTGCACGGTAAGCGACGATCCGGCGGCGCTGCTGGATTTCTCCGAGGAAGCCGTCGCGGACCTCGCCCGGCGGGCGTCCGGGGTCGAAACCGGGACCCTGCTGACGATCCTCGAGATCCTGTCCGAATCCGAATCCTCGCTGCGCTGGGCCGTTTCGAAGAGGATCGCGCTGGAACTGGCGTTGATCCGGGCGTTGCGGGCGGCGCGGGGCGTGTCGATCGAAACCGTGCTGGAACGGCTGGCGGCCATGAGGGAGAGCCTCGAAGGCGGGTCCGGATCCCCGGATCCCGGATCCGGCGCGGGGCGGGCCGGGGAACCGGCGGGATTGCGGGAACCGCCGGGGCTCTTCACGAACGCGCCGGAATCGGGAGGGGGATCGAACGGGACGATCCGCTCCGCGCGGGAAGCGGCGCGGTCGGTCGCCGACGGGTCGGAAGCGCCGTCCTCGGACGCCGGCGAGATCTGGGAACGGCTCCTGGCGCATTTCGCGCGCAACGACGCGGCCGTCCACAATTACCTGAAGGCGGGATCTCCCGCCGGATGGAACGGAACCCGGTTCGTGGTGGGATTCGGACCGGGGGCCCGGCTCCACCGGGACATGCTCGAACGATCGGCGACGAAAGAATCGGTGGAATCGGCGCTTGCGCGGATCACGGGCAGGACCGTGCAGTTCTCGGCCGTCGACGCGCTGCCCCGCCGCGCGGGGGAGGAGGAAGCGGAGACCCCGCCGGCGGCGGTGGAAACGCCGCGTTCCCTGAGGGAACGGGCCATGCGGGATCCCCTGGTGCGGCGGCTCATCGAGTTTTTCGACGGCCGCCTGCTGGACGTACGGATCTGAGGGGGAAGCGGCCCGGGATCGGGATCCCCGGCCGCGCGCTTGCGACGCGCGCCGACGGAGGCGGACGACGGAAGGGACGGAGCGGAACACGAACGGAGGTCTTCGAGATGCCGAACATCGGGAAGTTGATGAGACAGGCCCAGAAGCTCCAGGCTGACATGGCCCGGCTGCAGGAAGAACTGGCCGAACGCGACGTGGAGTTCACCGCCGGCGGCGGCGCGGTGAAGGTCGTCGCGAAAGGCGACGGAACGATCCGCAGCATCGAGATCGATCCCGAGGCGATTGATCCCGAGGATCCCGAAGGCCTCCAGGACCTGGTCCTGGCGGGGGTCAACGGTGCGCTCGAGGCCTCGCGACGCATGGTGCAGGAGGAAATGGGGAAGCTGACCGGCGGGATGGGGCTGCCGGGGTTGTCCCTGTGATCGGCGGCCGGGATTCCTGATCGCGGTGCTCGGGGGGACGTCATGGAGAAGGAACTCGGGTTGGAGGCGTTGGACCGATTGATCGGGGAACTCGCCCGCTTGCCCGGGATCGGGAGACGTTCGGCGGAACGGATCGCGTTGCACCTGATCCAGGCGCCCCCGGATCGAAGCGCGGCGTTGGCCGACGCCCTGCGGGCCGCGAGGGAGGGCGTGGGAGCGTGCCCGGTCTGCGGCGCGCTGGCCCCCCGGGGGGAACGATGTCCGGTCTGCCGCGACGAGCGGCGGGACCGATCCGTTCTCTGCGTGGTGGAATCACCCGAAGACGTCCTTTCCATCGAGCGCGCCGGCGGATACCGGGGACTGTACCACGTGCTGGGAGGGAAACTCTCGCCCCTGGACGGGATCGGCCCGGAGAAACTCCGCATGGAGTCCCTGCGGCGGCGGATCACCGGGAGCGGAGAGATCCGGGAGGTGATTCTGGCCACCGGCGCCGACGTCGAAGGGGAGGCGACCGCGACCTACCTCTGCGACCTGCTCGCGCCGCTCGGCGTCCGGATCTCGCGGATCGCCCACGGCATCCCCGTCGGCGCGGGGCTGGCGTACACGGATCCCGCCACGCTGTCGCGGGCCCTGAAGGGGCGGCGCTTCGTGGGGAAGGACTGAGCAGCCGAACCGCGGGGCGTCCTTCCCGCGCCTTACGGGCCGAGCGGGATCCGGCGACGGGCCTCGCGGATCTCGGATTCCTCCAGGTCCCCGTTGTTCAGCATCAACGCCCGGCGCAGATCGTCCTTCGCTTCGTCGACCCTGCCGAGCTGGGACAGGGCCAGGGCCTTGTGGAGGATGGCGGGGGTGAAGTTCGGCGCCCGGTTGAGGATGTCGTCGAAGAGTTCGAGGGCCTTCTCGGCGTTTCCGCTGCGCAACAGCACCATCGCCAGGGTGTCGGCCGCGGGGATGCTGTCGGGGTATTCCTTGACGAGAGGCAGGACCGTTTCATACGCCGGTTTGAGCCGGCCGGTCATCAGGTAGAGGTAGGCCAGGTTGTTGCGGGCGATCGGGTCCCGGGTGCGCCGGACGACCGCTTCGTAGCGGGTGATGATCGGTTCCGGGTTGCCGAGCATGCGGGACATGTTGCCGAGGGTGAGGATCCCGATGAGATTGTCCGGATCGCGGCTGAGAAGCTTGTCGATCTGCGGGATCGCCTCCTCCGCCTTGCCCACCCGGACCAGGTAGTGCACGGAGAGTTCCTCGGCCCACAGGGGAGGGGAATCGGGATTCTTCTCGATCGCCTTGTTGCAGATCTCCTTGCACTTGCGCAAATCGCCGGTCAGCAGGTAATGCTCGGCCAGGGCCGCCTGGACGACGTCGTTGTCGGGATCGGTCCGCACGGCCTCGTCGAGGAGTTGGGCGGCCTCGTCGTAGGCGCGGCGATAACGGTCGAGCACGACGGCGAGCACGGCCCTGGTCGGGACGTAGTCGGGATCCCTGTCGATCGCCTCGCGGAGCGCGGCGATCATGGCCTGGACGTTGGAGACTTCGATCGCGTCGCGGACCTTCTTGCGCGTTTCGGGATACCTGTGAATCGGGATGGACGAGATCAGCGTGGACGACAGGCTCATGCCGTTGAGCCGGGGATACCGCCGCTCGGTCGGGACGATGGCGGGGGTCGTTTCCAGGCCGCCGGGGATGTCGAGCGCCCCCGTTCGTTTCGTGGCGGAAGACGGCCTGTCGGGCGCCGCCGGGGCCGCGATGCCGGTGTCGATCTCGGGCGCCCCCAGGAGGTCGCCCAGGGGGGAATCGGCCGTCTTCGCGCGGGTTGAAACCGCGCCCAGGATCAGCGCGACGGCGGCCGCGACGGGGATGAAGCGGTGGATCGGTCTGACCATGACTTGTCCTTCCCGTGGAACCGCCCGGTCGGCCGTCCCGCACGCCGGCCGGGGGGATCCCGCAATGTCTTCTGAGGAGGGGGAGATTAGCTTGGAGTCTTCCCGCAGGTCGAGTTTCTTGCTCGGGAAAGGCGGACGGCTGCCGCATTGGCAGGCGCCGGCGGCTCGCGTAATCTCTGGGGCCTGATGAAGACCTCTCCATCCTCCTCGGAGATCCGTTTCGGGATCGACGGCTGGCGCGCGCGCATCGCCGAAGGGTTCACCTTCTCGAATGTGCGGCGCCTTGCGGGCGGCGTCGCCCGGTTTCTCCGGGAAACGGGGATGCCCGGGGGGCCCGTCGTCGTCGGTTACGACACGCGCTTTCTCTCGGCGCAGTTCGCGAAGGCCGCCGCGCAGCGACTGGCCGGGGAAGGGATCCGCACCCTCCTGTCGGATTCGGTGTGCAGCACCCCGGCGCTTTCCTCGGCGGTGCGCAGCCGCTCCGCGGCGCTGGGACTGATGGTGACCGCCAGCCACAACCCCTACGTCTACAGCGGGATCAAGCTGAAGGGTTCGTTCGGCGGGCCCATCTACGGAGAAACGATCTCCCGGGTCCAGGAGGCGGCGCGCAACGTCTCCTCGGACGGGGCGGTCGGCGAACCGGCCGAGGAGGACCTCGTGGGGCCGTACCTCGAGGTGCTGAGGCGGCGGATCGATCTGGAACGGATCCGATCGGCGCGCATGCGGGTGCTGGTCGATTCGATGAACGGAACGGGCGGCCGCATGATCGAAAATCTCCTGGCCGGCGGGAACGTCCGGGTCGAGACCCTGCGGGCCGATCCGGACCCCCTGTTCGGAGGCGGATCGCCCGAACCGACCCGGGGCCGGCTGGAGGAACTCTCCCGGCGGCTCCGGTCGGGCGAAGCCGACATCGGATTCGCCACGGACGGGGACGCGGACCGGGTGGCGGTGATCGGTCCGGACGGGCGGCTGGTGGAACTGCATCACGTGGTGCCGCTGCTGGTCGAGCACCTGGTGCGGCGCCGCGGATTGCGCGGACGGATCGTCCGCAGCGTGGCCCTGCACGACACGGTCGATCGGGTGGCCGCCGATCTGGGGCTGGAGACCTCGGAAACGCCGGTCGGGTTCCGTCACCTCTGCGAACGGATGCGGGAAGGCGACGTTCTGCTGGCGGCGGAGGAAAGCGGGGGCATCGGGTTCGCGCATCATCTTCCGGAACGCGACGGGATCTTTTCGGCGCTGGCGATCCTGGAGATGCTGACCGTTTCGGGGAAGACGATCGGGGAACTCGTACGGGACCTTTCCGACCGGTACGGGCCGTTTCATTTCCGCCGGATCGATCGGCGGGAGGGGGTTTCGATCCCGCGCCGCGCGCTGCGGGAACTGGTGGAAACGGGATCCCGCGGGGAAGGGGATCTGCAGGTCGAGAAGGCCCTCTGGCTGGGGGGCGCCAAGTTTTTCTTCCGGCCCAACGGGTGGCTTCTGATCCGTACGTCGGAGACCGAGCCGCTGATCCGGCTCTATGCCGGCGCATCCGATCCGGAAAGGGTCGAGGCCATCCTGGATCTCGGAGGACGGTGGGTGGATTCGATCGGGAGATGAACGGAGCGGGCCGCGGGGGTTCCGGAGCCCGGTCCGGAGCCGGCGTCGCGCTACGCTCCGGGAGGAGAACCGGGAATCGTGAACAGAAGAGGCTTTTTCGGGGGGGCGTCGCTTCCGTGGACGGCGTTCGGAGCGATGCTCGTCTTCGCTTCGGGAACGTCGGCGCCGGCCGAGGGGCCGGAGAACGCGATCGAACCGGCCCCGGCGCCGGCCGCCGCGGAGATCTCGCTGCCCCCGGCGCCGGAACAGGAACTGCGGGGAGTCTGGTTCCACACGTATTCGCCGCAGGATTGGGATGCGGTCTGCGGCCGGCTGAAGGAGGCGGGGATCAACGCGATCTTCGTGCGGGTGGGCCGGGGCGGCAACGTCATCTACGACAGCGAGTACCTTCCGAAGGATCGCTTCGCGGAGGAAGCCGGGATCGATGAACTCGCGAACATCTGCGAGGCCGCCCGGAAGGCCGGGCTGCAGTTCCATGCCTGGCGAGTGAACTACCACATGGGCAGCGCGCCGAAGTGGTATCGGCAGCGGATGTCCGAGGAAGGGCGCCTGGCCCGGGATCCCGAGGGGACCGAGGCGAAGTTCGCCAATCCCGGGGATCCCCGGAACGCGCTTCTCGAGTACCGCGTGATGATGGAGATGGTGGAGAAGTACCCGATCGACGGGTTGCATCTCGACTACATCCGCTACACGGAGGTTCCGTCGTACGATTTCGACTACGGAGAGGTGTCCCGCCGGGAATTCGAACGGGTGCTGGGCCGGCGCGTGCCCTCCTGGCCGAACGACGTGCGGTTCGGTCCCCTGCGGCTGGCGTACGACAACTGGATGCGCTCGAACATCGACGGGCTGGTCCACCGGGTCGCTTTGGGGATCCGTCAGAGGAAACCGGACGTGATGCTGTCCGCGGCGGTCTGGCCGCGGCATCGGCGCTACTGGACGTTGATCAAGCAGGACTGGCCCAAATGGGTCCGGGAAGGATGGCTCGATTTCGTTGTGCCGATGGATTATTCGAAGAGCGACGAGCGCTTCGAAAGCCTGGTCCGCGAACAGGTCGGGGTCTGCCGGGGCGTGCGGCCGGTCGTTCCGGGCATCGGCGGCTGGCTTCTGAAGGACGGCGATCAGCTCGTGCGGCAGGTCGCCATCACCCGCCGGTACGGAACGGCGGGGTTCGTGATCTTCGCCTACAACGCGGACAACATCGACGAACTCCTGGCGGCGGTGCGCGACCGGATCGCGACGAACGAATCCGTTCCGATGGACAACCTCGTCCGGTTCCGCGTCGAGCTTCCCGAGGCGGAACCGCGGCGCGACGACGCCTTCGCCGTCGTGAAGGACCGTCCGATGCGGGTTCTCCTGGGCGTTTCCATGCGTCCGGGTCTCTTCCGCGAGGTCGAACGGATCCGGAGCGAGTTCTTCTGGGTCGATCCCGCCGACGGTTCCCGCCGCCGTCTCGGCGCCGGCACGGGCCGGGCCCGGGCGGCGTGGCGCGGTTCGGTGACCCCGCCGGAAGGGCTTTCCCAGCCCTGGGTGCGGACGGAGATCATCTTCCTGAACGGCGCGCGGCGCACCGTCTGGCGCCGGGGTCCGCTGGTCGAAGGGATGGAGGCCGGCGAATACGAACGCTGGGTCGCGCAGGATCATCCCCCGCAGGTGGAGGGTCCGGGACTCCGCGTGGGAGTCTATCAACCCGGCCTCGGGGCCGAACGGTGGGTCGAAAGCCTCGGCGCGGATCCGGCGCTCAACGTCTTTCTTCTGCACCGGCTGCGGGCCGATCATCTCGCCGTCTGCGACGTTGTCGTGATTCCGCAGCTCGTCGATGCGAGCCTCATCAATACGGAATCGTACCGGGCCGTACGCGCCTGGGTCCGGAAGGGGGGACGGCTGATCCTGCTGCACGATGCGGTCGGTTTCCGGCTTCATCCGCCCCTCTTCGCGGAGATCGGCAGGGCGGACCGGCGGATCGAGGATCCCGGGGAGATCGTCGTCGCCGAGGACTGGAAGAAGAAGCTGGGACTCGACGACTTCAGAACCGGCTACGACGATTATCTGGCGCTGCTGCCCGGGGAGAAGGCCGAGGAAATCCTGGCGCGGGATCCGGAAGGCGACCCGGTCGCCGTCGCCGGGCGATGGGGCCGCGGGGAGGTCGTTCTCCTCGGAACGATTTTCGCGTATCCGTCGGACCGGGAGATTCTCCCGGGCGAACGCGATTTCCTCAAAGGGTTGCTCGAATGGCTCGGGGAGGGGGTGCGTTGATTCCGCCGGTTCCGGGCGGTTCGCAACGGAGGGAGACGTGGCCGCGATGACGGATGCGGACGGCGACATCTGGAGCCCCGGGCGCCCCGAACCGCGCATACGAATCGGCGTCGTTCTGACCGAAGACGGAAAGTCGCGGGTCGCGATGACCCTTCGGATTCCCTGCCGGGTCGGCCCGGGCGAGTTCGCTCCGGGGGACCGGATCGTCTTCGAATCGGCGGAGGGAAAGCGTGTCCGGCTGCGAAGCGACCGGGGCCCGGCGCCGGAAACCGCGGAACGGTTCGTCGTCGAGCCGCTGGTCCCGCCGGAGGATCCGGCCGTACCGACCGCCCTGGTTCACGGGATCGTCGCGGGGCGATCGTTCCACTGGCGGAAGGAGATCGACGTTTCGTACGCGGGAAGCTTCGAAATCCGCGCCGGGGAGGGATCTCTCGTCGTGGTGAACCGGGTCGGCGCGGAATCGTACCTGCTCGGGGTGATTACGGGCGAGATGAGCGGCGAATGTCCGTTGGACCTCCTGAAGGCCCAGGCGGTGGCCGCGCGTTCCTGGTTGCTGGCCCATCCCGCGGGGGTGGAACACCCGGGGTCCGGGTTCCAGTGGTGCAACGACGACTGCTGCCAGCGCTACCACGGGACCGACGGGGTCTCGGATTCCGCGCGACGCGCCCTGGAGGAATGCCGGGGGGAAATCCTGCTGACGGCCTCGGGCGCCGTCTGCGACGCCAACTACTCGAAGAGCTGCGGGGGAATCCTCGCCGATCCGGTCGCCGTCTGGGGCCGGGCGAAGGAGGGGCAGCACGTCGCCGCCGACGCGCCTGCGGGAGACCCCGTCGAGCGTTTCCTGCCGGTTCGCGAGGAGACGGTCGACGAATATGTTGGAGGGGAGTGGTTGCGTCGCACCCGGATCTTCTGCAGTCCGAACGTCGTGCCGGAGGCGGACATTCCCCGGTACCTGGGAAGGGTCGACGAAGGCGGCGGTTTCTTCCGGTGGGAGACGGAGATCTCAGCCGAACGACTGGCCGCGAACCTCGCCGAAAAGACGGGGCGGGAGGTGGAACGGGTGCGGGCGATCCTCCCCCGGCGCCGGGAGGCCTCGGGTCGGCTCACGGAGATCGAGGTGCGCTTTCGGGACGGGACCGGTGCCGACCGGTCGTTGTCGATCCGGGATCAGTATCGGATCCGGGAGACCCTTCATCCGGCGTTTCTCTTCAGCAGCGCCGTCGTCGTCCGGGAGGAGGACCGGGACGGAAAGGGTTTCCCGGGGAGGTTCCGCTATCTCGGCGCGGGTTGGGGGCACGGCGCCGGCCTCTGCCAGATCGGTGCCCTGGGCATGGCGATCGCCGGGCATGCCTACGATCGGATCCTGGCCCACTATTTCGAAAAGACGCGCCGGACGCGGGCCTACTGATACGGTTCGTCCGCCCATTCGCGGGTCGGCCAGTGGAAGAGATCCACGGCGCCGTCGTCGCGCAGGGCCAGGTCCTGGATCCGTTCGGAGAAGTGCTGGAGATGACGGTGCCATGGACAGGCCGCGACGATGTAGCGCGACTTGTACTTCTCCCGTCCGTACTTGATCCACTCCTTGCCCTGGCGGGTGATCTGGAACCAGGGCCCCGCATGATACGCGTAGCTCGTGTTGTCGAAATACTCCCAGCCGAGGGCCCGTTTTCCGAGTTCGACCTGGATGTGTCCCTTGGTCCAGTCGTCCGGGCAGAGGAAGACGTCGAGGGTCCCGGCATATTCCTTCGCCTCGAGGTACTCCTTTCTCCGCCCCGGGTATCCGTAGTTCGCCGGGATCCGCCCCGGATCCACCAGGTAGAGGGCGTCCCGGCCGCCGTAGTCGTCCCGGTACATCTGCAGA
Organism: uncultured Verrucomicrobiota bacterium; assembly: GCA_964395275.1. Lineage (GTDB taxonomy): Bacteria > Verrucomicrobiota > CALLYA01 > CAYNBQ01 > CAYNBQ01 > CAYNBQ01. Next base: position 20,769 of record CAYNBQ010000039.1, read on the forward strand.
CAGATGCCGACCTGGCGGAGGTTGCTCATGCACTTGGCGCGCCGGGCCTGTTCGCGCGCCTGGCGCAGCGCCGGCAGGAGCATCGCCGCCAGGATGGCGATGATGGCGATGACGACCAGCAGTTCGATCAGCGTGAAGCCCCTCGCCCGGCAGGGACACGGGGGGCGGGGAGGGACGGTCGGGGCGGCCGACCGGCGGCGGAAACGGGGTCGGAAGGACTCGCGGCTTGACATGGGCTTCCTTTGGCGTATATTGATTACGCTCGAAATGCTTCCGGGCGGTCGCAGACTCCAGAATACGGGCGGCACCGGGGGCGTGGAAAGCGGATAGAAGCGATTTTTCGACCGCGCAGGCCGACGTTTTCCTAATGGGTTCCTCACCCGACCTCCTTGGCGTTGGCCTGCGCTCTTCTTTTTCCCGGTCCCGTGTTTGCCCCCTGCCGGGCTTTGCGGCATGCTGGCGCCCGGCCCCGGTATTCGGTTTCCTTCCGGGATCCGGGGCGAAGGAGCACGACGTCGGTGACGCCTGATCCCTCTTCCACATGGATGATCGTTCGTGACGGGTGGGATGCGGAGCGGGAGGCCCGGCAGGCCGCGCTCTTCACCCAGGGCAACGGCTACGTCGCCTCCCGGGGGGCCTGGGAACTCCCGGCGCCCGGGCGGGGGACGCCGGGAACCTTCGCCGCCGGCATCTACGCCGACCGGCCCGGGGAGGTCCGCGAACTGGTCCGCATGCCGGAATGGACCCGGTTCAGGGTGCGGTTCCGTCCGCGGGACGGCGAAGAATGTTGGCTGGGAGAATCGGAGCCCGCCTCTGTGCGTCGATCCCTGAATCTCCGGGCGGGGCTGTTGAGCACCGACGCCGCGTTCGATCTGCCGGGCGGGGGACGGATCGTCCTGGCGTCCCGCCGATTCATCAGTCTCGCCTCGGAGCACCGGCTTGCCCAGACGCTGCGCATCGCCGTCGACGGGGCCGGGGGCGGTTCTTTCGAAATCGAGGGCGGCTGGGAGGATCCGGAACCCCAGAACGGCTTCCTGCACCTCGATCCGACGGTTTCCGGGCATTCGGAGGGGGACGGGTGGCTGTCGACCCAGACCCGGGACGGCCGTTACGTCGTCGGATGCGCCGCGCGTCTGGTCGTGGAACCGGATCGCGCGGATGCGGCGGGCGCCGTCGTCGGGGAACCGTCCGAGGGTGCGCGGCGACGGGTCGCCTTCACCCTGGAAAAGGGACGGACGGCCACGGTGCGGTTGTTTGCGACGATTTTCACCTCCCGGGATGAGGTCGAGGATCCGAGGGCCGCGGCGCTGCGCGAACTGGAGGCGTTCGTGCGGTGCGGGCAGCTCGACGAGTTCAACCGCCACGCCCGCGCCTGGATCCGGTTCTGGGACGACGCCGACGTGGAAATCGAGGGACATCCGGAGCTGGAACGGGCCGTCCGTTTCTCGGCCTGCCAGCTCCGGTCGGCCGCCAATCCGTCGGATCCGGGGGTGAGCATCGGGGCCAAGGGGCTCTGCGACGGCTACCGGGGACACGTCTTCTGGGATACGGAAATCTTCATGCTGCCCTTCTTCACGGCGACGGCGCCGGAGATCGCGCGCACCCTGTTGACGTACCGGTACGTGACGCTCGACGACGCCCGACGCCGGGCCGAATCGGAGGGCCTGCGGGGCGCGCGTTTCCCGTGGGAATCGACCGACCGGGGGTTGGAGGCCTGTCCGGAACGTGTCGGGGCCCGGATCCGCCCGGAAACCGTCGTTCGGATTTTCGACGGCCGGGAGCAGGTCCATGTCGTCGCCGACGTCGCCTTTGCGACGGCCTCCTATTTCGGGCAGACGGGCGACGAATCGTTCATGAAGGCGGCGGGCGTGGAGATCCTGCTGGAAACGGCGCGGTTCTGGGCCTCCCGGGTCCAGGCGCTGGAGGGACGGGATCTCTTCGCCATCAAGCAGGTGATCGGTCCCGACGAAGGGCACCAGGGCGTCGACAACGACGTCTACACCAACGTCATGGCACGCTGGAACCTCCTGGCGGCGGCCGGGAGCGCGGCGTGGCTGGCCCGGACGGATCTTTCCCGATGGCGGGAGCTGAGGGCGCGTTTGCGGATCGACTGGGAAGAGATCGCCGAATGGCGCCGGATCGCCCGCGGAATCATCCAGCAGGAGCCCGACGAATCCGGGTTGATCGAACAGTTCGACGGCTATTTCTCCATGCCCGACATCCCGGACTACGAGGCGTGGCTGGCCTCGACGACGCCGGAACAGAGACGCCGGGAATGGATTCCCTACGGCACGAGCCTCTTGAAACAGCCGGATCTGGTGATGCTTTTCGTCCTGTTCCCCGAGATGTATCCGCGAAGCGTCCGGGAACGGAACCTCGAGTTCTACGAGCCGCGCACGACGCACCGTTCCTCGCTGGGGCTGGCCGTGCATGCGATCGCCCGTTTCGACCTGGGCAGTCCGGAGCGGGGCCTGGAGTTTCTGGAACGGGCCGCAGCGGTCGATCTGAAGGACGGAATGGGCAACACCGCCCTGGGGATCCATACCGCCGCGGCCGGAGGGGTGTGGCTCGGCCTGATCCGTGGAATGGCGGGGGTTCGTCTTTCGGCCGACGGGATCGAGCTGAGGCCTTCGATTCCCGATTCGGTTCGAGCCCTGCGGTTCGGACTCCGCTTCCGCGGCAATCGCCTCCGTTTCGAGGTGCGCGGCGACGGGGTGGTCATCCGCAGGGAACCCGGAGGCCCTGCGCCCGTGCGGATCCGATGGCGGAACCGCGATCTGGTCCTCGACGACGCCCATCCGGAGGTCGTCGGGTCGTGAGGTCGCCGCGATCCGGCGGGGCGCCGCCGCGGATCCGTTCCCGGGACTGGACCGCGCTCCTCGACTGGTACCGGGCCGCGGCCCGCGATCTTCCCTGGCGCAGAAACCCGGATCCCTACTCGGTCTGGGTCTCGGAGATCATGCTCCAGCAAACGCGGGTGGCGACGGTCGTTCCGCATTACGAACGGTTTCTGGAACGTTTTCCCGATGTTTCCTCCCTGGCCGCCGCCCCGGAAGCCGAGGTGTTGCGCCTCTGGGAAGGACTCGGCTACTACAGGCGCGCGCGCGCCCTCCATCGGGGGGCGGCGATCGTACGCGAACGCCACGGCGGGGTTTTCCCGAGGGAACGCAACGAGGCGCTCGCCCTCCCGGGAGTCGGCGCATACACCGCGGCGGCCGTGCGCAGCATCGCCTACGGCATCCCCGAACCGTGCATCGACGGCAACATCCGTCGCGTTGCGGGACGGCTCCTCGCCCTGGAAGCGGTGATCGGATCGGCCGAGTTCGACCGGACGGTGGAAACCGTGCTTCGGCGGGAGATCCGTCGCAGGGATCCGGGCGTCTTCAACCAGGCGCTCATGGAACTCGGTGCCCGCATCTGTCTGTCCCGGGCGCCCCGGTGCGCCGAATGTCCGCTGCGTCCGTCCTGCGCGGCGGCCCGCCTCGGGGATCCGGAAAAGTGGCCCCGCCGCCCGCCGCCGGCCGCCTCCGTCGCCCGCTCGGAGGTTTGTCTGGTTTGGCGATGCGACGGCGGATTCCTGCTGTCGAGGCGCCGGCCTTCGCGGCGCTGGGGCGGACTGTGGGAGTGTCCCAGGAGGAGGATCCGCGCCGATGCGGATCCGGAAGAGGCGGCCGCGCGACTCGCCCGGCGGCGTTTCGGCGCCGTCCCGTCGGCGCTGCGTTTCCTGGGAACGGAGCGATATCAGGTGACGCAGTACCGCGTCACCATGCACGTCGTCGGGGGAAGAGGGGGGAGTCCCGCGGCGCTGCCCGCCAACGCGGCCTGCTTTGCGGCGGAGGAACTCCGGCGGATCGCCGTGCCGGCCCCGCAGCGGCGGATCCTCGACCGGTATTTTCCTTCCCGGGCGGGACGTGAAACGCGGAGGAAATCAGGATAGACTCCGTGCGGCGGCGCGCGACGCGCCGCGCGGGCGGGGGAACGTACGATGGCAAGCAGTTTCGGTCACATCTTTCGAATCACGACCTTCGGCGAATCCCACGGAGGGGCCGTGGGCGTGGTCGTCGACGGTTGTCCCCCGGGACTGGCGATCGATCCGGCCGTGATCCAGGCGGACCTGGACCGCCGTCGGCCCGGGCAGAGCCGGATCACCACGCAGCGCAAGGAGGCGGACGCCGTGGAGATCGTCTCGGGGGTTTTTGAGGGCAGGACGACCGGCACGCCGATCTGCATGCTCGTCTGGAACCGGGACGCCCGCCCGTCGGCCTACGACGAGATGCGCGACAGGTATCGTCCCTCCCATGCGGACTACACCTACGATGCGAAATACGGGTTCCGCGACTGGCGGGGCGGCGGCCGCGCAAGCGCCCGGGAGACGGTCGGCCGGGTCGCGGCCGGCGCCGTGGCGCGCCGGTTCCTGGAAGAGGCGGTGGGGATCGAGATCGTCGCCTTCGTGCGGCGGATCCACGACATCGTCGCCGCGCCTCCGGGGCGGTGGATCGGCCGGGCCGCCGTGGACCGTACGCCGGTGCGTTGCCCCGATCCCGTGGCGGCGGAGAAGATGATCCGCCGGATCGAGGCCGTCCGGAAGGAGGGGGATTCCGTCGGGGGGATCGTCGAATGCCGCGTGCGCAACGTCCCTGCCGGACTCGGGGACCCCGTTTTCGACCGGCTCGAGGCGGACCTGGCCCGCGCGATGCTCTCGATTCCTGCAACGAAGGGATTCGAGATCGGCTCGGGGTTCGATGGCGCGTCGCTGAAGGGATCCGAGCACAACGACCGGTTCGTCGTGCGGAAGGGGCGGATCCGGACGACGACGAACCGTTCCGGCGGGATCCAGGGCGGGATCAGCAACGGCGAGCGGATCGAGTTCCGCGTGGCGTTCAAACCGACGGCGACGATCCTGAAACCGCAGAAGACCGTGGACAGCCGGGGGCGTACGACGGTCCTGCGCGGAAAGGGACGGCACGATCCGTGCGTCCTGCCCCGCGCGGTGCCGATCGTGGAGGCGATGACCGCCCTGGTGTTGGCGGATCACCTGATGCGGCAGCGGGCGCAGAATCCGGAGCGCAGCGCCTGGTGAGGGCACCGCACGGGCCGCGGCGGCATGGGAGAGCGGCGGGGGAAGGAAGACCGTCATGATCGCGCTGATCAGTCTGTTCGTCATCATCATCGTCTCGATCATCGTCGTACGAATCGGCGCGATCGCCCTGGAGTTGACCGGAATCCCCCATGAGATCGCGGCCTTCCAGGCCCAGTCCGCCTTTTCGGGCACGGGGTTCACGACGACCGAGGCGGAGGAGATCGTCAACCACTACGTGCGGCGGAAGATCATCCGGGTGTTGATCATGCTCGGCAGCGCCGGGTTGACCTCGTCGATCGCGACCCTGATCGTGGCCTTCGTGGGGCAATCGCGCCAGGCGATGACGATCCGCGGTCTTCTGCTGCTTTTCGGCCTTTTCCTGATCTATCTCTTCGCCCGTTCGCGGATGATCTACGACTTCATGAAGAGGGTCATCACGAGGCTGTTGCGGAAGTATTCGGCCTTCACGATCGTCGACTACCAGGAGATTCTGGGTTTGAGCAAGGGGTACGGGATCGGCCGGTTCGTGGTGAAGGAGAAGAGCTGGCTGATCGGGAAGACGTTGAAATCGCTGGACGTGCGCAAGGAGGGGATCCTGATTCTGTCGATCCGCCGGAAGGTGGGCGACCGGACGGAGACGATCGGCGCGCCGACGGCGGACGTTGTGATTCGCGCGGGGGACGAGCTGATCTGTTACGGGAAGACGGAGGCGGTCCGGAATCTTTCGGAGCGTCTGAAGGGCCGGGAGGGCGACATCGAGCACGACCGGACGGTCGAGGCGGAGAAGAGCATTGCGCGTGCGGAGGAGATGGAGATCCGGAAGGGATAGGGGGGAGATGGGGGCGGAATCCGATTTGACGGCGGGGCCGGCGGCCTGTAATGTCCGTTTGAATCGCCCATTTGAACGGAGGCCGCCGTGCCGGGATTCCAGGAGTCCGCGCAGCCGAAAAAGACCTCTTCCGCCGTCTCCACTCGCGAACGGTTGATCCGCAGCGCCGAACGCCTCTTCGCCGAAAAGGGGTTCCGCGGGGCCACCATCGCCGAGATCTGCCGCGGCGCCCGGGCCAATATCGCCGCGGTCAACTACCATTTCGGCGACAAGGAACGCCTCTACGACATCGTCTGGCGCCGCGCTCTGACCCTCGCCCGCGAACGCTATCCCCTCGACGGCGGCCTCGCACCGGACGCCCCCCCGGAAAAACGCCTGGAGGCCTTCATCCGGGCGATGCTCGGCCGGATTCTCGATCCCGGTCCCGTTTCCATCCTGGCCCGGATCATGACCCGCGAGTTCATCGAACCGAGTCCGGCCCTCGACGGCATCGCCGCGGAGGTCGTTCTTCCGGCCGCCGACCATCTGGACGGCATCCTTCGCGAACTCGTTCCCGATCCCGGGGACGAGAACCGGCTGCTGCTCTGCCGGATGAGCATCATTGCCCAGTGCATCCTGGTGAATCTCACCCGCGAGAGCCGCGACCGGCTTCTGAAGATGCGCCGTCTTCCGACGCCGTCGTTCGAGACCGTCGTCCGGCACATCACCGAGTTCTCGCTGGCCGGCCTGCGTTCGGTCGGGGCGGACGGTCCGGAGGGGAACGGACGGTGAAGCGGCCGCCCATCCGTGCGGCGCGCCTGGTGCCGCTCCTCCTGCTCGCGACTTCCTGCAGCCCCTTCGCCCCGCGGGGGCGCGTCCTCGTCCCGGGGGAGGGGATGCCGGAATCCTTTTCGATGGGTTCCGCGGAGCCGCCCGCTGCGGACGCGCCCTGGTGGCGATCGTTCGGCTTCGAGGAACTGGACGAACTCGAGCGGCGGGCCTTGAGGGGCAACCTCACCCTGCGGGAGGCCTGGGCGCGGTTGAAACAGGTCGAGGCGCAGGCGCGCAAGGCCGGCGCGCCGATCTACCCGCAGATCGACGCGGTCGCGAACGCGAGCTGGACCCGCTACCAGGAACCCCCGCTGCCGGGGCCGGGTGCGGATTCGGCGGTGGAAGACTACATGCTGGGGCTGGCCGGCGCCTACGAACTGGACCTCTGGGGGCGGATCCGATCGGGCCACCGCGCGGTCCTGCTCCAGGCGAAGGCCTCGCGCGAGGATCTGGACACGGCGCTGATGACCGTTTCGGCCCGGGTCGCCGAACTGTGGCTCCGGGTGATCGGCAGCCGCATGGAAATCGACCTGATGAAGGCCCAGGTCGAAACCAACCGGCAGATTCTCGAACTGGTGGAGATGCGTTTCCGGAAATCGGCCGGATCCGCCCTGGACGTCTACCGGCAGCGCGAGGCCGTGGAACGGACGGCCTCGGCGATCCCGCAGATCGAGGCCGCCGAACGGACGTTTCGCAACGAACTGGCCGTGATGCTCGGTCTCCCGCCGGAGAGCGATCTCGCGATCGTCACGGCGGAACTGCCGGATCCGGGCGAGCTGCCGCCGACCGGGTTGCCCGCGGATCTCCTGGCGCGCCGGCCCGATGTGCGCGCGGCCTTCGCGCGCCTGGAATCCGCCGACTGGGAAACCGCCGCGGCCAGGGCCGACCGGTTGCCGGCGATCCGGCTGACGGGCCGGGGCGGCTACGGGACGCAGGAGTTCGAATCGATCTTCGACAACTGGTTTCTGAACCTGGCCGGTGCGGTGACCGGCCCGATCGTCGACGGGGGACGCCGCCGGGCCGAGGTGGACCGCACGCTCGCGCAGGTCGACGAACGGCTCGCCTCGTATCGGAAAACCGTCTTGACGGCCCTGCGCGAGGTGGAAGACGCCCTGGTGCGCGAGAACCGCCAGGCGGAATACGTGCGGCGTCTCGAGAAACAGATGGAAGCCGCGAAGATCGCCCTGGAAGAGGCGCGCAGGCAATACCTCAAGGGGCTCCTGGATTACCTCTCGGTGCTGGCGGAGCTGCAGGCCGTTCAGAATCTGCAGCGGCAGATCCTGCGGGCGCGGGTCGAACGGCTCGTCTACCGGGTGGCGCTGTACCGCGCGCTGGGCGGCACCTGGATGGGCGTATGGGCGCCGCGGGACGGCGACGCGGCTTCCTCCGGACCCGGAACGAGCCGGGCCGTTCCCGAGGGAAAGGCCCCCGCGGAAGAGGACGCCGAACGATGAACATCAGGAAGGATCCCGAAATGCTCCCCGAAGACGAAATCGGCGAAGGACCGGCCGCAGGCCGCGGGAAGCGCTTCCGCGGGAAGGTCTTCCTGCGGGTCGTCGCGATCCCGGCGGTCATCCTCGCCGCGGGGATCCTGGGGGCGGTCTACATGATCCGGACGCGGCCGTACATGGAACGGCGTCCTTCCTCCGCCCCGCCGCAAACCCCCGTGCGCGTGACGCCGGTGCATGCGAAAGACGACGTTGCGGTGCTCCACGTGATGGGGGTCGTGATCCCCGCGGAGGCGATCGTCCTCCAGGCGCGCGTGGGAGGCGACGTCGTCTGGATCCACCCGGAGTTTCTGCCCGGGGGGCTTCTGTCGGCCGGTCAGGAGATTCTGAAGATCGATCCCCGCGACTACGAATGGGCGCTGGCGTCGCATCGGGCCCATGTGGCCCGGGCGGAAGCGGCCCTGGAACTGGAACGCGGTCGCGGCGAGATCGCCGCGCGGGAATGGGAGCTGGTCCACCGGGACGCGAAAGGGAAGGCCGACGAGTTGGATCGGCGGCTTGCATTGCGGGAACCCCAGCTTCGGAGCGCCGAAGCCGAGCTGGAAGGCGCGCGGGCGGAGGTGGCGAAGGCGCAGCTCGATCTGGATCGGACCACCGTGAGGGCCCCCTTCAACTGCGTGGTCCAATCGAGGAAGGTGGACGTCGGCTCGCGGATCGGGCCGCAGACGCCCCTGGCGGAGCTGGTCGGCACCGACGAGTACTGGGTCCGCGTTTCCCTGCCGGTGGACCGGGTCCCCTGGATCCGGATCCCGGCCGGGCCCGGCGAGGAAGGCTCGCCGGCGCGGGTGAAGTATGCGCAGGGGGAACATCCGGCGGTCTGCAACGGAGAGGTCCTGCGGCTGCTGCCGTCCCTGGATACGAAGGGACGCATGGCGCAGTTGCTCGTCTCGGTTCCGGGTCCGCTTTCCGCCGAGCCTGGCGGTTCGCCCCTGCTGCTGGGGGCATTCGTGCACGTGGACATCGAGGGACGCCCCATGCGGAACGTCGTGCGGATCCCCCGGTCGGCCCTCCGGGAGGATTCCACGGTCTGGATCGCGACACCGGAGGATCGGCTGGAGATTCGAACCGTGCGGATCGTCTGGCGCGAACCGGACACCGTGCTCATCGACCGCGGCCTCGAGGACGGGGAACGTCTCGTGGTTTCCGATCTGGCCGCGCCGGTCGATGGCATGCTCCTGCGGATCGTTCCGCAGGAGGACGGGACGCCCGCCTCCGGGCGCCCCGGCGGGGAGGAGCGTTGAGCGATGTCCGATCGCGGCGACAGGGGGGCGTGGAGAAGGGGACCGGTCGCCTGGATGGTCCTGAACCCCGTGGCGGCCAACCTCCTGATGCTCTTCCTGCTGGTCGGCGGGTTGATCATGGCGTTCCAGATCAAGCAGGAGCTCTTCCCGGATTTCGACCTGGACATGGTGATCGTGACCGTTCCGTACCCCGGCGCCAGCCCCGAGGAGGTCGAACGGGGGATCATCGAGGCGATCGAAGAGGCGGTCCAGGGCCTCGATCACGTCAAGGAAGTCCGATCCACGGCCGCGGAGGGATACGGCCGGGTTGTCGTCGAGATGACCACGGGCGGAGACATCCGCAAGCTGGGGGAAGACGTCCGCAACGAGATCGACCGGATCACCTCCTTTCCCGAGGAAGCCGAGGAACCGCAGATCGTCGTTCCGGCGAACCGCCGGGAGGTGATCACGCTGGTGATCTACGGCGACCAGTCGGAACGGGTGTTGCGGGAGCTGGCCGAACGGACGCGGGACGATCTCCTGCAGGATCCCCGGATCAACCAGGTTTTTCTGTCGGGCGTCCGCCCCCTGGAAATCAGCGTCGAGGTCCCGCAGGGCGAGTTGCGGCGGTACGGGCTCCGTCTGGAGGACATCGCGCGCACCCTCCGCGCGGCCGCCGTGGAGCTGCCCGGTGGGGGGATCAAGACCCCGAAGGGCGAGGTCCTCGTTCGAGTCAAGGACCGCCGCGACTACGGACGGGAGTTCGCCGGGATCCCGGTCGTGACGGGTCCGGACGGGACCCAGGTTCTCCTCGGAGACATCGCGACGGTCGTCGACGGCTTCGCGGACGTCGACCGGTTCGCCCGCTACGACGGGAAACCGGCGGTGATGCTCCGGGTCTACCGCACCGGGCGCGAGACGCCGATCACCGTGGCCGACGCCGTGCGGGGCCGCCTGGAGACGCTCGAGCGGACGCTTCCGCCGGGGGTGCGGGTGGAGATCCTCAGCGATTTTTCGAAGTATTACCGCCAGCGGATCAATCTCCTCCTGCGCAACGGGGCCTTCGGTCTGGCCCTGGTCCTCCTGCTGCTCGGTTTCTTCCTGGAAGCGCGCCTGGCCTTCTGGGTGACCATGGGGATCCCGATTTCCTTCCTGGGCGCGTTCTTCTTCGTCCCGATGTTCGGGGCGACCATCAACATGGTGTCGGTCTTCGCCTTCATCATCGCCCTGGGGATCGTCGTCGACGACGCCATCGTCGTCGGGGAGAACGTCTACAAGCATCACCAGCAGGGGCGGCCCTTCCTCGAGGCGGCGGTCGTCGGCACGCGCGAGGTGATCATGCCGGTGACCTTCAGCGTCCTGACGAACATCGTGGCCTTTCTGCCGATGTTCTTCGTCAGCGGCATGGCCGGGAAATTCTTCCGGGTGATCCCGGCGGTCGTCGTGAGCGTCTTTGCGGTGTCGTTGCTGGAATCGATGTTCGTTCTTCCGTCGCACCTGGGGCACCACCGGGATCGGGATCTGCGCGGCGTCCGGGGATGGCTCCACCATCGCCAGCAGGCCTTCAGCCGCTGGTTCACGCGGGCCGTCGAGAGATACTACGGGGGCTTCATGACGCGGTCCCTGCGGTGGCGTTACGTGACGGTGGCGACCGGTC
>CAYNBQ010000040.1:0-21960 GCA_964395275.1 uncultured Verrucomicrobiota bacterium
CGTGCGACGGGGATGTTGCGAGACGGCGCGGAGGATGGAGAGGAACGACGGCATGGGAGCCTTTTCCGGTCCGGGAGCGCGGCGGGCGGACGGGTTTCCGGAGGCGGGTTCTCCGTATCACGGACCGGGCCGGGCGCGGTCAACCGGATCCTTCGGGTTCCGCGGGTTCTTCCTTCGCCTTCTGCTCCCGCACGCGGAGGATCTCCGGCAGGTTCATCCCGGCCATCTCGAAGAGGTTCTGCAGCGGCGGCAGCGACTGCAGCAGCCCCGAGAGGTAGGAGGCCGTGCTCGTCTTGCCGTCGGGGCCGACCCCGGAATCCCACACGGTCACCTTGTCGATCTTCAGGTTCTTGACCGCTTCCACCTGCGCTTCGACGAGCTGCGGCAGCTTGTCGGTGATCATCAGCATGGCCGCCAGGCTCGGGTCTCCGCCGGAGGCCTCGACGACGGCCTGGAGCCCCTCGGCCTGCTTGACGAGCATCTCCCGGTTCCCCCGGGCTTCGGCCTCGAGCTTGGCGAAGATCGCGTCGGCCTGTCCCTTGGCCTCGCGCCGGAGACGCTCGGCGGCGGCGTCCGCTTCGATGACGATCCGCTGTTTCTCGATCTCCGTGGGGACGACGACGTTGGCGAACTGGGTGGCCCGTTCCCGTTCGGCGCGCTGCATCTCGGCCTTCTGCTCGGCCTGGTAGGCTTCCTCGAGGGCGCGGGCGCTCTGCACCTTCTCCGCAGCCGTCCCGAGACGTTCCGCCTCGGCCTCCTTCTGCCGGCGGTTGGCGTTGGAGTTGGCCACGTCGATGATCGCCGTGTTTTCGCCGTCGACCGCCGCGGCGTTGGCCGCGGCGACCCGGATCCGCTGTTCGCGTTCCGCCTCGGCCTTGCCGATCTCGCCGTCGCGGGTCCGTTCGGCCACCTGGCGTTTGGCGTCGTTGATGGCGCGGGCCGCCGCCTCCTGGCCGAGGGCCTCGATGTACCCGGACTCGTCGATGATGTCCTTGACGTTGACGTTGATCAGCCTCAGGCCGATCTTCTTCAGTTCCACCTCGACGCCGTTGGTGATGTTGTCCACGAACTTGTCGCGGTTGGAGATGATCTCCTCGATCGACATCGTGGCGATCACCACGCGGGTCTGGCCGAAGATGATGTCCTCGGCGATGTGCCGGATCTCCTGGATCTGGAGGCCGAGCAGGCGTTCCGCGGCGTTTTCCATGATGCCGGGCTCGGTCGAGATCCCGACGGTGAAGGTCGAGGGCACGTTGATCCGGATGTTCTGCTGGGAAAGGGCGCCCTGCAGGTCGATGTCCATGGTGATCGGCGTCAGGTCCAGGAACTGGTAGTCCTGCACGATCGGCCAGACGAAGGCCGCCCCGCCGTGCAGACAACGCCCCGAGAGACGCCCGGCCGGACCTTTCCCGACCTTGCCGTAGATCACCAGGATCTTGTCCGGTGGACAGCGCTTGTACCGTTGCAGGAAGGCGACGACGGTGACGAAGGAAACGAGGATGAGCGCCAGGACCAGCCAGAGCCACCCGATCGATACCGCAAGAAAAGGGATCGGCGTCATGATTTCGCCTCCAGACGTTTCACCAGCAGGATGTTGTCCCCGACGTAATCCACGACGCGCACCGGCGTGCCGGTGGGGATCTTCTCATCGTCGTCGGTCACCGCCGCGATTTCCCGGAGCCGGCCCTGGACCTTCACCTGCACCTGGCCCGTCGCTTCCCGGGCGGGCGGAACGGGGATGTAGACTCGGGCGTCCTGCCCGACCGCGTTGCGCACGTCGATGTTGCCCGATTCGGACAGCCCGGCGATGGCGCTCATCAGCCGGAAGACGACGAACATGAAGATGCCGCCGAAAAGCAGCGCCAGCGCGACGACCACGATCAGCGGCCGGTTCGGATCGCCGAGGGCGGCGACCCCCGCCCAGCCGAACCCGACGAAAAAGGCGAGGATGGTCCTCGTCGAAAGCATCCCCAGGCCGCTGCTGTGGGCGTCGAGATCGGGGTGATCCACCGCCATGTCGTGCGGCACGTCGAATCCGGACGAATCGCCGACGTCGACGTCGTGCCCCGAAAGCCCCATCAGGGTCAGCAGGAACTGGATGAACAGGACCACCGAGGAGGTGATCGCGATGATGTAGAAGACCTGCTGCGCGTCGCCCAGCGCGTTCCACCATTCGGTCATGACCGCCTCCCGCTGCGGAAACGCCCCGGAAGCGTCTCTCGCACGAGACACTCTGGCCGACGCGGGATGCCGGGTCCAGATCTTTTTCTACCGTCCGTCGCGCCTACCAGTTCTCGCAGAGCAGTTCGAAATGGGCCTGCGGATGGGCGCAGGCGGGACAGACCTTCGGCGCTTCCGGTCCTTCGTGAATGTAGCCGCAGTTCTTGCACCGCCAGACGACGGGCTGGTCGCGGCGGAAGACCTTGCCTTCCTCGATGTTGCGCGCCAGGGCGAGATAGCGTTTCTCGTGCTGCTTCTCGGCGACCGCGATGGATTTGAAGACGACGGCGATGATTCCGAAGCCCTCTTCCTCGGCCGTTTGCGCGAAGGACGGATACATCTCCGTCCACTCGTGGTTCTCGCCGGCTGCGGCGGCCTTGAGATTCTCGACCGTGGAACCGATGCCTCCCGCCGGAAACGCGGCGGAGATCTCCGCCTCGCCCCCTTCGAGCAGTTTGAAGAGTCGCTTGGCGTGTTCCCGTTCCTGGTCGGCGGTTTCCTCGAAGATCTCCGCGATCTGGCGGAATCCTTCCTTGCGGGCGACGCTCGAGTAGTACGTGTAGCGGTTCCGCGCCTGGGATTCCCCTGCGAACGCCGTCAGAAGATTCCGTTCCGTCCTGCTGCCCTTCAGTTCCATTCTGCCTTTCCTCCTGGGGCGTTCCCGCTCCCGGTTCCCGGTCGGAATCGGGGAGGCGGCGCCGTTCACCCGGGAGACTACCCCGAAGGGGTCCGGCGGGTCGAGGAAGAGCACGGGGGAAGGCGCCTCCCCCCCGCGCACCGAATGCGTTTCCTCGGGCTTTGCCCGAAGGGCGGGGCGCCGGTATGCTCTGCCGTCGACGGTTTGTCGGGCGGAACGACGCGAACGGAGGCATCCGATGAACGAGATTCCCGGGGCGGACGCAGGTGACGAGATCGTGGTCGCCGGAGAACGGTTTCACACCGGCACGCCGGTGGTGCTCTGGTCGGATCCGGGCGGATACAACGCCTACCTGGAACACCGGTTCTTCGAACCCGGCGAGATCCTGCCTTCCCAGGCGTCCGTCGATCGGCCGCGCCGCTACGACGAACGCGTTCCGGAGGACGACGCCCTGGCCGAACGCGTGGCCGAAGAGGGTTGGACCCTGGAGAACCTGCAACGGGCCGTCCGGCTCTTCGTCATCCACTACGATGTCTGCGTCACGTCCCGATACTGTTTCCGCGTGCTGCACGACGTGCGCGGGTTGTCCGTGCATTTCATGCTGGATCTCGACGGGACGATCTACCAGACCCTCGATCTCCGCGAACGCGGCCGGCATTCCGGGCCGGCCAACAATCCCTCGATCGGCGTCGAGATCGCCCATATCGGGGCCTATCCCGACACCGAAATCCTCGACCAGTGGTACCGCCCCGACGAGACCGGCCGGTTGCGCGTGGTCCTTCCCGAGGAGAGAGGCGACGGAGGGATCCGGACCCCGGGATTCGTCGCCCGCCCGGCGCGCCCCGGTCTCTTCGAGGGAACGATCCACGGCCGGCGCCTCGTTCAGTACGATTTCACCGAGGAACAGTACCGCGCCCTCGGGCGGCTGACCGCAGCCGTGGCGAGGGCCCTGCCGCGGATCCGCCCGGAGGCGCCGCGCGACGCCGCCGGGAAGGTGCGCGCCGACCGGTTGAGCGACGGCGAACTGGCGCGGTTCGAGGGGCTGGTCGGCCACTGGCACCTGACGACGAACAAGATCGATCCGGGTCCGGCGTTCGACTGGGACCGGGTGTTGAACGACGCCCGCCGGTTCCTGGCGGAATCCTGATGCGACTCGACCGGGCGGGGCGGAGCCGAACCTTCCTGCGATGGGCGGCCGCGTCGGCGATTCTCTGCGCCGCCCCGGCGTGCCGCCGCCGCAAACCGCCGCCGGAAGAGCGGGTCGGCGACGAGATCGTCGTCGCCGGCCGGATGTTCCACACCGGCACGCCGGTCGTTCTCTGGTCGGATCCCGGCGGCTACGACGCCTACCGGGAAACCTGTTTCTTCGTTCCGGACCGAGTCATGCCCTCTTCGAAGACCTACCGGGGCGGGCCGAAACGATACGGCGTGCGCAACCCGGGGGAAGGGGAGATCGCGCGGCGGGTGCGCGAGAAAGGCTGGACGCTCGAAAACCTCCGGGACTTCGTCCATCTCTTCGTGATCCACTACGACGCCTGCGGCACGTCGAAACGCTGTTTCCGGGTCCTCCACGACGGCCGCGGCCTGTCCGTGCATTTCATGCTCGATCTCGACGGGACGATCTACCAGACCCTCGATCTCCGCGAACGGGCGCGGCACGCGGGTCTCTACAACAGCCGGTCGATCGGCATCGAGATCGCGAACATCGGCGCGTACGCGGACGGGGAACGGCTGGAGAAGTGGTATCGACGGGACGGGGACGGGCGGTTGCGCGTCGTCCTGCCCGCGGACGACGAGAGCGAAGGGATCCGCACCCCCGGCTTCGTCGCCCGTCCCGCGCGGCAGGAACTCGTCGAGGGCGAGATCCACGGAAAACGTTTCCGCCAGTACGACTACACGCCCGAGCAGTACGAAGCGCTGGCCCGCCTCACGGCGGCGCTGCACCGGATCTTCCCCCTGATCCGGCTCGACGCGCCGCGGGACGAGGAAGGCCGGGTCCGGACCGACGTGCTCTCCCGCACGGAAATCCTCTCCTTCGGCGGGCTCGTGGGCCACCTGCACATCTCCTCCCGGAAAATCGACCCGGGACCGGCGTTCGACTGGGAAGGCGTCCTCCGGAACGCCCGCCGCATCTACCGCGAGACGTCCGGCGCGCGACGGTCGAATCGCTGAACGGCCCTGGCATCCTGCATCCGGGCCCGGGGCGACGGATGTTTCTCGTTGACATTCCCTCCCCTGATGCGGTGGCATCGTCGCCGGCGGTTTCGCGACGAACCGAATCTTCGCGCCGGATGCGGGAAGAAGGAATTCTCACGCAGGGGAGGATCGTTGCGCGATGTGCGGCGACACCGGGAAGAGACATCCGTTCCGAAGGGAACGCCTGCGTCGTCCCACGCCGTTCCACAGGATGTTCGACCGGCCGCGGCGTCGGAACGCCCTGGTCGAGTTGAACAACGCCCTGGCGGAAGCCGTGAGGATCCGGGACGTTCCGGAAACGCTCGTCTATGAGTTGAACCGGAAATACCAGCTGGATCTCCAGAGGGTTTTCCGCAGGCGCCTCGAAAGGATGTACCGGGAGTTCATCCTGTTCTGCATGCAGGACGAACGTTTCGACGACGACGAGGTGGAAGACCTCTCGCATCTCCAGCTGCTCTTCGGCATCTCCAACCCCCGGCACAACGAGATCTACCTGGAGACGGCCGAGGAGAAGTACGGGAAGACCGTGGACGAGGTGCTTGCGGACGGGCGGGTCACCGACGCCGAAAAGGCCCGGCTGGAACGGATGAGGAAGGATCTCGAGATCCCGGAATCGACGGCGGCCCGGCTCCTTCAGGACAAGGGGGGCAAGGTGCTGGCGAAACGGTGGCAGGAGGCCGTCGACGACGGACTCCTCTCCCCGGAGGAGGAACGGGAGCTGGACGCACTGGCGAAACGACTCGGCATCGAGGTGCATCCGACGGAGAAGAGCCGGGAAGAGATCGAGCGGTGCCGGTGGAGATGGCGGATCGTCAACGGGACGCCTCCGCAGATCCCGGTGTCCATTCATCTTCCGCGGGGAGAGGTCTGCTATTTCAAGACGGACGTCGCCTGGTACGAGCTGCGCCGCGTGACCCGCAGGATCCGGTACGGCGGTCCGACGATGCGGATCAAGCTCATGAAGGGAGTGTACTGGAGAATGGGCGATCTCGGGGTCCGATCCGTTTCGGAAGACGTGATGACCCGGATCGACGAAGGGACCGTGTACGTGACGAATCGGCGGCTTCTCTTCCGCGGTGAGAGGAAGAACACATCGATCCGGCTCTCGAAGATCCTGGATATCACGCCCCATCGCAACGGGGTCGAGATCGAGAAGGACACCGGCCGTTCCCCCTTCCTCGAGTTCCACAGCGACGTCGACATCTTCTGCGCCGCCCTCACGCGCGCCATCGAGGATGCGATCCGATGAACCGGAAACGGGCATGGGAGATCGTCGAGGTTGCCCGTCAGGGGGACAGGGCGAGCCGCCTCTTCGATGTCGGCATTCTCACGCTGATCTTTCTCAACGTGATCGCAGTTGTCATCGGATCCGTCCGATCGGTGCGGGAACGCTGGGGTCTTTATCTCGATGTTTTCGAAGTCTTTTCGGTTGCAGTCTTCACGCTGGAATATGCCACGCGAGTCTGGGCATGTACCGCTAACGACCGCTATCGCGAACCGATACGGGGACGCATCCGATTTGCGTTCACGCCAATGGCCATCATCGACCTCCTGGCGTTCCTGCCCTTCTATCTGCCTTTCGTGGGATTCGACCTCCGGTCGATGCGGGTGCTGCGCCTGCTGCGCGTTTTCCGGATCGCGAAGATGAGCAGGTACTATTCTTCAATGCAATTGATCAGGAACGTTCTCCGTGCCAAGAGAGAAGGCCTTGTCCTCAGTTCCGTGATCATGTTGTCGCTGTTGGTGATGGCGTCGAGTGTCTTGTACTACCTCGAGAATCCAGTGCAACCGGACACGTTTTCGAGCATCCCGGCAACGATGTGGTGGGCGGTGGCGACGCTCACGACGGTGGGATACGGCGACATGTATCCCGTAACCGCCGCCGGGAAATTCTTCGCAGGTGTGATTGCTGTTCTCGGGATCGGCATGTTCGCCTTGCCGACCGGCATCCTCGGAGCCGGCTTTGTCGAGGAGATTGGGAAGCGCAACAAGCCTGCCCGGGCTTGCCCCTTCTGCGGAAGGACGATCCCGCCGGATGACGACAGTATCTGATCCGTAGGCCGCCCTCACGCGCGCCATCGAGGATGCGACCCGATGAACCGGAAACGGGCGTCTTCCTCACGGGAGGGCGACACTCCGCCGCGGTCTACCAGTCCCTCGAGTCCGGGACTTCCAGCCATTCCCCGCCGCGCTCGATCGATTCCCGGCTGACGAGGCCGGGCAGGGTCAGGTCCATCGCCTCGTGGATCCCCACGGTCGGCGGTTCTCCGCGGACGACGGCGTCGACGAAGTCGCGGATCACGAAATAGTCGCCGCCCCCGTGGCCCGCCGAGCGGACCGCATCGGGCAGCTCGCGGAGAAGGTCGGGGAGGAACTCGTCCTCGATCTCTTCGAGGTCCGTCCACCGATGCGGATCCTCGCAACGGTCGGCAAGCCAGATCTTGTGATGTTCGCCCGGGTGGCGCGCGGATTCGAAACAGCCTCTGGTTCCCTGCAGCGTGTAGTTGTTCGTCGCATGGGGCCGGTTCGAGAGCATGTCGACCCGGATCCGGATCAGTCGCCCGCGCTCGGTTCCGGCCGGCATCAGGCAGGTGTCCTCGTTCTCGTAGGGTTTCCCCTCGGAATCGACGTAGTGATGCCCGGATCCGACGCAACAGAGGCGGGCGACCCGGTCCCCCTCCATCCACTGCAGGATCGGGCCGAGGCTGTGCGTGCCGTAGGTGATCCCGTTGACGCCCGTCTGCCAGATCCGCCGCCACGGGGTGGCGACCTGAAGCCCTTTCAACTCGTGGATGTACTCGCCCTCGGCGTAATAGAGCTCGCCGAAGAAGCCCCGGCGGACCATCTCCCGGACGACGAGGTTCGAGCGCGTGTAGATGTAGTTCTCGGCCATCGCGTAGACGGCGCCGCTCTCCCGGCAGGCGGCGACCAGTTCGCGGCATTCCTCCAGGCTCACGGCCGCCGTGACTTCCGACAGGACGTGAATGCCCCGGCGGAGGGCGGCGATCGACATCGGGGCGTGGTGCTGCATGGGCGTGGCGATCAGGACGGCGTCCAGTTCGGAACGGTCCAGCATCTCCTCGTAATCCGTCCAGGCCTCGGCCGCGCCGAGGGTTTTCCGCGCGGATTCGACCTTCTCCGGGTCGATGTCGCAGACCGCGTGCAGCCGCAGTTCCGGGCAGGCGCGTATCGATTCACCGAAGGACCCGCCGCGGCCCGCGGCGCCCACGACGCCCAGGTTCAGCTTCTCGATTTCCTGCATGGGATCACCTTTCCGGGGTCGATTGCGCGAGGGCTTCGCGGACGGCTCGAAGCACGCGCTCGTGGATTCCGCCGGCGGCGGCGACGATCCCGCGGTTGCCTTTCAGGGTGCGCCCCCGCCGGAAATCGAGGGCGCGCCCCTCGATGTCGGTCACCCGGCCGCCGGCCTCGCGGACGAGCAGGCTTCCCGCGGCATGGTCCCAGATCTTCTCCTCGTATCCCGGGCGGGTGGGCAGGCGCAGGTAGGCGTCCGCCTCGCCGCGGGCGACGACGCCGTACTTCGCCTGGCTGTCGAGACGCACCGGCGGCGCGGCGTTCATCAGGGCGGCAACGCGCGCGGAGATCTCGTGGGCCGAATGGGCGGGTTCGTACGGCTCGCAGAACCGCGGCGGACCGGTTCCCGGGGCGGTCGTCAGCCGAATCGGGTCGCCGCCTTTCCACAGGGGTTCCATCCAGCTTCCGCTTCCCCGCCGGGCGTGGAAGAGGCTTCCGGGATCGCCGCCGTCTTCCGATTCCAGGAGCGGGGGAAGGTTGGGGCATCCCAGGACGCCCAGGACCACTTCGCCGTCCTCGACCAGGGCCAGGGCGACGGCGTACTGATCCCCTCGGAGAAACCCCTTCGTCCCGTCGATCGGATCCAGGGTCCAGAAGCGTTCGGAGGGGCCCCCGGCGCCGTCCCCCCGGTCGATCGTCCGCAGGATCTCTTCCCGTCCCATCTCCTGGTAAAGGCTTCGGACGTGCTCGCAGACCCGGCCCAGGATCGGGGCGTTCTCCGGTCGCCGCAATTGCGAGGAATCCTCCTCGGCGACGACGGGATCTCCGGGAAAAGCGTCGTTCAGCGCCCGGATGATCACCGCCTGCGCGGCGAAATCGGCGATCGTCACGGGCGAACGGTCGTCCTTGGCCAGGGCGGATGCGTCTTCCGCGCGCTCCTGCACGGCCCGGCAGACGGCGCAGGCGTTTCGGACGGCTTCCAGGGCGGTTGCGAGGGGTTCGTCGGGGATCAAGGGAACGGGTCTCCGTGGGCGAACGACGGCCTTCGCCGGTTTGAGCTTCGTACGGGTCGGATCCGGGGGCCTCCCGCGCGGGGTTCTACGATGCGGAATCCTCCGGTCCCGGGGAGGCACGGTACTTGATCACGCGCACCCGTTCCAGGGTGACCAGGCCGTCGCCCATCATGGCGTCGATCTCCGGCATCAGCCGGTCGATCTTCTCCTGGCTGTCGACGATCTCGATGATGATCGGCAGGTCCTCCGAGAGGCGTAGGATCCGCGCGGTGTGCAGGTGGCTCTTCGCACCGAACCCCATCGGCCCGCGCAGGACCGTGGCGCCGGCCATCTTCATCTCGCGCGCCTTCATGACGATCGCTTCGTAGAGGGGCTTGCCGTGCCACCGGTCGCTCTCGCCGATGAAGATCCGCAGCAGGTAGCCGTCGTCCGGAATCTTGATGCCCGTCATCGTCCCTTTCCTTCTTCCCGTCGCCCGCGCCTCGCCCGGCTTTCCCCCTCACAGTCCGAAGAGACGGACCGCCAGACGCCATCCCGTCCATGCGGCGACCAGTCCGACGACATTGTTCAGCAGAAGATTCAGCGCCGCCAGCCGGAACGATCCCGCGGAGGCGAGCGTCAGCGTTTCCCATGCGTACGACGAAAACGTGGTGAACCCGCCGAGAAGACCGACCAGGAGGGCGATCCGCAGGTCTTCCCGGATCAGGATCGGGCCGCTCAGGGAGGTGGCGAGGAAGCCGATGAAGAAACAGCCGACCACGTTCACCGTCCAGGTGCCGACCGGGAAAACCTGGCCTCCGATCCGCTGGGCCCACCCGGAAACGCCGTACCGGAGGAGCGAACCGGTGGCGCCTCCCAGCGCCACGGCGATGATGCGCGTCCACATGAGAAGGGGTTCCCGGACCTACCCGGCTCCTTCACGCGCAGCGTCCCGCCGCCGTCTCCCGCGCGCGGGATGCGGAGGATCCCGTCGCATGTCGCTCACCGGGGTGCAGCCGCCGTTTCCAGCCGGACCGAAACGCGCGGCAGCCAGGCGTCGGTGTGGTACGGCCGTCCTTCCCAGACGTAGTAGACGTCGGCGTAGGGCCGAATCCGCTTCTTGACGCCGTTGGACTCCCTCTTCGCCAGCTCGGGAGAAAAGACCAGTTCGTACTGCAGTTCGACGGAGGCGCCCGGCGCGAGTTCCTTCGGCGGTTCGTCCCCCACGAGGCGGGTCTTCACGAGATGATCTTCGCTCGGTTCCACGTCGGGACGCAGCCGGCCGTTGACGAAAACGAAGGCCGTGCCGCCGGGATAGTCCTTCTCGCTCTTGTCGCCGCAGGTGAAGACCAGGTCGGTCATCGGCGAATCCTCCAGGTTCCGGAAGCGGACCGTGGCGTGGTACGTCCTGCCGGCGATCACCTCGGGGGCGGTCTTCATCGTGCGCCGGGGGTCGTAGGGAAGGATCTCGAGATCCTTCGCTTCGAGCAGTTGCGCGGTCACCTCGTGCCGGGGGATGTACGGCGGGAAATGGTAGATCGTGTCGCCCTTGGGTTTGCCCTCGATGTCGATCAAGCCCCAGGGGCGCATGTAGGGCTTGATCCAGTTCGGATCCGTGGTGCCGATGAAATAGCCGTCGAGATGGAATCCCTTCAGGTTGCCCTTCTCGTCGTATTCGGCGCGGGCCCGCTTTTCCCAGCCCCGGCCTCCCCAGTGGTCGTTCAGGACGAAGTAGGAGGCGCCGCAGACCCATTTCGGATCGTATTCGCCCGGCCGCGGCGTGGTGAGGTTGCGCCACCCGTCGAGAACCGTCTGCCGGTAGTGTTCGATCTCCGCGGGCGTGTAGGGACGCGTTCCCCCCCGGAAGGTCGGATCCTTGTCGATGCTGTCGGGCAGGGGGAAACAGGACCATCCTTCCGTGAGGATGATCGGGATGTCGGGATCGCCGCGGTAGGCCATCTCCTGGTGGCTTTCGATGACCTGTTCCATGTCGACGAAACTGCCGCGGGGTCCGTAGGCGTGGATGGCGAGGATCTCGAAGTTGCCCTTGGCGCCCGCTTCGTAGAGGGCGCCGATGTGGTCGCGGTCGGAGTAGCAGAGTTGCCCGATGATGAGCCGGTTGTCCGGATGGGCCTTCTTCATGCCGCGGTGCACGGCCTTGATCGGATCCATGTAGTAGTAGTGCCAGTCCGGGAAATACGGACGGTACGTCTCGGGAGCGACGAGATCGCGTTCGTTGCCCCCGGTGGAGAAGATCACGCGGTCGCCGTAGGTCTCCCGCGCGTAGCGGCAGGCGGCCTCCGCCCACTGTTCGAGGAGCCGGTTGTACCGGGGGATGTCGGTGAACCGGAACTTCTCGGCCCAGGGGTTCCCGAAGAACCGGAGATGGCAGATCAGGTACTTGTGGTTCCGTTCCCAGGGATCGACGGTCACGCCGCTGAAATCGTAGACCGGTTCGCCGTCGCCGGGATCCTCCTTCTGGGTCGATCCCCAGTCGATCCCGAAATGGCCGGTGTTCTGTCCGGCGAGATCCTGGAACTTGCGCCGGATCTTGCGCGGCGGGCCGACGTCGTCGCAGTCCTCGCCGGGATCGCATCCCGGGGCGGTGAGCATGAGCATGAATCCCTCGGGGACCTCGCCGCGCGCCGGGACGGCTTCGCCCGCGCCGGCCGCGACGGCGAGCATTCCAACCAACAACGGAAAGCACAGATACAGGCGTCGTTCTTGCACGGGACTTCTCCTCTGGAAAAGACACGTCTGGAAAAAGACACGCGGAGAGTACCTTCGCAGACCCCGCCCGCCAAGAACGGGAAAAGAATTTCCGGGCCTTCCGCCGACGAGGCGATTCCGGCGGCGTTTCCGGCGCCTCCCGCCCGGAAGGATCGATTTCGACTCCGTTCAGTACGTGGTGAGGGTTTCCGAGACGGGGAAGGGGGAGGGGGCGCTTTCCACGGGGACGTCGTCGCGCGAGAGGATGTCGAACGAGACCCCGCCGGCATGGGGCGTCCCCGCATCGACGCCGTACTCGTACCGGGCGACCCGTTCGCGGTGGACGAGCATCGAAAAGTCCTGCAGCTCGATCTCCTGGTGGAAGCCGCTCGGCGTATCCCGTTCGCCGGAGTTGATCAGGATCAGCACGTCGTCCATCGGATTCTGAATCCGCAGCACGTACCGGTAGAACCGGGTCTCGTCGCCGACCGCGACCACGCTCCGCGTTCCGGCAAGCTCGATCCCGTCGTGCAGGACCAGCAGGGTGAACCGACCGTCCGGATCGTCCGTGCGCGCCCGGAACCGGATCTCGACCCGGTCGCCCGGCATGAGACCGGCGACGGGCCCGCCGGCAAACTGCGTCGTGGTCAGGCGCCACGATTGTCCTTCCACGACGGCTTCGACATCGATCCGGGCATGGAAGGGAACGACGTAGACCGTCCCCTCCCAGCTTCCGTCCTGCCGGACGCTCTTGAGGAGACCGGTTCGGGATGCGCCGGCGCCGACCTGCACGATGTTGTACCGCTGCTCGGGGCGGGCGCCGGCCGGTCGGACCACCGCTCGAACGGGGCCGACGCCGCCCGTGACGCCGGGGCGGGGGACGCCGTCCGCGGCCAGCGATTCGTACGCCGCACGCGCCGTTTCGTTCCAGCCGGCGTCGTCCCAGGTCATGTGATGCACGAACGAAACCCCGTGCTCGAAGACGTAACGGATCTGTTGTTCGGCGGCGGACACGCTCGCGGTGTGCGGATGGTATTCGCCGATCGACACGAGGCCCAGGCCGGAAGAAAACGATCCCTGGATCCAGTTCCGCGCGCGATCGTACCAGATGCCGTATCGGGTGCCGCCGTACCCGGTTCCGGCGGCCAGGCTCCAGGCGATGGGGGTGATCCGCCGGCCGCTCAGAACGTCGCCGACGGCGTAGTCCGCCGGGATCTGGTGGGTCTTGATGATCTCCGGAGGGAAACCGGCAAGAAGCGATTCCCGCATGCCTTGGGCGATGCGGAGGTTGACCACCCTCCGTTCGTATTCGACCCACGCGTTGTAGAACGGGTTCGACGGGTCGTACGCGTCCCAGGCGCCGCGGCCGAGGTTGCGCGGCGGATCGAAGTCCTCCCGTCCCGCGAACGACGTGCCGTGGCGGCTGTTGACCTTGGCCAGGGTCGTGTACCGGCGCAGGAGATGATCGTAGAACCCGTCGATCATCGCCGGGTTGTAGTCGCCGATCGTCTCGTCGTCGGCAACGTAGATCTCGAACTCGTGATTCGGTTCGAGCGCGGCCAGCCGGGACGGGTCGCCGTCCGTTCCGCGGAACTTCGGCGCGAGACGGCGCAGGTACTCGCGCAGCGGCCACACGATCAACCGCTCCAGGGGCGCCACGTCCGGCGCCCAGGTCATCACGTAGAACCGGCTGTCGCCCTCGCCGTAGGTCGTTTGGCGATCGAGCCGCGTCAGCGCCGTGAACCGGGGGAGGCCCGTGTCGGGATCGACGGCGTCGTGCCACGCGTCGAATGTTCCGATGAACTGCCGATGGGAGGCGGTCGGTTCCCAGACCGACGGAAGACCGAGCGCATACTCCGCCTGGGTGCGTTCGATGAAATCCAGGAAACTCCCGCCCGCCCAGTGATCGTAGTCTTCGTTGTCGAAATCGACGTTCTCGCTGTACCCGGGGCTGGCGGCGTCGGTGCGGATGTGGCGGAAGGTCCCGGGCCGGACGAACTCCGACCAGGGATCCGTCGGCGGGGGAGGCGCGAAGAGGGGATCGTCGCTGACCGCGACCCAGTCGACGCGGGCTTCGAAACCGCGGAAGGCCTCCCACGTGCCGCCGTCGGGAAGGTCCAGCCGAAGGCGGGCGATGACGCCCTCGTGGGGGCTCATACCGGGGGTGGCGTTGGCCGGAAGGTTCAGGCGGACCACCTGGGTCCCGTTGTGCAGGGAAAACGCCGCCCGCCCGACCCCGCCTCCTTCCGGATACCAGAAGACGGCCCCGGTGAAGGTCCCCGCGGGGCCTCCGGAAACGGTCAACGACATCGCGAACTCCTGCAGGACGTCCCCGTCGTAGTCGGCGACCGGTCCGAGGATGTAGGGGTCGAACGGGGATCCGTCATGCACCCGAAGCACCAGCGCGCCGGATTCATACCCGGCGATGCAGGAGGAACTCTTCGCGTACCAGCCCTGCGGGTGGGAATCGAAGGTGTAGACCGGCTCCCCGCGAGGCGGATCGATCGGGTGGATCCGGAAGAGGTTTTCCCGCCGTCCGACGTCGTGCCGGGCGATGTTCCCGGCGTCGTCGATCGTCCAGAGGGTGGAGAGAAGGGGTTCCTCCGCCCCGGCGGCGACGCGTTCGTCGGCGAAGGCGGATTCCCACGGGCGGAAGCCCGAAGGAAGACCGTCCGCGGCGAGTTCCTTGAGAAGACCCCGGTCCGGTTCGAGCGCATACAGACGGCCGCCGGGATGATAGGCCAGCAACAGCACGTCCGGACCGCGGACGTGCATCACGGACATCTCCACGCGGTTCGTCGCCCCTTGCCAGGGCGCCGGCGCCGCCGTCGTCTTGCGCAGAACGCCGTCGCCGTCGTAGAGGAGGATCCGCCGGTTGTCCTCCCCCGCGTGACGCGACGTCACGGCGATTTCCTCCCCGGCAACGTCCTCCAGGAAATCGCCGACGGCGACGACGAAGGGCGGATCGAGTTCGGACGCGGGAGCGAAGACCGATCGAAGGACGCCGTCTTCCCGGAAGATCCGGATCTCCCGGGTGTTCGTCGCCGAGAAGGGGACGGCGACGATCTGCACGTCCGGCGGAAAGATGCGACCGGCGGCGACCCGCACGCCGCCCGTCACGGACGTCGGGTAGGCCAGGAACTGCAGTTCGGCGATCCCGTAGCGGTTCAGGATCCGGACGACCGTGAGGTTCATGGATGATTCGCCTTGGCCGGCGACGAGACGGGGTCCGGGGGGCACGAGGGGCGGATCGACCTCGGTCTCTGTCCTTTCGAGTTGCGCGGCCAGGTCGAGATCGGGATCCGGGACCTGGACCCAGCTCAAGCCGTCCATGCCGCGAGCCGGCGTCGCGGCGAGCGTTGAAAGGAGAACCGCCCCGCGGAGGCATCGCGCGAACCGACGCCTTCGAGCCGTTTCCGCCCCCCTCCGGACCGGGTCCGCGGCCGGGGGGCGATCCTGCGATCGGCGCGTCTTCACCGGAGGAAGGGGATCCGGGATCGGAACCGGGATTGGATCTCGAAGGGACTCATCGGTTCAACGATAGCATCCGTGCAGGGCGTCGCAACCGGTTCCGCTCCTTTCACGGCGTCGCGGGATCCGTATCCGGCCTGTTTCCGACGTCGATCGCGAGGGCGGCGAGGCAGACCACGGCGACCGCCCACGGAAGGAGCAGAGGGACCGCCGCGGGAACGCCGCCGATCGTCTCGGGCGGGACGAGCTTCGCCCTGAGGTAGGCGAGCTGGAACGCGTCGATCCCGATCAGGATTCCCAGCCACGGGCGTTCGGCGACCGTCGCGGCTGCGAAAACGGCCAGCAGAAGGAGCGCGGGAAGAAGATACTTGGCAAAGAGATGGTTCATCAGCATGACCATCAGCAGGTTGAGGCCGACGGCCGCCGCGGCCCTTCGAGCGAGTGACTCCCGGCGCCGCCGCCACAACGCCCAGAGTCCGATCGCCGCGAGGGAAGGCGGCGCGATGGCCCGGACGGTCCCGTAGCGCTCCGCCACGTTCCAGTCGCCCGCGACGAAGAGATTCAGGGCCGTCCGCGCCGCGTTCTTCGGCAGGTTCAGGGAGAGGCTTCCCGCAATGCCCGGTTCGCCGGCCGCCGCGGAATACGCGGTCGCAAACTCGCCCGTCTGCGCCCGGGTGATCGCGACGTAGACGACGGGGATCAGGCATCCGGCCGCGAGGAGAAGGCGCCGGCGGGTCGTGCGCACGGCGTCCGGGGCGAAGAGGGGGAGCAGGGCGGCGGCGAACGGCTTGACGATCACCGCGTATCCCCACGCCAGCGGCGCCGCCGGCCGCATCCGGATCGAGAGCAGGATGGTCACCAGGAGGAAGAAGACGAAGATCGTGTTGATGTGCCCCTTCATCGGTTCCCAGATCACCCCGGGCAGGAGGAGATAGAAAAGGGCCGCAACGGCTCCGGCGCGGTCGCCGCCGATCCGGCGGGCGACGAGCAACAGCAGCAGGGGGTTCAGCAGCGAGAGCCCGATCCCGAGCCATGCGACGGCGTGATCGGAGCGCGTGACCGCGTAGATCGGGGCGGCCGCCAGCGAGGAGCCGTGGAAACCGGTCGGCGTCAGATCGATCCGGCCCTTCTCGACGGGCGCCCGCGCGGCGGCGAGGTAGTCGAACGCGTCGTCGACGAGGCGCACGCGGCAGAGGGAATACGACAGCACGAGCGCGAGAACGACGATTCCGGGGAACATCCACGGGGAGAACCGCGGATGTCCGGCGGTTGGGGGCGGCTGCGCGTTCATCGGGGCGGATGATACCGCCGGAACCACGGGGAGGCGAACGGTAGAGCCGGCGGTCCGATTCCTCTTTTCGGCGGATCCGAAGGCGTGCGTATAGTACGGGATCTCCGCGGAACGCGGAGGAGGACGCGGCGAAGCACCGGTGGCGCAAACCGGCCGGACCGGCGGCCGAACGAGGGCGAGGGACATGAAAGACCGTTTCGGAACGCACGGGGAACTGAAGGTCGGGGACCGGACCTTTCGCATCGTCCGGCTTTCGGCCCTGGAGAAACAGGGATGGAACCTGGCCCGGCTGCCGGTTTCCCTGCGGATCCTCCTGGAGAATCTTCTTCGCAACGGGGACGAAGGCCGGAGCGCTGCCGGGCGGATCGAGGCGTTCCGGGATCCGGATCCGGCGGCGCCGACCGAGATCGCGTTCACCCCGGCGCGGGTGCTGATGCAGGATTTCACGGGGGTTCCCGCCGTCGTCGATCTGGCCGCCATGCGCGACGCACTGGCCCGGCTCGGCGGGGATCCGCGGCGGATCAACCCGCGGTTGCCGACGGAACTGGTGATCGATCACTCCGTGCAGGTCGACGCCTGGGCGTCGCCCGACGCCCTGCGGATCAACGCGAAGCGGGAATTCGAAAGGAACCGGGAACGCTACGCTTTCCTGCGCTGGGGACAGCGGGCCTTCGACAACTTCCGCGTGGTGCCGCCGGCGACCGGCATCGTCCACCAGGTGAACCTGGAATACCTGGCGCGCGTGGTGATGACCTCGGAGGAAGCATCCGTGGCACCGGGGGAAACGCCCTGGGCGTATCCGGACACGCTCGTGGGGACCGATTCGCACACGACCATGATCAACGGGCTCGGCGTGCTCGGATGGGGCGTCGGAGGCATCGAAGCGGAGGCGGCGATGCTCGGGCAGCCGCTTTCGATGCTCATCCCGCAGGTGGTCGGGTTCCGCCTGACCGGCCGGCCGGCGCCGGGCACGACCGCCACGGACATCGTGCTCACCATCACGCAGATCCTCCGGGAACATGGCGTCGTCGGGAAATTCGTGGAGTTCTTCGGCCCGGGGCTGGCCTCGCTGAGCCTCGCCGATCGGGCGACCATCGCGAACATGTCGCCGGAATACGGGGCCACATGCGGGCTCTTCCCGGTGGACGGGGTGACGCTGGAATACCTTCGGTTGACCGGGCGCTCCCCGGAACGGATCGCCCTGGTCGAGGCGTACATGAAGGAACAGGGGCTCTTTCACACGCCGGACCAGCCCGAACCCGAATACTCGGCCGTGGTTGAACTCGATCTCGGTTCCGTGGAACCGAGCCTGGCCGGACCCCGGCGTCCGCAGGACCGGGTTCCCCTGGGAGAGGTGAAGGTTTCCTTCGAACGAACGCTGGCCGAGCGGTACGGAGAGGGACGCGGCAAACGGTCGGTCCCCGGAGTGACCGCGGGGGGCGAGACGTTCGACCTCGAAGACGGAGCGGTGGTGATCGCGGCGATCACGAGTTGCACGAACACCTCGAACCCGTCGGTGATGGTCGCCGCCGGCCTGGTCGCCCGCAAGGCGGCGGAACGGGGGCTGCGGCCCAAACCCTGGGTCAAGACGAGTCTGGCGCCCGGTTCCCAGGTGGTTCCGGCCTACCTGAAAGAGGCCGGGTTGCTCACGGATCTGGAACGGCTCGGGTTCCACGTCGTCGGCTACGGTTGCACGACGTGCATCGGCAACAGCGGACCGTTGGACGAGGCGGTCGTTCGCGCGATCGGGGAAGCGGAGTTGACCGCCGTGTCGGTTCTGAGCGGAAACCGGAATTTCGAGGGCCGGATCAGCCCCTACGTGCGGGCGAACTACCTGGCGTCCCCGCCCCTGGTGGTTGTCTATGCCCTGACGGGGCGGATCGACGTCGATCTGACGACCGAGCCGGTTGCAACGGACCGGGACGGAAACCCGGTCATGCTCCGGGACCTGTGGCCGTCCCCGGCGGAGATCGAGGAGGTCGTCCGGCGGACGGTCCGCGCCGATCTCTTCGAACGCGGCTACCGCGACGTCTTCGCGGGCGGACCGGAATGGAACGCCGTGCCGGTGGACGACTCGGAACGCTACCGGTGGGATCCGGATTCGACCTACGTGAAACATCCCCCCTATTTCGAGGGAATGACGGCGGATCCGCCCGAACCCCGGGATATCCGCGGGGCGCGGGTGCTCGTGATGGTCGGCGACAGCGTGACGACCGATCACATCTCGCCGGCGGGCGCCATCCCTCCCGACAGCCCAGCGGGCCGGTACCTTCGGGAACGGGGCATCCCCCCGGAGGAATTCAATTCCTACGGGTCGCGCCGGGGCAACCACGAGGTGATGATGCGCGGCACCTTCGCCAACATCCGCCTGCGCAACCGCCTTGTGCCCGGGGTGGAGGGAGGGGAGACCGTCCATCTGCCCGACGGCGTGCGGATGTCCGTCTTCGACGCGGCGGAACGCTACCGGGAAGAGGGTGTGCCGTTGCTGATTCTCGCGGGGAAGGAATACGGGACGGGTTCCTCGAGGGATTGGGCGGCGAAGGGCCCCTGTCTCCTCGGGGTGCGCGCGGTGTTGGCGGAGAGCTTCGAACGGATTCACCGCAGCAACCTGGTCGGGATGGGAATCGTTCCGCTGGAGTTCCTGCCCGGGGAGAACGCCGGGACGCTGGGGCTGACCGGTCGGGAGCGATACGACATCCTCGGGTTGCGCGAAGGGGCCGCCGGGGGATTCGAGAACGGCACGGTCCGGATTGTTGCGACGCCGGACGAAGGCGGCGACCCCGTTGCGTTTTCCGCGAGAATCCGGCTTGACACGCCGCAGGAGATCGAATCCTGGCGTCACGGGGGGATCCTGCACCGCGTCCTTCGCGATCTCGCCGCCGGCGAAGAAGAATAGGAATCGGCCGGCGGCGTTCGTCCGCCGCAGGGGTCGTCGTCGCGCGGAGCGGCGGTGCGTCCCGTGCGGCCCGGTTCATCCCTCCAGCAGCCCGTGGTACCGGCCCATCCAGTAGGGCAGGAGCCAGAACGTGCCGCATTCCTCGTTCCGTCCGCTTCCCCCCTCGGCCCGGTAGGGGTTTCCGTTCCACTTGTGCAGGGGACGTTCCCGCCAGGAGAGCGGTTCGAGGAGCTGGGGTTCGCCGGCCCGTCCGTCGCGGGGATTCCTGCGGATGTCGAGACGATGCAGGTTCCTCGTCGGCCAGTCGACCAGGTCCAGGGGGATCTCCCGCAGGGATTCTACGGCCAGGTCGGCGTCGCAGGCCCGTCCCGTCGCCGCGCCGTAGATGAAGTTCCAGAGGGGACATCGCTCGGGACGTTCGATCCGCCAGCTCCGTTCGAGGCTCGCCAGGTAGATCGCCCGCAACTGCGGATCCTTCTCGTAGCGCAGGAGGGGTTCGTAGGAGAGAAACGCCAGTTCGTCGTCGGAATGGTTGTCTTCCGCGCCGGGGAAATCTCCCGGAAGAATCTTCTGTTCGACGGTGTTCAGGGCGTACCCATGATCCCGGATCAGCTCCGCGGCGGCCGCGGCGTATCGCGCCTCCCCCGTGATGTGCACGGCCACCTTGAGATGGGAAAGGATCTCCAGGGAATTGAGTCCGCGTTCCGAACGCCATCGGGGCGAGTCGTTCAGCTCTTCCGGCGCCCACACGCCCCAGCGGGTCGGACGGCCGTCCAGGTCCACCAGGTGCAGCCCGTGGTCCAGGATGTGGTCCGTCACGCGGCGGACGGTTTCGCGGATCCGCGCCCGGTCGTCCTCGTCGGCGACCAGGTCGAAGTAGATGCCCCAGGCGTAGTAATGACCCACGATCTCGTCGGAGGAGGTGTCGCCCTTCCATTCCCATTCGCCGTCGTCGGTCCGGTGCCATTCGCCGTCGGGGTGGTTGCCGAAGCGCTCTTCGGAACGGTGCGTGAGCGCGCGGGCGGGAAATCCCGGGACGGGGCTCCGTTCTTCCAGCGCGAGAAGGGCGTGGAGCGATTCCCGGGCGCGCTCGCGCGCGGTCTCGTCGCCGGTGACCGCCCACCGGTACGATTCGGCGGCGACGTACATCGCCGTCCAGAGCCCGTCGTTGTCGCCGATCCCGTGGCGCCATCCGTCGAGATCGCCGGGCGAGGGCAGGTTGCATTCGATGACGAACCCGAACCGCCGGTGGCGCGTGTCGGTCAGCCGTTCGTAGTGGGCCGCCTTCTCCTCGAGGGTCATCGGCAGGAAACGGATCCGGCTCCCGCCCTTCGCGGTCCGCACGAGAATCGACCCGTCGTCGGCGCACGCGAGTGCTTCCACGCGGTCGTCGGGCAGCCATCGCGGGCCGGCGTAGATTTCGAAGCGGCCGCCGCTCCATCGGACGACGCCCTGCGGGGTGCCGAACCAGAGATCGCCGTCCGGGGAGACCGTTGCGCAGGCGACGCCGGCGACCGGAAAGGGGTCGGGCGCGGCGCGTGCCGGTCCCCGCCCGGCGGCGGATTCGATCATCAACCTCCCGTCGCGCACGAGATAACGGTGTCCCCGGGCATCTTCCACGAAAGGGGGAGTCGGGGGCGGGTTTCCGGGCTCGAGGGAGACGAACTCGCGAACGGGCTGGCGGAAGGTCTTCATCGGCGGCTCCTCCCGGGGGGAACGTCGCCGATTCTACCGGGACCGTCGCGGGAATCGAGCGTTCCGCGTGACGCGCCGTCCCGCTCCGGCCCCGCGAAGGAAAACCTGCTGTAAGGGGCCGACCCCGTCTTGCCCTACGTCTTGTCCGCCGTCTTGTCCTCCGTAGTGCCGCATTTGCGGCACGAAGGAGGAAGTTCCGGCATGTGGGACGAAGGCGGACGTTCCGTGGTCGCCCGAACGGGGTCGGGCTCCTACTTTTGGTTGCGCGAGTAAAGAGAGAGTAGGAGGCCGATCCCGACGCGCCCTACGTCTTGTCCTCCGTAGTTCCGCGAGCGCGGAACGAAGGGGGAAGTCCTGCCGGGTGCGTGGAACAAGGGAGAAAATCGCCCGAGTATGGGACGAAGTAGGGTCGGCCGATTCGACCCACAAAGGAAAACCCGTGGAGCCGCGACGCCCTGTTCTCCTTCGTAGTCCCGCCGGCGGCCCGGGACTGCTGCGCCCCCGGAACGAACCCACTCCGTGGGTTCTCATCCCACCCTTTCGTGGGAAGGGCGGGTATGTTGGCGAACCAAGACGGAGCCGGGAATACCGAGTGGCT
>CAYNBQ010000040.1:22060-30820 GCA_964395275.1 uncultured Verrucomicrobiota bacterium
GGTTGGCGGAGGGGGTGGGATTCGAACCCACGGTGCGCAAAGCGCACAACGGTTTTCGAGACCGCCCCGTTCGACCACTCCGGCACCCCTCCGCGGGACGGGGACGTCGGCGACAGCATACCGCTTCGGGAACGAACCGTGAACCGCGAAGGGAGAAAAAGGACGAGATGGCGGGGCGGCGAACGGCAGTCCGACCGGTGAAACCGCATGGCAGTGCCGGGATCGGCCGGCCCTGGTTCAGCCAAGCCTACGTGGCGCGCGCGCGGGAAAGAAATCGGTGCGGCCGGATTCCCCTTCGCCGATCGGTTGTGGGCAACAGGGGGTGGGATTGCTGCGGCTCGCTGGGCTCGCCTTGCCCTTCGGCGCTCTGCGCCTGCGGGGCGTCCATCCTGCGGATGAACGCCATCGGGGGCTGCGCCCCCGGAACGAACCCACGGTGCGCAAAGCGCACAACGGTTTTCGAGACCGCCCCGTTCGACCACTCCGGCACCCCTCCGCGGGACGGGGACGTCGGCGACAGCATACCGCTTCGGGAACAAACCGTGAACCACGAAGCGGGAAAAAGAACCGGAACAGAAACGCCGGCGAGTTCCGCAACGGCTCTCCCTTCCCCCGGCACGGGCCGCGAATCCGGTCGCACGGTCGACCGGCCGTGTTGACCCCCCACGCGGGGTGTGCCAGCTATCCACCGTTGGTTGCAGGCCGTGGTCCGACCCGTCGATGTCGACGGTCCCCGAGGCCATGGACCGGAAGGGGGGATGCAATCATGCGTATCTTCGTTGCTTTGACGATCGGTGTGGGAGTGTTGTCGGCCGGCGCCGGGAAAACCCAGGGCCAGGAACACTGCGTGCGGTTCGAAGACCCGGCTCCCGGCACGGCGTACGGGGTGGGGGACACGCTCACCGATTCAGGGGTCCCGATCCGGCTCGTGCCGTTCCAGTTTTCCGACGGCACCTGGTTCTCGGGCGGCACGGCGTCCATCGAGAACAGCATCGTTTCCGGCGGCACCGGCCGGGAATTGCGCCTGAACAACATCAGCATGCTCCTGGTTCCCCGGGAGTGCATCCGGGATCTGAGCCTGCTGTTCGGGCATCAGGGCGGGAACATGAATCTCCGCGTCAACGGCGAACTGCGGAACTTCGCCGGTCCGGGCGAGATCGACGGCGCCGTGATCGGCGGCGTACAGATCGACGTTGTTCCCATTACGGCGACGCAGGGACGTCTGACGGCGACGGGCGTCATTCGCTCGTTCGCGATCGGCGGCCAGGAGTTCGCGGTCGATGACCTCTGCTTCGAGCGGTGCGAACGGGAGCCGTGCGTCGAGTTCGAGAGTCTGCCGCCGGACGGGAAGTACGCCGTCGGCGACGGGTTCGACGACGCAGGCGTTTCGATGATGATCGGTCCGTTCCAGTTCGACGACGGCACCTGGACCGAAGAGGGTGCGGCCTTCGTTTCGGACGCGGGAGAGGCCGGCGGAAAAGGGCGGGAACTCGAACTCTCCAACGTGAACCTGCAGTTCCAGTTCGCCGGATGTCTCCAGGGGTTGACCCTGCTGTACGCCCATCGGGGCGGGAACCTGAACCTTTCCGTCAACGGCGAGTTCCTGAATTTCCAGCAGATGACCGAGCTGCACGGCACGATCATCGGCGGGGTCGCGGTGACGGTGACCGAATCGACCGGCCCGGGCCGGGGCATGCTGGCGTTGTCCGGTCGGATCGACACCTTCGCGATCGGCGGCCAGGAGCTGACGGTCGACCGGATCTGTCCGGAGAGTTGTTCCGAACAGTTGTGCATGGAGTTCGAAGACCCGCCCCCCGACGGGATCTATCCCGTCGGCCATTCGTTCGTGGACACGGGCGTGTCCGTTGTCGTCCGCCCGTTCCAGTGGGAATCGGGCGAGTGGACCGACAAGGGCGCGGCGATCGTCGATCACGGCACGCTTGCCGGCGGCTGGGCGCAGGATATCAACGCGAACAACGTGAACCTGTGGTTCGAGTTCGGGCGCTGCGTCGGCGGCCTGACGCTGCTGTTCGGCGAGTACGGCGGCAACGTGAATCTGACGGTCAACGGCGAACTGCGCAACGTCGGCGATCTCGCGGAACTGAACGGCGCCGTGGTCGGAGGCGTGGCGGTGTCGGTGACGAACGGCTACGGCGACGATCGGGGACGCCTGATGCTGGTCGGCCGGATCGACAGCTTCGCGATCGGCGGGCAGGAGTTCTGGATCGATCATCTCTGCCCCGTCTTTTGCCCTTCCCAGGAATGCCTCGAGTTCGAGGATCCGCCGCTGGGCGCGCAATACGCGGTCGGGGACACCTTCGGAGACCGGGGAGTGCCGCTGACGGTGCGGCCGTTCCAGTGGGAGGACGGCACCTGGACCGGGGGCGGACGGGCGAGGATCGACGGGAACGGTCGGGCGGGAGGTTCGGGGCAGGACGTGCAGCTCGACAACGTGAACCTGTCGTTCGGATTCCCCGGGTGCCTGGCCGGGTTGACCCTGCTGTTCGGGGAATACGGGGGGAACCTCAACCTGATGGTCAACGGGGAACTCCTCAACTTCCGGGACTTCGCCGAGATCGACGGCGCCGTGGTCGGCGGGGTCGATGTGTCGGTGGTCAACGGGTACGGCGACGACCGGGGTCGCCTGCGGCTTCGGGGGCGGATCGACTCGTTCGCGGTCGGCGGCCAGGAACTCTGGATCGACCGCGTCTGCACGCGTCCCTGTTCCGACGTCGAATGCATCGAGTTCGAGGATCCCCCGCGCGGAGCGGTCTACTCCTACCGGGACACGTTCGTGGACAGCGGCGTGCTGTTCGCCGTCGACGAGTTCGAATGGTTGAACGGCAAGGTCACGACCGGGGGCGTCGCGCGCGTCGGTTCCGACGGCATGGCCGGCGGCTGGGGCCAGGAAATCAACCTGAACAACGTGCGCCTGGTCGTGCTGGAGGGAATGGTGTGGCCCGAGGGACTGACCTTCCTCTTCGGCGAATACGGGGGGAACGTGAACCTGATCGTCAATGGGGATTTCGCCAACTTCGAGAACTTCGCCGATGTCGACGGCGCCGTGATCGGGGGCGCCGAGATCTCCGTGATCAACGGGTTCGGCGACGACCGTGGCCGGGTGACCATCATGGGGCCGGTGGAGACGTTCGCCGTGGGCGGCCAGGAACTCTACATCGACCGGATCTGTTCCTGGAACCGGATGATCGAGATTCCGCCCCGGATCGTTTCGATCCAGCGACGGTCGGATCGTCTGCTCGAACTGAAGTTCGAGCACGCGACCTCCGACCCGCTGGTCTACGACCTGCAGCGGTCCCCGAACGCCGGCGAAGGCGGTCCCTGGGGGGACGATCCGGACGGGGTCATCGCCCCGGTCGGAGATTCGACGTACAACGCCGCGACGTTGGAACCGGCGGGGCCGAGCAGGATCTACCGCGTGCGCGGTACGCCCTGATCCCTGCGGTTTCCGGGTCGTGAGCCGTCGAGGAACCGGAGCGGGTCCGCGGAGGAAACTCCGCGGGCCGGCTCCGCGCTCCGACGGTGGGGGCGGCCGCCGTTTCACCGGCGTCCGGCGGCGCCGACGGATCCGGATCCCGCCTTCCTGTCGCGAACAATCCGGGTTGTGCGGGCCGGGGCGACGCGCGCACCATGGGGCGGATCGCGGATCCGATCCGAATCCTTCCCCGCGGTCCGAAGGGACGTCGTGCCTTCCCCTGCCGGCCAGAACAAGCCGCCGCACGGAAAACGCGTCCGCCGTGTTCTCCGAACGGCGGTCGCGGCGTTGTGCTGCGCCGTCGTCCTCCTGTACCTGTTGCGCAACGTCGTTCTCGCCCCGGTGCTGATCCGCACGCTCTCGGGGTTCGCGCGGGAAAAGGTTGGGGTCGACCTCGAGATCGGATCGGTTTCCGGAAGCTGGTTCCGGGACATCGCCTTCCACGAAGTGCGCCTGCGGAGCCTCGAATCGGCGAACGCCCTTCAACGCGCCGGAATCCGCACCCTCGGGTTCGAATACTCGCCGGTCCGCTTTCTCCGGGGACGCCGGGGCGCCCTGCGAACGGTGGGCTCTTCGGATGCGACCGTGGCGCTGGATTTCTCGACGCCTTCCCCGGGATCGGGGCAAGCCGGGGCCGGTCTTTCCCTTCCCCCGAGCCTTCCGCGCATCGAGGTGTCGAACCTCTCCGTGGAGGTCCTCCTGCCGGGGGACCGGCGCGCGCGGATCAAGGGGATCGACGTTTCCGCACGCCCGGCCGGTGATGGTTCCGATCTGCGGATCGGCGTCGATGCCCTCTCGATCGATTCCGCGCCGGAGACCTCGGGGACGCCGATCCCCGTTTCCATCGCCGGCACGTATGCGGAAGGAATTCTGGACCTGCGGGAGGTATCCCTCGGCGAGGGCGCGGTCTCGGGGAGCGGGGTGCTGAGATGGTCTTCCCCGGTCGCCGACGATCTCCGGTGCCGTTTGGATCTGCACTGGGCCGGCGGCGGCGTCTTCTTCGAAGGCGCGCGATCCGGGGATCGGTTCCGGCTGGATCTGTCGGCGTCGGGCCTGGAGACCGCGCCGATCCTTTCGTTCTTGGCGCCGCAATTCACCGGAGTCGCGGCCGGCGTCATCGATGGCAAGGCGTCGGTCGCG
This sequence comes from uncultured Verrucomicrobiota bacterium, assembly GCA_964395275.1. Lineage (GTDB taxonomy): Bacteria > Verrucomicrobiota > CALLYA01 > CAYNBQ01 > CAYNBQ01 > CAYNBQ01. Next base: position 26,694 of record CAYNBQ010000040.1, read on the forward strand.
GGACCGATTCGCCGATCGGAGGAGATCCGGGGAACCGTCGATTTCCGGGTTCGCAACGGTTGCATCGCGGGGTTCGGCCCCCTGCGGATCGGGGGACGGCTTTCCCTGGCAAACGGAATCCTGTCGGCCGCGCCGGTTCTGGTCGATCACGACGCCGCACACCTGGAGATCCGGCGTTTCGACCTGCCGATCCGTGCCGCGGACCCTTGGGAAATCCTGCGCACCGCGCGCGGGGAGGCCTGGCTGCAGGCCGAAAACCTCGGCGGACTCGCCGGCTCTCTTCTTCCGGATCGTGTCGCCGACCGGTTGCCCCTGTCCGCGGGTTTCCTGGACATCGTTCTGGCGGACGGCCGGCTGCTCGTCCGGGATGCCGCGATCGAATCCCCGGCGGGCGCGGTGAGGGTCGTTTCCGGCGTGTTGCGGGCGCCGCGGGCGGGGGAAGGATCCGGATTGCGCCTCGACGACGTCGTCGCCGTCGTTTCCGACGTCGATCCGGCGGAGTGGATCCGGGCGTTCGGACGGGATCCGGCGGCGGCGACCGGGCGGGTCGATGCGGAGATCACGGCGAGCGGTCCCCTCGGCCGCCCCGAGGTGAAGGGGTTCGTCACGGCTTCGAATATTCAGTTCCGGGATCTGGCTCCGGCCGAGGCGTATGCGGAGCTTTCCTGGACGCCGGGGCGCGCCCTGGAGGTCGCGCATGTCCGCGTCGATTCGCCGTACGGATCCGCGAACGGTTCCGGCGGAATCGATCCCGGCGCCCGATGGATCGAACGCCTCGCGTTCGAGTGTGAAGCGACGGACGCCTCGCGGCTTCCTTTCCTCGGGTTGGACGGCGGCAGGGCGATGTTGACCGCCGAGCTGCACGGTCCGCTGTTGGATCCGGACGGCCGGATCGAGTTTCGCGCGTCGTCCCTGGTCCGCGGGGATCTTGTCGTGGACTCCGTCCGGCTGCGCCTGGCAAAGGAATCTTCCCGCTATCTTGTCGACGATTTCACCGTCGCAACGTCTGCGGGCGGGATCTCGTCGTCGGGTTCCGTGGACGTCGCCCGGGACCGGGCAAGGGCCGAAGTGCGCCTGGATCGCCTCGAGCTTTCAGGTGCGCACGGTTCGCTCGCCCTGGAGGAACCGGCGACCGTCGTCGTCGGCAGGAACGTCCTCAGAACGGGGCCCGTCCGGCTGACGGGGGACGCCGGCGAGATCCTCCTGCGGATCGATTTCCAAAGGGGGCGGGGCGGTCTGGATCTCGAGGCGCGGCGGTTGGAGGTCATGGCCTTTGCGGATCCGTTTCTTCCGCCCGGCATGCAGTGCACCCCCGTGGATCTGCAGTTCCGCCTTTCCCGGGACGCCGGCGGCCCGGAGGCGAACCTCGCCACCCGTTTCGATTTCCGCTTCGAGGAGGAGCCGCCGTATTCGCTGGATTGCCGGGCGCGCTGGGCCGGGGGCCGGCTGCGTCTCGATCGTTTTACCGTGCGGAGCGATCCCGGCTTTGCGGTGGACCTCCGCGGCTCCGTTCCGCTGGTTGTGGACGACGGCAAGGCGAGGATTGCGGACGGAGATCTCGAGTTGCGGGGAACGCTGCAGGCTTCGGATCCGCGGCGGTTCTCGGCGTATCTCCCCGCCGGGCTCGATCTTCTCGGGGGATCTGCGAACGCCGAGGTCGAAATCGCCGGGGAGGCGGCGAATCCTCGGGGTCGTGCGACGCTCGAGGTTGACGACGCGGTGTTGAGGATCGGTCCGATCGCCGAGGAGACCCGTCTGGGTCCGATCGACTTTTCCGCGGCCCTGGTGTTGGGAGACGGGATCGAACTGACGCGGGCGGCGCTCGATCTGCCGGGAAGTCTCACGGCCTCGCTGCGGGGACGGATCCTCGACGGGGCCGGTCTCCGGGCCCTGGTTTCGGGAGAAGGAGGGGAACGGGCGACGGGCCTGGATCTACGGTGGGATTTCGCGGCCCGGGATCCGGGATTCCTGTCCCGATGGGTTTCGTCGGTTCAGCGGTTCGGCGGCCGTCTCTCCGGAGAGGGATCGCTGACGGGGACGTTGAAGGTCCCGGAGGCGTCCGGTCGGGTCGAATGGACGGAGGGTGAAATCCGGTTTGCGGAATCGCCGGTTGCGGTTCGTTCGTTGAACGCCCGGATCGACTTCGCCGGACGCGCGCTGGAGATCGTCCGATGCGAAGGCCGGCTCGGCGGCGCGCCCTTCTCCGTGCGGGGACGAATCGAGGGGCCGATCGCGTCGCCCCGGATCGAGCTGGACCTTGCCGGGACCGGCCTGCTTCTGGCGCGATCGGACGACCTCCGCATCCGGGCGGATGCGGATCTGACGTTGGAAGGGGAAGGAAGCTCCCTGCGGCTGGCGGGCTCGGTCGGCCTGCGCGATTGCGTCTACTCGCGGGACCTGGAACTCACGGCCTTCCTGCAACGGGGTGGAACGCCCCGTTCGGGCCGGGGATTTCGGCTCTTCTCCCTGAGGGAAGCCCCGTGGTCAGAAATGACCTTCGACGTCGGGATCCGTGCGGTCGAACCCTTCCGGATCGACAGCAACGTGGCGCGGCTGGCGCTGCGGCCCGATCTGCATCTCGGCGGCACGGGAAACCGCCCGATCCTGACGGGCCTGGTCGCCATCGATCCGGGGTCGGTTTACCTGCCGGCCGCCGCCCTGGACATCGAGGGCGGCACGATAAGCTTCTCACCGGAAAATCCCTTCGTGCCGGAGATCGACATCCGCGGATCCACGCGGATGTACAGTTACGACGTCGAGGCCCGGGCCGTCGGTCCCTACGACTTCCCGGAAATCCTCCTGACATCGTCTCCGCCACTGCCCCGCGAGGAATTGCTCGCCATGCTGCTGATGGGACGGCCGCCGCAGGATTCCGGATCCGCGAAATCCTCCGATCGGATCGCGGCGGGGTTGCTCCTGTATTTCGGCGGGCATCGCATTCCGCGATGGCTCGGTCTGGACGCGGAAAAGGATGCCCGGGGGCTCCTCGAACGCTTCGAGGTGGAACTCGGCCGCGAAGCGACCGAAAGCGGCGCCGAAAGCGTCGAATTCCGGTTCCGGCTTCATCCCGAGGATCCGTTCGGAGGCCGGCGCTTCCTCTATCTCGTCGGGGAACAGGACGTCTACGACCGGATCAACATGGGGTTGCGATGGGTGAGGCGGATGCGATGAGCCGGGTGCGACGAACCCGTCGCCGGCCGGAACGGTTGCGGCTCGCCGGAATCGTTCTGCTGGCTCTCGGGGCCTTCGCGGCCGCGACGGGGGTGCGGGCCGGAGGGCTGCCGATGCCCGTCGTCCGGTTCGAGGGAAACGAGAACGTGCCCGCAAAGACGTTGCGCGGAATCGTCAGGAAAGAATTCAGGGACGCCCCGGAGGCCGACGACCGGGCCATCGCGGCCGACGACGCCGCCTTCGCCGTGGAAAATCATTACCGGGAAGCGGGGTTTCCCTTCGTCGCCGTCGAGTACGAGAAGGTGCGGCCGCAACCGGACGGGAAGGAGGTCTTCGTTTTCCACGTCGTTGAAGGACCGAGGATTTTTCTGGCCCGCGTGGAGTTCAGCGGCGCGCGGGCGTTCGACCGCCGGACGTTGCTGAGGTTCTTCGAAGAGGCCGGCGAAGGACGCGTCTGGAACCGGCGGCGGACGCCCTACGTCGCCCGGCGGGTCCGGGCCGCGGCGGATTCGATCGCCGTCTTCTATTATCAGCAGGGATATCTCGACGTGGACGTGCCGCCTCCTGCGGTTGCGATCGATCGCGAGCGGGGAGAGGCCCGCGTTACGGTGCATATCCGGGAGGGACCGAGATTCCGGCTCGCCGGGATCCGCCTGGGTCCGGACTCGGCGCCCCTGGTTTCCGAGATCCGGGAAATCCTTTCGCCCCGGCTCGGGATCGTCTACACGCCGCGGGTCGCCGCCGAAATCCAGGGACGCATCTCGGCCTGGTACGGGGACCGGGGGTATCCGGACGTCGCCGTGCGGCTGGAGGAAAGCCTCGATCATGAAACGGGCGAGGTCGTTCTCACCGGAACGGTGACCCCGGGGGAGCGGGTCGTGATCTCCGGCGTGGAGATCTCCGGAGAGGAGAGGACGAGAGAGGATTTTCTCCGGGCCCGCCTGCGGATCCGGCCG
>CAYNBQ010000041.1:0-30725 GCA_964395275.1 uncultured Verrucomicrobiota bacterium
ACCCAGAGTTCGTGTTCGTATCCGCCGAGATCCTCCGACGCCCGCCAGATATGGATCAGGAACCTCTCCGCGCCCCCGATCTGTTCGCTGTTGATGATGTGGACGATCCTCATCCCCGCCCCCGCTTTCCCCTGTCGCGCCCGGGCAGGGCGTAATCCCGCATCATGCGCATCTCCCGCCGCGAGAAGGTTCCCGCGGCGAAGCCCCCGACGATCGTCATGCCCGCGGCAAGCACCATGCGGATCCCCCACCACCAGTCCCCCGGAATCCCCCAGTGGAAAAGCGCCATGACCCCGACCCACACCGTCGCGAACCGCAGGATCCGGCCCCAGGGCGCCCGAAGTCCTTCCGCAAGATGAACGGTGATCTGCGAGGATGCCGCGGCCGCGCACCGCAGAAGGCCCACCGCAAGCACGCCCGCAGCGGGTCCGCGCAATCCCGCCGCATGGAACACCGGCACCGCGAGCAGACAGACAGTGCGGCTCGCCGCATAGACTCGGAATCGTTCGGCCACCATCAACACCGCGTTGGCCGACGGGAAAAACGCATAGTACAGGGCCAACAGCGGAGCCGCCCATGCCGCCCAGACGCCCGCCTCCGCGTATTCCGGCCGCGTGATCATCGGAAAGGCCCGGGCGACCCCCGCGGCCAGGGCGGCCCCCGCGGTGAGAGTCAGCGCCGCGTGAATCCGCACCGTCAGCGAGAAGGCCATCCGCCGTTGCCGGAGGTTCGCGTCGCCGGCGACCTCCGCGAACATCGGAACGAGGATCCCGTTCGTTACCGCCATCGCGAAGGTCAATCCCCGGATCACGATATCCAGAGCCGCCCAGGCCTCGCCGATCTCCGGCCGGGTCCATTGCGAAGAGACCGCCAGGATCAGGAACGCCGGTCCGGTCAGAAAGACGCCGACCTTGTCCACATAGCTCATCGCCGAGAGGCGCACCATCCGCTTCCCGACGTGGCCCACGTCCAGGCCGTCCCCCGGCGGGCCTTTCCAGCGGATCAGCGGCGGAAGCAACAGAACGATCCGGAACACCGCGCCGAGGGCCAGGCCCGTCAGGGCCCCGGAGATCCCGTGGACGCGATACAGAATGACCACGAGCAGCGGTCTTGCGACGCTGTAGGCGAAATGGGCCAGGGTCGGGGGCTTCTGCTCGAGCAATCCGGAGAAGCAGGCGTGCAGGGAATCCCGCGCGCTGTCGGCGAAGGCCATCACGAACACCAGCAGGGCGACTCCCGCGGGCATTTCCGCCGGAACGGCCGAACGGCTCCCGAACCGCAGCAGTCCGGTCACCCAGTCCGACCGGAGGGCCCAGACGACCGCCAGAACCCCCAGCATCACGATCTTCACGCCGTACTGCAGGACGAGCAGCCGGATCACGCCCGGTTTGCCCCGGTGGCGCCTCAGATCCGGATAGAGCCTCGCCGCCGCGCGGGACGATCCGAGGTCGGCCAGGGTCGACAGACCCGCCGCCGAGGCGATCGCCAGGGCGTACAACCCGAAATCCGACTTCTCGAGGGATCGGATGATCCAGAAACTTCCGAGGATCGACACCAGCGACGAGAGAGGCGTGACGATCGTGTTCCACCACGCCGCGCGAACCGTGCGCCGGACGAGATCGCGGTCGGCCGCCGGGGGATGATGCCGTTTGCGCGTCACTTCCCGCGCGCCTCCTCGACCGCCATACGAAGCTCTTCCACGATCCGGTCCATCAACCCCTCCAGGCCGTGGCGTTCCTCCACCCACCGGCGCGCCCGGATTCTCAGATCCTCCAGGTCCGGTCGTTCCACGATTTCCCGAAGTTTCGCCGCCGCCGCCGCCGGGTCCGGCGCCGTTCGCAGACATTCCAGCGCCGTCCCCGAGATCTCGCGCCGAAAGGAATCGTTGGAACTGACCGGCAGGCATCCCGTGGCCATCGCCTCGAGCAACACCTTGTCGAGACTCCCCGTCGCCGAAAGGTTCAACAACAGATCGCCGGCCCGGTACACCGACGGCATCTCGGCGTGGGCCACCGGACCGCGCCACCGGATTTCCAGAGCCGATTCCCCGGCGAGCCGGCGCATCCGGGCTTCGTACGCGCGATCCGATCGGGTCGCCGGCGCGCCGACGATCTCCAGCAACCATCGCCGTTCGGATCCCGCGGCGGCGCGCCGGACCGCCTCGATCGACAGATCGATCCGCTTCGAAGGGCTGATCCTGCCGACCACCAGCACGCGCACCTCACGATCCGGCCTTGCGCGGGGAATCGGCGTGAACCGATCGAGCTCGATCCCCTGCCCCAGCGCCCTCGCCGGAGGACGGCGCAGACGGCAGCCTCCGGGGGTCGACGTCAGGATCCGCGCCGCACGGCGCGCAGCCAGCCGCAACCGCAACGGCACCGCCCCGTGGGCATACCACAACACCTGCGGCACCCCCCGGCGACGCGCCCAGGGCGAGGCGAGCACCACGAACAAGGGCATCATGTGAGCGAAGACGACGTCGGGTCTTCCCGATCGGTCGATCCCGCGCAGGATCCGGCGGAACTCCATGAAACGCCTCGGTTCGGACCAGCCTTTCTCCTTGCCGACGGACCATACTCCGACGTTCGACGGCAATTCCTCCGCTTCCCCCAGGAGCATCGTGACCACGTCCACCCGTTCCACCCGCCGGGCGGCTTCCTCCACCCATCGCACGGCGAACCCCAGGGCCGGATCCCGGCGGTCCATGGCGAGATTGAACCAGAGAACCCGCATCAGTTCCGTCGATCGACCTCCCGCCAGATTCGAACCTGGGTCTCGATGTCGTCGAAGCCGTCGAGCCGGGCGCGCACCCGTTCCTCCAGCCGGCGTCCGTATTCCTCCGCAACATCCCCCGCGAGGGTTTCGACGACCGCGTTCGCGAAGCCGGCGACATCATCCCACGGCACGATCCTTCCCGAAACCCCCGGTTCGATCACCTCGGACGCCCCGGCCGTGGGCGTGGACACGACGGCGCGCCGCGCCGCGCCCGATTCCATGTAAACCCGGGCGAATCCCTCGTAATACGAGGTGACCACGACCACCGTGCACGCCGCGTACGCCGCGCGCACCTCTTCGCGATCCGCCCGCGGCCACACGCGGATCCGTTCCCCCGGATCCCGGACCCCGGCGCCGCCCATGAGAATCCAGCCGGCCGCGGGATCCCGCTCGAGGATTCGGTCGATCACCCTGCGCAGCATCGGCAGGTTCTTCTGACGCGATTCCCGGCCGATCCACAGGATCCAGGGCCGCTCGTCCAACCCCAGGCGGCGGCGTCCCTCTTCCCGCGAGATTTCGGCGAACCGATCCAGATCCGGGGGGATCATCGGCTTGACACGAATCCGCGACTCGTCGAGCCCCGCCGCGGCGAATCGATCCCGGGCCGCGAAGGTGTCGACCTGCACGACGTCCGACCGGCGCAGAACGAACCGCGCGAGCGGCGCCGTCAACCGGGCGCCTGGACCGCTGCGGCGGTACGCGCGATCCCAGGGATCGATTCCGTACGCGACGGTGATCGTCGGCAACCTGTACCGGCGTCCCAGGCGGCGCACGACGGCCCCTGAAAGAACCGGTTCCTGGGCCTGGAGATGCGTGATCCCCTTTCCGCGAAGAAGACGGCGGGCCGCACGCGCCGCCTTTCCGTAACGCAACAGACGACATCGGGAAACGACGGGAATCACCTCCATTCCCGCCGCCGCCGCCGGTTCCGACGGGGGACGGCCGGTCGTCACGATCACGTGCAACCCGTCGATTCGGGCCGCGTACGCCTGGAGCCGGCGGACCGTATCGTCGCCGGGCCGTGCTTCCAACAGCGAACGGTTCGTGCCGATCATCAGCACCGAACACCGGTCCCGGTTCTGCAGAATCGCGCGCGTCCGATCCACCAGATCGTCCCAGGTCCGCGAAAGGATCTCGCGGCGGGCCGCCGCCGCGAGCCGTTCGGCAAGCTCCCTCTTCTCGAGGAGCCGGCGCAGGGCGGCGGCCAGGGCGCCGACGTCGCCCGGCGGGAAGAGCAGGCCGGTTTCCCCGTCGCGGACCAGTTCCGGGGTGCCGCCGGCCGCCGCGGCGATAACGGGCGTACCGACCGCCATCGCCTCCACGAGGACGTGCGGCCAGCCTTCGTACGTCGAGGGCAGAACGACGGCTCCCGCTCCGGCCATCCGCCGGATCGTCTCGCTCCGGGACAGGGAACCGGCGAATTCCACGCGGTCGTTCACGCCGAGTTCGTGCGCCCTCGCGCGGAGCCGGTCCTCTTCCGGGCCCGAACCGATCATCCGGAGCCGGATCCCCGGCAAACGAACGAGCGATTCGATCAGGATCTCGAAATGTTTCCAAGGAACGAACCGGCCGACCCCGAGCACCAGGTTCGGATCGTGGGAGCCGCCGCCCCCCTCCGGAAGATCCCCGAGGGTGTTCGGCACCACGGCGATGCCGGCGCGGGGAAATCCCCAGCCCTCCGCCAGGCCGGCAAGATAGCGGCTCGGCACGATGATCCGGTCGAACGAACGGATCGCCCGACGATGCGCGAAGCGTACCGGACGACATCGCACGGGGACCGGCCCCTCCTGGAACGCGTCGATTTCCGGGGGAAACCAGCCGCGAACCGCCACCCGCTCCCACGCCCAGTCGCCCACGACCTTGGCCACCCGGCGACACGGCAACCCGCGGCACGCAGCGGCCGCTTCCACGAAGAGACCGTTGACGTAGACGACGTCCGCCCTCTTCGCCGCCCTGCGAACGACTCGAACGACCTTCGGGAAACGTCTCCACGGAGGGAGCGACCGAGGAATCCGGATCACCCCGGCATCCTCCTGCGTCGGCGATCCGGCCGGATCCCCGTCGGCCAGGGTGATCACCGAGACCTCGTCGCCGCGCAGCCGAAGCGAACGGACCAGCGACCCCAGGTAGGTCGCCGGTCCCCCGATGTCGGGCGGATAGATCCCCGTGACGATCAGAAGACGCAATTTCGTTCTCGAACTCCCTCGGGCGAATGAATCGCGGGACCAGTCTACCTTCTACGCCCCGGAATCTGCACGGATTCCCGCGGCGTCTTCGGAAGAGGGCCCCGTAGCGGGACGATATGGATTCGCGCGTTGGACATGCGCACCCGCGGGCGGGAGGCGACGGGGGCGCCGTCCGCAGAACGCCCCGCCGGATGTCGGGATCTCCGCACCGGGCGACGGGCGAAGGCCCCGTGCAGGGTCGGATCAGATCGAACCGAACGGCTCGAAAAACCTTTCGAAGAAACGTTCCGGATCGACGTCGACCGCGATCCGGTGGGGGCCCTTTCCGGGCCGCCGCAGGGTTGCGCCGGCCCGATCACCCCGCGCGAGCTCCACCCGGACCCGTCCTTCTTCGAATCGACAGACATCGTCCGCGAAGATCGTCACCGCCGCCAGGGGATCGTGGAAGGTGATGCGGTTTTCGTTGCGGAACCAGATCCCGGCGAAATCCAGAACGGGTTCCAGGACGGGACCGCGAAACCGGCGGCGGACTTCCTCCGCCTCCATGCTGACCCGAAGGGTAAGATCCAGCCCCACGGACTCGTGCCTCTTCACGCCGGCGTCGTAAACGACCGCCGTTGCGCGCGGATCGCATCCCGCATTCCACTCGACCGCGGGCAGACCCTCCCCGTCTCGAAACACCCCGCACATCAGCACCAGCCGATCGAGAAGCGCCGGGATATCGGGATGGGCCAGGAAAAGCCGGGCGACATTGGTCAGCGGCCCGATCGCCAGCAGCGTGATCCCGCCCGCATGCAACCGGATCGTCTCCGCCATGAAGTCCTCGGCGGCGATTTCCGGGAACCGTTCGCGATGCGGCCACCGATCCAGGGCCGCCGCCTGCGGCGCCGAGGGCTGGCGTTGTTCGCCCTCGAGGGGACGTTCGTTCCCCGGCACGATCGGGACGTCCGCCCCCGCCGCGCGGCAGATCGCGTCCGCCAATCCCGCCCGAAGGACGGATTGTCCCGTCACCGTGGTGATCCCGACCAGGTCGCAATCGGGGTTCGCCAGGAGCCACGCCAGCGCCACGGCGTCGTCGATATCGCTGCCGATGTCCGTATCAAGAAGAACCCTGGTCATTGCCGCCGGCTTCCACCTTTGCGGATCGGTTCAGAATTTCCCCCGGCCGCTTTTCCCCGGCGCCCGGATCCGCTTCCACCACCGCCGATTCGATGCAACCACCAGTGTCGCAGCGCGGCGACGGGATGATGAAGGATCATCCGGGGGCCCGCGTAACGCATCACGGCCCGGATCCGCTCGCGTTCCGCGGGCCGGTAGCAATGGACGGGGCATTTCGCGCAGGTCGGCTTGTCGGAACCGAACGGACAGCGGGAGAGGCGCTCCCGCGCGTACCCGAGAAGGTCCGCGCAATCGGGACAGAGACCGTCTTTCGCGCCGTGTTTCGCCCGGCAATAGAGCCGGATCATCACCGCCACCGTGGCGTATTCGCGTTCCAGCCTCGGATCCTCAAACGTCGTCATCCGCGGGATCCTTCCGGATCCCCGCCCTGGAGATACACGTCCCTCATCAGGCGGGGAACCCACGGGGGCCGGCGTACGATCACGTAAAGCACCAGCAGCGCGAGGATCGGAATCGGCAGGACGACGTCGATCAGGCCCATTCCCGCCACGGCGAGAACGCATCGCGCGCGTATCCCCATCGAACGACTCCCAACCATCTTCGGATCCCGGGAGGCGCCGCCCCCCGCGGAATCCGTTCTCAGGTGCTCGAGGAACCCGATTTCTTCCCGCGCCGAATCAGGGTCAGGATGATCAGGAAAACGAACGCCCCGATCAGCGCGGCGACCAGGTCTTCCAGGCTGATGTTGATGTCGCCGAGTCCCAGGTCGATCTTGAACAGACGGAAGAGAAAACCGCCGATCAGGGCTCCGACGAGCCCGATCCCCAGGTTCCCGAGTTTGCCGTACCCGGCCTTCTGCCGCCGGACGAGCATCCCCGCCAGCGATCCCGCCACCAATCCCACGATCAACCAGGCGATCACGTTGCTCCATGTGATATCCATTCCGTCCCCTCCTCCCGGCTCGGAGCCGGGGTATGGCGATTTCCCTCTCGGAACCTTCCGGATCGCGGCATCGAAGTCAGTTCGAAGCCGCCGGCGGCGGAAAACGGCTCATTACGGCCCGAACAACCTGTTCGGTCTTCCCCTCGTCGAACCCGGAGCCGAAGAGCCTGGTGCCGGCCCATCCCTGCCAGACGGCCCGTTTCGTTTTCCGATCGAAGACATCGACGACGAACGAGGCCTCCACGTAGTGGGTCGTGTAGATCTCCGGCCAGTAGTACCAGCCGCCGAACGACTGGATGTCCGTTCGAGGCTGGCCGGTCACGCGGAAAGCCACCACGAGATCCGCCTCGTCGGCTTCCGCTTTCCGGTAGCCCTTTTCCTCCAGGACCGTCTCGATCATCCGCTGGATCCGCGCCGCCGCCAGGGGACCGTACCCGGGCAGGGCTTCGGGCCGTTCCGTCGGCGCGGGCGCCGAAGCGAAGGTCCGGTACCGCCGGAAATCGGCGTCCGGATCGACCATGCTCCTCGGCTGCACCGAAACGCATCCCGCCCCCGCCAGGAACAGGACCGGAACGATTCTTTCCATACGAACCCGCATGCGACTCCCCCTCTTCGGCGCAACAGTGTACGCGGATCCGGCTTCCTGGCAACCGCCCCTCCCGGCGCGACAGGCCGGAACCCCGGATCGGGAACCCCCTTCGGGGCGGCGATCCGGGTCCGCGACCGATCAGTCCGCCGCCGGGTTCGGCGGGGCGCCGCCGGCCCCGAGCCACCTGCGGAACCGCAGCAGCAACCGCTCGATCGAACTCAGGGAGGCGCGTTCGTCCAGAAGTTTGCGCAACCTCGCCGGATCATCGGTCAGGATCCCGTCGACGCCCAGGTCGAGATGCCGCTCCATGCCGGCGGGATCGTTGACGGCCCACACGTGCACCTCTTTCCCCGCGGCGTGCATCCATCGGACGAACGCCGGGGTCGCCTGGCCCGTCCCGGCGCTGATCACCTCGACGTCCATGGCGTCCAACCGTCCGAAGGCCTGGAAAACGATGTACCCGAGGCGCAGGCCCGGATCGATCCTGCGCGCCTCCCTCAGGCCTTCGGCGTTCAGGGACATCACGAACCCCCGGTCGGTGAACTCCTCTTCGCGCAGGACTTGGACGACCCGTTCTGCGAGCCGTTCGTCGTGCCCGTTGTCCTTCAACTCGATGCTCAGAAGAACCTTTCCCCGGGCCAGATCGATTACCTGCCGCCGTGTCGGAATCCGTTCGCCCGCGACGAGGGCGAGAAGCCCTCCCGCAAAGAGGCGGAACCCCTGGAAGGCCGGTCCCGAGATCGCCAGGGGGATCACCGTGCAACCCAGGATGAGCAGAAACGTGAATCGAAGATGTCCGCGCACCAGTTCCGCGCTGCGGCGCAGCGCCCGGCGCCTGCCGGCCCCTTCGAAGAGAAACACGGGCACCGCCAGGAACCACCGCAGGTGGAGCCACAGGTTCAGGGCGAGGGCAACGACGGCCAGGACCCCCGCGATCGAGACCGCCTTCCACCAGATCGGCGTCGTCTGCACGAGGGACATTGATGTCGCAGGACGACAGCAGCCTCTCGTAGGTCAGCCCGACCAGGAAAAGAAAGGGCATCGTGACCGCCAGATGGGCCCGACGATCAGCATGCCCAGGCCCAGGAGGGAAGGCAGACGACGGAGCACGCTCAGGATCGAACCGGCCACCGACGCTCCCGGCGACGTCCGTCTGCCGAAGGCGATGAGGATCATTCCCGCGTACTCGGCGAAGAGAAAGGCGAGAAAAACCCCGCCGCCGATCAGCAGGATTGCCGTGCCCGCCGGGGAAAGGAGGAACTCGACGATCTCCTCGTTGCCCACGGTTTCCCGACCCGATCCGGAGAGCATCCATCCGATCAAGCCCGATGCCAGCGGCGCCGGGATCGCGGCGGAAAGCGCCCAGAAGAGCGCCGCATAGGCGATCAGGGGCGCCAGGGCGCGTCTGAGATCGGCGGCGGCTTCCCGAAAGAAGGGTTGAACACGATGCGCCATGCGCGGAAATCCGGCGCCTTGCGCGGATCTCTCCTCAGGCGCTCGGCAGATCCGGAAATGCGTCGGCCACCGCCGGACAGAGGATCCTGCCGCCGCGCATGTTCAATCCCGCCGCGCGTCCCGGGCTCTTCGCCGTGAAATCGTCCAGGCCCAGGCCCGCCAGTTCCCGGCAGTAGGGCAGCGTCGCGTTGCACAGGGCGTAGCTGCTCGTGCGCCCGACGGCCCCGGGCATGTTCGTCACGCAGTAGTGCACCACGCCGTTCAGAACGAAGACCGGATCGCTGTGCGTCGTCGGACGGCTCGTCTCGAAACAGCCCCCCTGATCGATCGAAACGTCCACCAGCGACGCGCCGCGTTTCATCTCCTTGAGCATGTCGGCGGTCACCAGGTGCGGCGCGCGGGCGCCCGGAATCAGCACGGCGCCGATTACCAGGTCCGCGTCCATGACGTATCGCTCGACGGCGTGCGGATCGGAATAGACGGTCGTGATGTTCGCCGGGAGAACCTCGTCGAGATACCGCAACCGGTCGAGGTCGATATCCATCACCACGACGTTGGCCCCGAGTCCCGCCGCCACCCGTGCCGCATTCGTGCCGACGACCCCGCCGCCGAGAACCAGGACGTTCGCCGGCGCCACGCCCGGCACCCCGCCCAGCAGGATCCCTCGGCCCATCATCGGCCGTTCCAGGCTCTTCGCCCCTTCCTGGATCGACATCTTCCCTGCGACCTCGCTCATCGGCGTCAGAAGGGGCAGCCGGCCCTTGTCGTCGGTGAGCGTCTCGTACGCGACGGCCGCGACTCCGCTTTCGAGGCATTTCTCGGTCAGTTCCCTCGACCCCGCGAAATGGAAGTAGCAGAAGAGAATCTGGTCCGAGTGAAGCTGGGCGATCTCCCCCGGCTGCGGCTCCTTCACCTTCACCACCAGGTCGGATCTCGCATAGATCTCCTCGGCGCTGTCGACCATCCGGGCGCCGACGGCCTCGTACTGGGAATCCTCGAACCCGCTGCCCAATCCGGCTCCCCGTTCGATCAGGACCTCGTGTCCGTCCTGAACCAGGAGTTGACATCCGACCGGCAGCATCGCCACCCGATACTCATCCTTCTTGATCTCCCGAGGTACGCCGACGATCACCTTCGCCTCCTTCCGTCCCTTTTCGCGGTCGCTTCTCCGACCCTCGCAACGATCCCCCCTCGCCCATGCACGATTCTCGCTCCGCACCGCGCCTCCCGTCAACCGGCTCCTGCCTTCGGCGACCGCCCGGTTTCGGCCGGCCCGAGGCCTTCCGAAGGCTCCCCGGGGAATCCGAACACCCCGCGCGAGGCGTCGAACTGGTAGATCCGTTCCCGCGGAAGCCGTTGAAAAGGGAAGACCTTCAATTCATCGCCGTCCAGCGCCTCCCGGATCCCCGGAGAGAGGCACGATTCCACCGCGTGGCGCCGCAACATGCTCACGATCCCCTCTTCCCCGGAGGCGCGGTTCACCCTCTCGTGCGGATCGCTCAGCACGTCGAAGAGTTGTTCGCGGCCCCCGTTGGCCAGGAAAACGTATTTCCACCGCGGCGTCCGGACCATCACCTTGAACCGAAGGGTTCCCGGCGTCCCGTAGCGGCCGATCAGGATCCCGCGCGGAGACGTCCGATCCTCGATCATGCCCAGCAGGTCGATTCCGTCCCGCAGTTCGGGGGCGCCCGCCGCGGAGGTGGCCAGGCCGAAGAGATCGGTCAGCGCCACGAGTTCGTCCCGGACGCCCGGCTGCGGAAACCGCGCCGGCCAGCTCAGCAGCATCGGGACGCGGCAGGAGGCTTCGAAGAAGCTTTCCTTCTGCCAGGCGTGATGATCGCCGAGATGGTCTCCATGATCCGAAAAGAAGCAGACCAACGTATCCTCCGCGTCCGGCCGCGAATTCACCGCGTCCAGGATGCGCCCGACGCAGTCGTCGATGTAGGTGATCTCGCCGTAGTAGCGCGCCTTCAGGACCCGCGCGCGGGCGTCGGAGATTTCCTCCGCCCAGATGGCGTGGTTCATCCAGGGAATCTGCTCGTCCATGTGATCCACCGCCGGATCGCCCCGCTCCGGGGACGGCATCCGGTCGGGATCGTAGATCCGGTTGTACGGAATCGGAGGCGCGAACGGCGGGTGGGGGCCGATGAAGGAAATCAGGCCGAAAAAGGGGCGGTCGTCGTCGGTGCGCCGGATCTGCTCGACCGCGCGATCGGCCGCCCACCGTTCGACGGTCAGTTCCGCCGGCAACGGGCTGACCTGCGGCATGTAGTACATCTCCGTCCGTTCGCCCATCAGCATCTCGATCCAGTCGTACTCGGGATGCTCCCGCGAGATCCACGACGCGTAGGCGTCGCGGGCGCGCTGGTCGGGGGTGGCGTACAGTTCCTCGCTGCGCAGATGAACCTCGTAGCCGAGATCCTCGTCCCACGGCGAGGCATGGAACTTCCCGATCCCGAAGGTGCGGTATCCGAGCCCCCCGAGAACCCGCGCCAGGTACGGACCGCATCGCTCTTCCATGCCCGGGGGGAGTTCCTCCGGCACCGGGGATCCGCCGTTGTCGTAGTAGCACGTCGTCGGGCAATCCCGGCCCGTGCGGATCGTGTAGCGGGCCGGCACGCAGACCGGACAGGGGGAATAGGCGTTGGAAAAGACGATCGCCCGCTGCGCCAGCCGGTCGAGGTTCGGCGTGTAGATGTGCGGATTGCCCAGGAGACGGACCGTGTCGAACCGCTGCTGGTCGGTCATCACGAAGAGAATGTTCGGACGGGGTCGGGTCATCTTCGTCTTCCTCCCCGGCAACCGGGTTCTAGAGCCAGCCGGTGATTTCGGCCAGCAAACGGCCGTACCGCACGAAATCGGGCCAGGAGATGTCCGGGGGAACCCCGTGATCGCACCCCGGGATGTAGCCCCCGTCCCGGACCACCGGTTCGAGCCGGGCGAGTTCCTCTTCGATCGCGCGACCGCCCCGGGCGATCGCCCGTTTGTCGACCCCCTGGCGATACGCCATCGACCGTCCGAACCGGCGCCGCCACTCGGGCAAGTCGTTGCCCGCGGCCACTTCCATCGGGCTGGTGACGTTCACCCCGGCCTCGACCCAGATCGGGATCAGCTCGTCGACGCGCCCGTCGGAATCCAGGTCCACGATCGGCACGCCCGCTTCCCGCGCTTCCCGGACCCAGCGGCGCCAGGTCGGAAGAAGAAACTCGCGGACCATCGCCGGACTGATCATGCACCGCTCCTTGAACGCCATGTCTTCGCTGATCAGCAGCCGGTCGACCACCCCCGCCTCGAGAACCCGTCGCAGGGTCGCCGAAACGAATTCCGTCCAGAAGTCGATCATCTCCCGAACGAAATCCGGATCGTCCAGGAACAGAATGCACAGCGGTTCGAATCCGCACCATTCCCGCAACTGCCAGAACGGGCCCGGCAGGGGCACGGTCACCACGTAGTCCCGCTCCCGCATCCGGCGGACCCGTTCGTCGAAATCCTCCGGGTAACGGCCGGGATCGTCCGGTCGGTACCGCCGTTTCATCCGTTCGAAATCCTCCGGTCCGCAAACGGGAAACCGGTGCCATTTGCGCGTGACGAAATCCTTCGCCGCGCGGATGTACGTGTAGTCGTACTCGTCGGAAATCTCGGTGATGCACCCCATCCAGTCCTGAACGACGCAGGTACCGTTCCGGTGTTCGAGAACCTTCTCCTCGAACGTCGGAATCATCCGGAACACGACCCCCGGCAGAACGACCTCCCGGGGCGTTCCGGCCCCCTCCGGCATCCCGATCTCCGAACAGAGGGCCTCGTACCAGAAACGCCCCTCGGGCAACCCCTCCCGCCGCCAGCGGGCCAGGGTCTTCTCCCGCGGGCCGCCGGGTTGAAACGGGATCCGGTCGGGCCCTGAAAAGGTCAGCGCGGCCACGTATCGTTCCCGATCGTCCATGCCGATCTCCGCAAACGCCCCGCACGAATCATCCGTCCGGCGGCGGCAACGGAATCTTGCGGCCGTCCTTCCCCACCCTTACGAAGGTCACCGACGTGCTGAAGACGTATTTCTCCTCCGCGGCGCCCGGTTCGTCCGAAAAGACCTCCACCCGGTACCGTACGGAGGTCGTCCCGCGTCGGTCCGGTTCGATCCGGAAATGCAGGATCGCGCCGTTGACCACCGGGTGCCGGAATTCGATCCGGTCCATGGCGATCGTCACCATCCGGCAGCCCCGGTGATCCAGCGAAGCCGCGATCCAGGCGAACTCGTCGACCCACTTCAGCAACGCGCCGCCGAAGAGATACCCGTGATGGTTCAGATGCTCCGGGCGGACGATGACGTAGTTGTCCATGCCCCTGCGGAAAACTCCTCAGCCGATCGCGGACATCCGGAATCCCCCGACGATCGCCGCGAGGATCAGGAAGAGGAACATGATCGCAATGCTGATCACGAACCAGAGCAGACTCGCGCGGCAGAAGTTTCGACGATTGACGTTCCCCGTGCTGCCGAAGGCCCAGACCAGCAGCATGACGAGGTTCACGAACGGGATCGCCAGGATGAGCATCGTCAGAAACCAATCCTGGACGCTCATCGGACGGGTGTCGCCTTCGTAACGGACGGGCTCGGACATGGCGCATCCTCCTTCGCGCGCCGCCCCGCAGGGGGCGGACGACGGTTTCCCGGTACCATCCGCCGGAATCGTCCGCGCGTCCAGCCCGGATCGCGCGGGGCGTCGACCGAATTCTGGTCATCCCCTTGCTGCAAACGGTATCATTCCCGTCCCATGAGCCACGAATCCCCCGCCGCCAGGACCCTGCGCGAGGTTCCGGAGGTCGAACGGCCCCGGGAACGGCTTTCGCGCCTCGGCGCCGCGGCCCTGAAGGACGAAGAACTCGTTGCGATCCTCCTGCGAACGGGCCGGGGGCGGCGTTCCGTGGTCGATCTCGCCGGCGATCTTCTCGTCCGGCACGGCGGGCTGGAAGGTCTGGCGCGCGCAACGATCGACGAAATGATGCAGACCCCCGGCATCGGGTTCGCCAAGGCCGCGGAGCTGCGCGCGGCCTTCGAACTGGCGCGCCGCCTCCCCCGGCGCGAGGAGAAACGTCTTCCGCGCATCCGCGATCCCCAGGACGCCGCCGCCCTGCTCCTGGAGGAATGCCGGGATCTGCGGAGGGAACAGTTCTGGGTCCTGATGCTCAATCGGCGCAACGAGGTCTTCCGGACCCGATGCGTGGCGGCGGGAACGCTCGACGCCTCCCTGGTCGACGCCCGCGCGGTCTTCAGCGAGGCGCTGGCCGCCTCCGCGGCCGCCGTCATCCTCGCCCACAACCATCCCTCGGGCGATCCCGAGCCCTCCGCCGAAGACATAGAGGTCACCCGCAGCCTCGCCCGGGCGGGAAAAATCCTCGCCATCCCCGTGCTGGACCATATCGTGCTCGGACGCGCCGCCCGCGGGCGACGCGCCTGGGTCAGCCTGGCATCGGAAGGATGGATCGAACCATGAATCCCCGACCCGCTCCGGATCGCCCGCCCGAAATCCATCCCACGGCCGTCGTGTCCTCCGAGGCGGTTCTCGCGAACGGCGTGACCGTCGGCCCCTACGCCGTCATCGACGGCCCCGCCGAGATCGGTCCCGAAACCGAGATCGGCGCGCACGCCTGGGTCTCGGGCCGCGTGATTCTCGGACGCCGGAACCGCGTCTTTCCCGGGGCGATTCTCGGGGCCGAACCGCAGGATCTCTCCTATCAACCCTGCGCATCCTCGCTCGTCGTCGGCGACCACAACGTCTTCCGGGAATACTGCACCATCCACCGGGGAACCCGGGAAGGATCGGAAACCCGCGTCGGCAACCGGAACTACTTCATGGCCCACAGTCACGCCGCCCACAACTGCCGGATCGGCGACGACGTCGTCGTCTGCAACAACACCGTCCTGGCGGGATACGTCGAGGTCGGCGACCGCGCCTTTCTCTCCGCGAACGTCATGGTGCACCAGTTCACGAGGGTCGGAACGGTCGCCATGCTCTCGGGCGCCACGCGCGGGTTGAAAGACGCGCCCCCCTACACGATCCTTCAGGGAGAATCCGTCGTGCGCGGTCTGAACGTCGTGGGCCTGCGGCGGGCCGGCGTCGGCAGCGCGCAGCGCCTGGCCCTGCGCCAGGCGTACCGCCTTCTCTTCCGCAGCGGGCTGATCATGTCGGACGCCCTGAGGAAGGTGGAAGAGGAGGTGGAACCGACCGAGGAAGTCCGGATCCTGGTCGATTTCATCCGGACCTCCCGGCGCGGCGTCAGCACCGCTCGGGTCCCCAGGAAGGAGGAGGACGCCCCATGAAACCGCAACGCCCCCCCGCCGTGGCGGGAACGTTCTATCCGGCCGACCCCGAACGGCTCCGTTCCGAACTGGAGGGGTACCTCGTCGCCGAGACCCCGCCGCAGCCGGCCGTCGCCGTGATCTGCCCCCATGCGGGCACCGTCTACTCGGGTCCCACCGCGGGGCGGACCTTCGCGCGCGTCGTCGTGCCGGAAACCGCCGTCGTCGTCGGCGTCAACCACCGCATGCCGACCGCGCCGCCGCTCGCCCTTTTCGACTCCGGCACGTGGGAAACGCCGCTCGGCACGGTTCCGGTCGACGAGGAACTCGCCTGTTCCTGGATGGAAGAAAGCCCGGAAATCACACCCGATCCCGCGGCTCACGCCTGGGAACATTCCCTCGAGGTGGAGATTCCCTTTCTGCAGATGCGCAATGCGGGTGTCCGGATCGTCCCGCTGATGGTCACCACCCAGGAGGCGTCCGTTCTGGCCTCCGCCGGGAAGGGACTCGCCCGCGCCGTCCGGAAATCCGGAGACGACGTCCTGCTGGTTGCATCGACGGACATGACCCACTTCGAATCCGAATCGAGCGCCCGGGCCCGCGATCGGAAGGCCATCGAGCGGATTCTCGCCATGGATCCCGACGGCCTGCTCGAGGTCGTTCTGCGGGAGGGAATCACGATGTGCGGCGTGGCCCCGACCGCCCTGGTGCTTCATGCCGCCGCCGACCTCGGCGCGCGCACCGCCGAACTGGTCGACTACCGCACCAGCGGCGACGTCACCGGCGACCGCAGCGAGGTCGTCGCCTACGCCGGGTTCGTCGTGCGATAGCCGGGCGCGGACCCCGGAACCGGGGCGGACGCACGGGAAAACGCCGTCCCGCTCCCGGCGATCGCGTTTCGCCCGGGGATCGTTCCTTCGGCATCCCGGTTACGTCCCCGGAGAACGACACAACCGCTGATGCTGTTCGAAGGCGTACCGGTCCGTCATTCCCGCCACGTAGTCGCAGACCGCCCGTTCCAGACCGTCCCGTTCGATCCGGCGGATGCTTCCGGCGCCCATCGTCTCCGGATTGCGGAGATAGTGATCGAAAAGATCCACCATCACCGCCACCGCACGGTCGTTCGCCATCGAAACCTCCGGATGGTAGTAGAGCCCGAGGTAGAGGAAGTCCCGAAGCTCGTCGAGCCGGTCTTTCATCCCGTCGCTGAACGCCGCCAGAGGTTCTTCCCGATCCCGCACCGACGCCGTATCCGCCACGCCGGCGCGGCGGATCCGATCCGCAGTGTTCCGGATCAGGTCCCTGACCAGGGAATCGAAGAGACCGCGGATCATCGACGCCTGCCGCAATTCCGGCTCCAGACCCGGGTTCCGTTCCTCAAGCCGTTCGCGAACCTCGCGCCAGAGGGGGAGATCCTCCAGGTCCCGCTCGTCGATCAGCCCGGCCTCGATCCCGTCGTCCAGATCGTGGCAGTAATAGGCGAGATCGTCGGCCACGTCCGCGATCTGGGCCTCCAGCGACGGAGAACGGCCCGGACGGATTCCGTCGATCGGTTCCGGCGGCTCTTCGCCGCGGCGTTTCACCAGGCCGGCGCGGACCTCCCAGGTGAGATTCAGCCCTTCGTACGACGGATAGCGCCGCTCGAGGTACTCCACCACCCTCAGGGCCTGTCGATTGTGATCGAAACCGCCGTGGCCGCTCATCAGGTCGTCGAGCGTCCGTTCCCCGCAGTGGCCGAACGGGGCGTGACCGACATCGTGGGCCAGGGCGATCGCCTCGGTGAGATCCTCGTTCACCCCCAGGGTCCGGGCGACGGACCGCGCCACGGAAGCCACTTCGATCGTGTGCGTCAGCCGCGTCCGGTAATGATCCCCCGTGCCGTTGAGAAAGACCTGCGTCTTGTATTCCAGGCGCCGGAAACTGCGGGAATGCACGATCCGATCCCGGTCCCGCTGGAAACAACTTCGATACGCGGCGGGCGCCTCCGGATGACGCCGCCGATGGGAATCGGCCGCGAACGTCGCGAACGGCGCCAGACGACGCCGTTCCGACTGCTCGACTTCTTCTCGATTGCGAATCATCGATCTTCCTGTACTCTCGGAAACGGAGGCTCGGTCTTCGCGCCGCTTCCCCCGCCGTTCCCGCCGGACGACCATCCCGGAGGCGACGGTCCCGTCGAGAACCGGACAAGTTATCGTTCATGATCCCAGAAAGCCGCAGCCCGAACAACGCCCCAGAACGAAGGGTGGACGGTCGAACCCTTTACCGGGGACGCGTCGTCACCCTGCAGGTGGACCGCGTCGTGATGCCCGACGGCCGGGAGACCTCCCGCGAAGTGATCCGGCACAGGGGCGCCGTGGCCCTTCTGGCCCGGACCGCGGAGGACCGCTGGATCCTCGTGCGTCAGCATCGCTATGCCGTCGGGGAAGATCTCCTCGAAATTCCCGCCGGAACCCTCGAAGACGGCGAGGATCCCGCCGCATGCGCCCGGCGGGAATTGCGGGAGGAAACGGGATACCGGGCCGGCGAGGTTCGTCCCTTCGGCCGCTACCTGCCCGCGCCGGGCTATTCCGACGAGCGAATCGACTTCTTCTACGCCGAGGCCGAACCCGACCCGCGGGGCGCGAACCCGGACGAGGACGAATCGATCGAGGTCGTCCCGTGCACCCTGGAGGAGATCCGCGACGCCATCCGGGACGGCACGATCCGCGACGGCAAGACCATGGCCGCCTTCTACCTCTGGGAACTGCAGAACCAGAAGGGAGGGATCCCATGATCCGCCGCCGTTCGGACCGCGGTCGTCTTCCGGCGATCCTCGCCCTCTGCCTGCTGGCGGCCGGGCTCGCGGCCCAGAGCGAGCTGCCGGTCACGCGCCCCTACGTCATCGGCCTCCAGGACGGCCGGAGCATGACCGGCATGGTCGACCGCGTGGACAACACGGGCGTGGTCCTGCGCACCGAACACGGATCGGTCACCGTCCCATGGGAGAGAATGGATCGTCCCACGCTCGAGATGTTCGGCCAGTACATTCCCGGACTCCTGCCGCCTCCGGAAGAAGCGGGCGGCCTTCCCGGGGACGTTCTCCCCCTGCCGCCGGACACGCCTTCCGAACCCGAAGAACCCGAGGCCGAAAGAGAACCTTCCCGAGACGTCTTCGGGGTCCCGGTCGATCACCGCCCCCTCTGGATCGCCGCGTGGGCCGCCGCAGCCGCGATCGGTATCCTGGCGGCCGCAACACTCGCCCCCCGAAAACGCCGCAGGAGATCCCTCTGGATCGGCCTCACCCTGCTCGTACCGGCGCTCTACCTCCTGTTCCTCGTATCCCTGCCCGCGGACCGCCCCCTCTTCCTCGCGTACGTCGCGCCGGCGACCGCCCTGGTGATCCCCCTGCTGCTGGGGTTCCTGCCCAGGACGGGACCGTCCCCGGAAGAACTTCAGGCGCGCATCCAGGCCGTCGAACCCCCGAAGCCGCGCACGATCTCCCTGAAGAAGCACTCCGAGGACGAATCCGACGAAGAGGCCGTGACCGAAATCGACGCCCGCGTCTGGGGCAAGGAGAGAACCATCTTCGACCGGCGGTTCTTCGAACGGTACCTGATTCCCTGGCTGCGGAACCTCGAGAGCCAGGGGGCTCCCCGTCCCCGGATCATCCTCCGGGTCGGCGACCGGGGGATCCGCGCCCGCAGGATCGTGCAGACCGACGAGGTAGGGGTGTTGATCGCCTTCGAAGAATCCGGAGATCCCCTGGCCAACGGCGAACGTTATCCGTACACGGAGATCGAGGAGATCACCATCGCGCGCTCCCCCGCCCCCGGAGAAACGCTGTGAACCGTCCCCATGCCATCGAACGCTCTCCGGAAAAGCGCGCGATGTCCCGCCGCCTCGGAGCCGCCGCCCTCGTCTTCGCCTGCGTCGGGTGCCGAAGCCTCTTCTGGCAACCGGCCGATTACCGGCAGGACATCGAATCCCAACTGCCCGACCACATCGAATCGACCGTCGGAAAGCTCGATTCCACTCATACGCCCCGTTACGGGCCCGATCTCGTCCGGTTCGGCGCAGCGCCCGAAGATCCGCGGGCCGCCGCACCGGTCGCCCCCGTCGCCTCGGATACCCCCCGAGACGCCCCCGCGCCCGAAGAAGGGGAACGCTGAAACACGGGCGTACCGGAAGGCCGAATCAGGATTCCCCGGACCCGTCCTTCTCGATGTACCGGTCGAGATCCCCCAGCGCCGCCCGGGGCAGCAGGGCTTCGACCGCCGCGGTCGCCCCGTCATAATCCTCGGTGAGGACCTGTCCCGCATCGTGCACCCGCGCCAGGGCCGCGCCGTCCGAGGCCGGAATCCGAAGGCTCACCCGGACCCTGCGATCCCGCAGGATGCCCGCCATCTCCTCGAGCAGATCGTTCAAGCCGATCCGGCGTTTCGCGGAAATCGCCGCCGAAGACGGAAACCGGCGCGTCATGCGCCGCACGTATTCCCGGTTCTGTACGAGATCGATCTTGTTGAGGGCCGTGATCCGCGGTTTCCGGGCGGCGCCGAGTTCCGAAAGCACTTCCTCGACCGCCCGAATCTGGTCCTCGACCTTCGGATGGGAAACATCGACCACGTGCACCAGGAAATCCGCCTCGATCACCTCTTCCAGGGTCGCGTGGAAGGCCTCCACCAGATGCGGAGGCAACTTCCGCAGAAAACCCACGGTGTCGGTCAGCAGAACGGCCTGGTTTCCCGGGACCCGGACCGCGCGGGTCGTCGGATCGAGCGTCGCGAAGAGCTTGTCTTCGGCCAGAACGTTCGCCTGCGTCAGGACGTTCAGCAGGGTCGACTTTCCCGCGTTCGTGTACCCGACCAGGGCGCCGACCGGCCGGCCCCTTCGTTTCCTTGACGCCCGCACGACCCGCCGCTGCGCGCGGACCTCCTCGAGCCGGCGGCGCAGAACGCGGATCCTCTCCTGGATCCGGCGGCGGTCGACTTCGAGCTGCGTTTCCCCGGGTCCCCGCGTTCCGATCCCTCCCTGCTGGCGGGAAAGGTGCGTCCACAGACGGGTCAGCCGCGGCAGGAGATACTGGAGCTGCGCCAGCTCGATCTGCAACTTCCCCGCACGCGTCCGGGCCCGCTGCGCGAAGATGTCGAGGATCAACTCCGTCCGATCCAGGATCTTCAGGCGGAAAACCCGTTCGAGATTCCTCTTCTGAACCGGGGAAAGGTCTTCGTCGAAGAGAACCAGCGTGGCGCCCCGTTCGCGGCAGAGATGCGCAAGATCCCTCGCCTTGCCTTCCCCGATGAACAACGAAGGCGTCGGCCGGTCCCGGCGGATCACCTGGCGATCGACCACTTCCGCCCCGGCGGACCGCGCCAGTTCCGCCAGCTCATCGAGGGAATCCAGGATCTCCCAGCGGTCCGACCCCCGAAGGTCGGCCCCCACGACGACGGCCCGCTCCTCCCGTTCCTCCGCCGTCGATATCATCTCATCCGTCACGCCGTTCGATCGCCTCCAGAATTCGTTCCGCCGCCTCGTCGTCCCGCGTTCCCTCGTCCAGGGGGATCCATTCGACGCTAATCTGGTGGCGGAACCATGTCAATTGGCGCCGGGCCAGCGCCCGGGTCGCCGATTTCACCGCTTCCGGGGCTTCCGCGGGGGGGATCTCACCGTCCAGCATCGCCAGCACCTGTCGATACCCCACCGCGCGCGCCGCCGAGGGATTCCTCCGCAGCCCGCGGCCGGCCAGTTCCCTCACCTCCTCGACCAGCCCGAGGTCGAACATGGCGTCGACCCGGCGATGGATCCGCTCCGCCAGATCCCCGCGATCCCGGCTGAGACCGAAAACCAGTCCCCGGGCCGCCTCCCCCCATTGCCGTTTCCACGACGAAAACGGCCGCCCCGTCTGCTCGTAGACCTCAAGGGCCCGGATCAATCGACGCGCATTCCGCGGATCGATCGACGCCGCCGAGACCGGATCGACCCGTCGCAGCCTTTCATGGAGCGCGTCCGCACCTTCCCGATCGAGGCGATCCTCCAGGGACCGCCGGATCTCGGGATCCGCCGGCGGAAGGTCCGCCAATCCCTGCAGCAAGGCCCGGACGTACATCCCGCTGCCGCCCACCACCAGGGGACGTTTTCCCCGGTCGACGATCGACTTCATCGCCGCCAGGCCGTCCCGGCGGAATCGCGCGGCGTCGTATTTCTCCGACACATCGACGACGTCGATGAGATGATGCCGAACCCGGATCCTCTCCTCCGGCGTGGGTTTGGCCGTCCCGATGTCCATTCCGCGGTACACCTGGACGGAATCGGCCGAAACGATCTCCGCCCCCAGCGATTCCGCCAGGGTCAACGCCACGGAACTCTTGCCCACCGCCGTCGGGCCGACGAGGAAAACCGTTCCCGACGGCAGGGGGTTCTCGGACTCAGTCCGGCTCACCGTTTCCCGGTCCCTCGGACGGGGCCGCGTCTTCCGTGCGGAATCCGACGATCACCGCCACGCACACCCCCAGGAAAATGGACGCGTCGGCCACATTGAACGCCGGCCAGTGCGCCCTGCCGATGAAGAAATCCAGGAAATCGATCACCGCCCGGTAGCGCACCCGGTCCACCAGGTTGCCGAGGATCCCCCCCATCACCGCGCCCAGCGCCAGCGCGCGGATCCGATCGTTCTCGCAAAGGCGGCGACGGTACAGCCAGAGAATCACCAGCGTCACGACCGAGGCCACGATCAGAAAGCCGTTCCAGCCGTGCAACATGCCGAAGGCCGCGCCGGTGTTGCGCCAGTGCACCAGGTTGAAGAGGCCGCTCACCACGGAACGTTCGGAATTCCTCGGGATCGTCCGGAGAACCCACTGCTTGGTCGCCTGATCGAGCAGAAAGACGCCCCCCGTTGCAAAAAGCATCCAGACGCCCGGTCGGAATCGAGGGACCGTCCCCGGACCGGCGGCGTCCCCGGAACCGGGCGGCGACCGGTCAGTCGTCGACGACCGATTCATCCGCTTCTACG
Organism: uncultured Verrucomicrobiota bacterium; assembly: GCA_964395275.1. Taxonomy (GTDB): domain Bacteria; phylum Verrucomicrobiota; class CALLYA01; order CAYNBQ01; family CAYNBQ01; genus CAYNBQ01. The sequence goes on from CAYNBQ010000041.1 coordinate 22,347, forward strand.
GGATGTTCCGCCCCCTCCTCCTCGTCGTCCTGGACCGGAAGCGGCGGCAGGCCGAGCCGGGTGCGCCGCTCGATCTCCTCCTGGCACCGGACGCAGTAGCGCGCGTAGGGCAACGCCTTCAACCGCGCCACCGGAATCTTCTCGTGACACATGTCGCAGGTGCCGTATTCGCCGCTTTCCATGCGCCGGATCGCTTCCTCGATCTCGTAGAGGGTCCCCCGCTCGGTCGTCGCCAGCGTCAGGGCGAATTCGCGATCGAAATTGTCCGTGCCCGCGTCGGCCATGTGCAGGCTGTACCCGGAGAGGTCCCCCGAGACCTCTCTCTGGGACTGATTCAGGGTATCTCCCGCAAGAAACGTGATCCCGTCCAGGATCTGGTCGCGCATCTCGATCAGCCGACGGTAGATCTCCGCCTTTTCTCCGCGGAACCGCTTTACCGGCCGTCCCGTCACGGGCGAGACCTCCAGGATCGGGCTCCGCGAAGATTTCTTCCGCGCGGCCGTCTTCTTCTTCGCCGTCTTCTTCGCCGCGTTCTTCCTGCGGGCCGAAGCGGCGCTCTTCTTCGCCGCGGATCCGCGCGCCGCGCCGGTCTTCTTCTCGGTTGCCTTCGCTCGGGTCTTCGGCTTGGCCTTGGCTTCCGTCATCTTCTTCCTGGTCGTCGATTTCCGGGTCGTCGCCTTCTGCGCTTTCGGCGTCTTCGATGTCTTTCCGGCGGCGGCCGTCCCCGTCTTCCCCGTCTTGCGACGGGTCCCGGTCTTTCCGGCGGCGGACTTCGCCGACGCCTTCTTCCGGGCGGAGGAAACCGCCTTCGCCCTGCTCTTCGCAGCCGGTCTCGCCGACGTGCTCTTCGTCTTCTTCGTGGTCATGGTCCAAAATCCATGGGGAACCGCACGGCGCCCCATCCCAAAGGGGACGCGAACGCTAGCACAGCGCCTGCGGAGTGTCAACCAATCGGATCTTTCCGGCAAGAAGGACGCAACCCATTGACAACCGGCGGGTTACGATCATCCCTCCCTTGCGATCCGCACCCGGCATCGGTGCCCATTGAGATCGGCCTCGCGCCCGTCCTCGACCGATTCCGCGGCCTCCAGGGAGGTCGCCAGCAGTTCCGCGCGGATCCATTCCCCATGATCCCGGACCGATTCCCGAACGGACTCGTCCCCGGAAAAGACCACGCGGATCCGGTCGCTGACCTCCAGGCCGGCGTCGCGGCGCATGCCCTGCACCACGTGAACGAACTCGCGGGCCAGACCTTCCCGGATCAGCTCGTCGGTCAGCTCGGAATCGAGCCCCACCGTCACCGGGCCTTCGGTTTCGACAAAAACGCCCGGCTTTTCGCTGCGCTGGATCGTCACGTCGTCCGGAGCCAGCGAGACCGCTTCCCCGTCGCCCAACCGGATCTCGATCGCGCGACCGTGCACGAGATCCAGGATCCGAGCCTCGTCGAGATCCCGGAGCACTGCGGCGACGTCCTTCACTCTCGGGCCGAGCCGCGGTCCGAGCGCCTGGAAATTCGGACGGACGGAGAAATCGATCAGTTCCTCTTCGTTTTCGCGCAGGTGGATTTCCCGGACGTTGAGTTCCTCGCGGATCACCTCTTCCATCGCGCGAACGCTCTCGGCCACGACGGGATCCCGGGTGACCACGTGGAAGGTCCTCAGGGGCTGCCGCACCTTCAGCCGGTGCTGCGTACGCAACGAGCGCCCCAGGCGAACGATCCTCCGGACCTCCGCCATCCGGCGCTCGAGAGCTTCGTCGCGCACCCAGTCTTCCGGATCCGGGTAGTCGCACAGATGCACCGATTCCGGGTCGTCCGCGCCGCGCAGGTTGCCGTGGATCTCCTCGGTGATGAAGGGAGCAAACGGCGCCATCAGGCGGCTGATGCCCAGCAGCACGGCGTGCAACGTCGCATAGGCCTCCTGCTTGTCCCGGTCGTCCGCCGCCTTCCAGAACCGCCTCCGGCTGCGCCGCACATACCAGTTCGTCAACGAATCCACCAGCGCGGGGATCGGAGCGAGCGCCTTCTGGATGTCGTACTCCTCCATCGCATCGATCACCATCGCGGCCGTCCGCGAAAATTCCGACAGGATCCAGCGGTCCAGCGCGTTCGATTCGCCGGGAGCGCCCGTCGCCGTTTCCGGCGTCCAGCCGTCCACCCGCGCATACGTCACGAAGAACGAATAGGCGTTCCAGAGGGGCAGCAGCAGGTTGCGCAATACGTCGCGGACACCCTTCTCCGAGAAGCGGAGGTCCTCGCCCTTCACCACCCCGGAGGCCATCAGGTAGATTCGAAGCGCGTCCGCGCCGTATCGGTCGACCACATCCGACGGGTCCGGGTAGTTCTTCTTCCGCTTGCTCATCTTCTGACCGTCTTCGGCCAGGACGAGCCCGTTGACCACCACCGAACGGAACGCCGGCCGGTCGAAGAGCGCCACCGCCAGCACCGTCAGCGTGTAGAACCATCCCCGGGTCTGATCGAGACCCTCCGCGATGAAATCGGCCGGGAATCGTTTCTCGAACGCCTCCGGGTTCTCGAAGGGGTAATGAACCTGCGCATAGGGCATGGCCCCCGATTCGAACCAGCAGTCGAGCACCTCCGGAACCCGCCGCATCGTGCCGCCGTCGGTTTCCCACGCGATGCGGTCGACGAAATGCTTGTGGAGATCCTCAACCTGCGCCCCGCTGACCTCTTCCAGTTCGGCGATCGATCCCGGCACGAAGACGTCGCCCGATTCGTTGCGCCAGATCGGCAGCGGCGCGCCCCAGTACCGGTTCCGCGAGATCGCCCAGTCGCGCGCGTTTTCGAGCCACCGGCCGAATCGACCGTCGCGAAGATGCCCCGGCACCCAGCGGATCTGCCGGTTGGCCGCGAGAAGACGGTCGCGCAGGTCCTCCACCCGGAGGAACCAGGTCGAAACCGCCCGATAGATCAGGGGACTTTCGCACCGCCAGCAGTGCGGATAGCTGTGCCGGATCTGCCCCCGGTGGACCAGTTTGCCCTCCGCCCGGAGCCGCTTGAGGATGTCCGCGTCGGCCTCCTTCACCTCGCGCCCCTCGAAATCGGGGACCTCGGAGGTGAACCGTCCTTCGTCGTCCACCGGGCAGACCATCGGGAGCCCCGTCCGCCGGCCGAGTTCGTAGTCGTCTTCCCCGAAGCCCGGTGCGATGTGCACGATCCCGGTGCCGTCCTCGATCGACACGAAATCCGCCGTCAACACCCGGAACGCTCCCTCGTCCGCCAGGTGCGCGAAATAGGGGAAGAGCGGCTCGTACCGCATCCCCTCGAGCCGCGTTCCGGGGAACCGGTCCTCGATCTCCGGCTTCCCGTCCCCGCGAAAGACGCTGTCCAGGCGCGCTTCGGCCAGAATGTAGCGCTCGTCGCCGTCGCGCACCGTCACGTAATCGACCTCGGGCCCCACCGCCAAGGCCAGGTTCGACGGCAACGTCCACGGGGTCGTCGTCCACGCCAGCAGGTACGTCCCGGGTTCGTCCGGGACCCGGAACCGGACCGTCACCGAGGGGTCGTCCCGGTCCGCGTATCCCTGGTTCGTCTCGAAGTTCGAGAGCGGCGTCGCACAGCGCGGACAATACGGCAGGATCTTGTGCCCTTCGTAGATCAGCCCCTTGTCCCAGATCGTCCGGAAGACCCACCAGATGGACTCCATGTAATCGGCGTCCATCGTCTTGTAGTCGTTGCGGAAATCCACCCAGCGGCCCATGCGGCTGACGAGCCGTTCCCATTCCGCCGTGTAGCGCAACACGATGCCCCGGCAGGCCTCGTTGAACCGGTCGACGCCGTAGTCCTCGATCTCGCGTTTTCCCGAGATCCCCAGTTCGCGTTCCATCTCGTACTCGACGGGCAATCCGTGGCAGTCCCAGCCGAACCGCCTCTCGACGTACCGTCCCCGCATCGTCTGGTAACGCGGCACCACGTCCTTGATCGTTCCCGGTACGACGTGTCCGTAATGCGGCAGCCCCGTCGCAAAGGGTGGACCGTCGTACAGGACGAATTCCTCGGCGTCGCGACGGGCCTCGAGCGACCGTTCGAAGATGCGGCGTTCCTCCCAGAACCGGAGGGTCTTCTCCTCCAGTTCCGGCAGACTGGCGCGCGGGTTCACCGGCCGGAATCGTTCCTTCATGATCCCATCGTCTCGCGCCGGCCGTGCCATCGGGAAAAGGCGGGCGCATTCGGGGCCGGCAGTCCGTCGCGCCGCAGAAAAAGCGAAACATGCACGGGGAAAGGCGACTTCCTACCATCTACGGCCGCCAAGTCAAGCGCCCCGGGGGGACTTCCCCGCCCGGCCGCTTTTCTCCGACCGACGCCGCGCCGCGCTAGAGCCGGGGATCGGGTACGCGGCCGCTCGGGTCGGCGTTCGCGCATGCGCGGAGGATCTCGCCCCAGTAGATCCGGTGGTAGTCGCCGTCGCGGTACGCGCTCGACCGGATCGCGCCCTCCAGGGCCGGCGGCTGGACGTCGTTCTTGTGCACCACCCTGCACTCGTAATGGATCGAACACTCGTCGATGATCGGCGCCTTCACCCTGCGGCCCGGCATCGGCGTCAGACGGCAGCGCTCGAACTTGTCCGTGTCGCGCCCCGACAACGTGCCGCAATCCCGGATGGCTTCCGACATGTCAGGACCCGGAACGTTCACCGTGAACTCGCCCGTTTCCTCGAGATTCCGGTAACTGAAGCGCGACGGACGCACCAGGACCAGGAAGACGGGTTTGCCCCAGATCGATCCCATCGTTCCCCAGCCGATGGTCATCACGTTCGGTTTCCCGCGGCCGTCCACGGTCGCCAGCAACAACCCGTCGCCCGTCATTCGCTCCATCATTTCCGCAAAAAACCGGTTCGGATCGACGTCCACCTTGTTCGACATGGCCATTCCCCCTCGTCGGACCGTCACGGCCTGCATCGGCCGTGCATGATCCCCTTGTTTGCCCGGCGCATCCGGAATTCCAGGCCCGATCCCCGGCGCGAAGGCGGCAGAACCCTGTTTTCGCCTTGCCTTCGCCGATTCGCGTGCCCCATCATACGAACAGGCGCCGGGAAGGAAACGTCATGAGTCTCTTCGATCCTCCGGACCTCCGCGATCCTTCGGCTCCGCTCGATCCTCCGGAACCGCAACCCCCTTTCGACGGGGGCGACCTCATCCTTCTGGCGGCGATCTACCGCCGCCGCAGGGAACTGGAAGAACGCCGCAGGAGTTCCGGGGCCCGGCGGCCAGCCTCTTCCCCTCGCGTTCAACCCCCGCGGGGCGTCCGCCGAGGGAACGATCGCGACGACGCCTGGTTCGTTCCGGCGCTGATCATCCTCGCCCTCGCCGCGACCATCGGCCTCCTGGCCGCGTTCGGCGGCTGAGGCTGAGGCGCGGCGCAGAAGGCGGAAGCGCTCAGCGCCGGCAACGCAACAGCGATCCCGCAGCGGCGAGACCCATCAGAAGGAGCGTCGCCGGCTCGGGAACCGGAATGACGTGGAAGCGCGCATCGTAGGCCGGCTCCTCCGATCCCCACCGGTAGAACACCCCGCCATCATACCCGGCGTCCTTGTACGAAGTGAGCCCCCAGCGCGTGCTCGTGCAGTCCAGGAAAACCGTGTACACGCTGCCGACCTCGAGCACCACGGAGCTGAAATCGAAATCCACCATCGGATCCGTCCAGGAAACCCCTTCGGGCGGGGTCGCGCTGGCCGTCCCGACGACGGGACCGCTTCCTTCCCCCGCCCGGAGCGTGGCGCTCACCGGATCCGCGGGCGAACCGGGGTTCATTTCGCTAATCCCGAACCCGATCACTGAAATCCGCGGATCCTCCGCCGTAAAGGACTGCCCGATGGGCGATGCGAACCGGATCTGGTCGGCCTGGTACGGCGTGCCCAGGTCCACCTCGATCAGGTTCGCTCGAAGCGGAAGCGCCGCCGACAGCGCAAAAAGAATCACGGTCCATACCTTCGTCAACACAATTCCCTCCTTTCCTCCTACCGTTGAATGGAATCCGGCCGAACCATGCCTCCATTGACCGGAAGTTTCTCACCCGTAGACTTCCCGCGTCAAAGGTTTTCTTCTATCTTCTTCGTCCCGGCCGATCCCCCCCCGTTTCGCCGGCCGCCTTTTCTCCTTTCGAAGAGAACACCTCGAATTCATGCCGCCGCGGATCGGAAACAGGACGCCTTCCGCCATCCGGCAGGCTCTCTATCCCGGAGGATACGTCGAAGAGTTCTTCCCTCGACGTGATCGACACTCCTTCGCTACGCTTCCGCCCAACGACGTGGAAGCGCGGTCCCCCGCGTCTCTTCTTCCACGGCGAACAAGGAGGGGTGTTGCCATGGCTCCCGTCGTATCGGCCCTTCGGCCTTCTCCGCAGCCCGGGCTCTTCACTCGGACAATCGTCGTCGTTCTCGTCTGCTCCCTGGCCACCGCGTCCGTGGCAAGCCCCCGCGGGGCCGGCGCATGGAGGTTCCTCAACCCGTCGCCGACCGGCAACGAGATCCGGGGGGTGGCGACCGACGGGCAAACGGTCGTCGCCGTCGGTTCCCACGGCGCCGTTCTCTACAGGAAGGCGGGCGAAGAGGCCTTCCGTCGAGCGCAACTTCCCCGGGACGCCATCGGCTTCTGCACGGGAGTCGCCTACGGAAACGGGCGCTGGATCGCCGCCGGACTGGGCGGAGAAATCATGACGTCCACCGACGCCGTCGCGTGGGAGGCGGCCGTCCCCTCGGGAACGAACAACTGGAACCGGATCGCATACTGCAAGGGGAAATTCGTCGCCGTCGGCGACCGCGGCAAGATCCTCGTCAGCAACGACGGCGTGAGCTGGGAGGACCGGAGCGTTCCCGGCGTCACCGCCGATCTGCTCGGCGTCGCCGCCGGTCCCGACGACATCGTCGTGGTCGGACGCAACGGGACGATTCTCAAGTCCAGGGACGGATCCTCCTTCGAACGGGTCAGCTCCGAGATTACCGCCGACATCCATGACGTGACCTACGGCAACGGAAGATACCTGGCCGTCGGATACGACGCCCCCTACGGCACGAGCTTCCTCGCATCCGCAGTGGACCCCGCCGAGTGGATCGTTACCTTGGCGGGAATCGCCTGGTACCTCACCTGCATCGCCTTCGGCAATGGCGTCTTCCTGCTCGGCGGACCCGAGGGCGCCGTGTGCAGAACGACCGACGGGACCAGCCTGCTGCTGCGCGCCTTCGCGCCCTTCGGCATCCTCGGCATGTTTTTCCTTCTCGGCATGTTCTGGGCCGTCGGCCAATACGGTCTGATGATGACCTCCCTGAACGGGGACTTCTGGACGTACCTCACCGTCTATCTCACCCTGCTCACCTTCTTCGCGTTCCTGCGATTCGGGAATCTCCTGGTCGCCGCCGCAGAACGACAGACGGTCTTCGTCTCCGACAACGACGGCCGAAGCTGGAAGGAGATCCCCACGTCGCACGAGATGGCCCCGCCCGCCCTGGTGGATGCGACGGTCGTCTCCCGATCGACGCCCTGCGGAGGCGGCGGGGGCGGATCGACCCGGCAACCGGACGACCTGCTCCACGACTGCCTCGTCGCCCTCGCGGACGACGGGACCATGCTCTGCAGCGACGACGGCATCGACTGGGGCGTCTGGGAACGTACCGGGCCCGAGCCGCCCGAGCTTTTCGCCGGCGCCTACGGAAACGGGGTCATCGTCAACGTCGGCGAGGGCGGATACATCGAGATCATGGATCCGAACGATCTGACCGTCGGTTTCCCCCAGGTCTCGGGAGTGACGCAGGATCTTCACGACGTGACCTTCACCGGAACGCACTTCATCGCCGTCGGCGACGGGGGCGTCGTCCTCGTCTCGAGCGACGGGGCCTCCTGGGTGGAGCGGAACAAGGCGAAACCCGGCGATCCGTCGTTGGAGGTGATCGTCTTCGACGGCATCGCGCGCGCCCTGGCCGCCGGGGAAGCGGGCACGATCCTGAGCGCGATCGAAGAAGAGGGGTTCGACTCCTGGAACCCCGTGCCGAATGTCGATCCCGCCGATTTCACGGCCGCGGGCAGCGACGGCAACGGGACGGCCCTGCTCGGCACCGAATGGGGCGCGCTCTACGCCTCCGTTGACGGAGGCGATCTCGAAAACGTCGGCACACTGGCATGGCAGACGCCGATGGACATCTTCTTCGACGATTCGATGCAGGGCTGGTTCGCGGTCGGTGACAACGGCCTGATGGAGCGTTACCTCCGAACGCCGCGGTTGACCGTCGCACAACTGCGACGGGGAGGGATCCTGCAGCTCGAATGGGAACCGGACGGCGACGAGGTCAAGATTCAGACCCGAATCAATCCCCTGGGCGGCCTCTGGGAAGATATTCCGGGGATTTTCCACGGATTCAGCGCCGAGAT
>CAYNBQ010000042.1:0-30338 GCA_964395275.1 uncultured Verrucomicrobiota bacterium
GTACGGATCGTACTCGTACCGGGCGGCGATCGAATCGTCCCCGGCGTCGATCACCTGGCAGATCCCGCCTTTCAGGGCGGGATACGCCTCTCCATCAGCGCGGCGTCCCTTGGGAAGAAAGAGGGCGTCTCCTGCGCCCTGCCCCCGCCGGGCAATGTGGGCTCGCGAGGCAGATCCGTCCCGGTATCCCGCGATCTCTTCTGGCCGATTCGTGATCTCCCCCTTCCGACGCACAGGGTATCCCGCCGGGCCGGCGGTGGCAAGGTTTCTTGATCGTCGGCATCCTGCCTCGAGTCGTCCCTCCACATCGCAAAAGTGCCGAGACCCTCGAATGAGACATTCGAAAGGCGGATTTTTCAGAAGATCGTTCTCTCCGTCGTGTTCGTGTGCTTCATGGCGGGTTCCCGGGGGACGTAGCCGCCGAGCAGCGCGCCTTCAGCGCGCAGCATCGGCGGCGGGCTGACTCCCCGGGGCGTTGCCCCGGGCTGACGAGCGATGCGCCTTCAGCGCATTTTCGCCGGGAGGCCCTGCGCGGGACGGGCGGGGTTCCTGCTTCGTCTCGGCGTTCCCGGACTTCCTCCTTCGTCCCGCAGGGGCGCGACTATGGAGGACAAGCCGTAGGGCGAGCCGGGATCGGCCTCCTACTCTGCCTGCGCACGTAACCCAAAGTAGGAGCCCGACCCCGTTCGGGCGATTCCGCAAAACGCGGCCTGAAGGGCCGCCGGTCGTCAGCCCGGGGCAACGCCCCGGGTCATGCGCCGGCATCCATCGTCCGCGCGCTGAAGGCGCGCCGCAGAAACGCGAAGACGTTCCGCGCCTTCGGTGCGATTCCAACAGGTCTTCCTTTGCGGGGAGCGCGGGAAGGGGACGGGGCCCTACTACGAACCTCCGCACAGCGTCGGTTCCGTAAAGGGACCCATCCCCACGCCGGCGCGGGAAATCGGCCGCGCGTTGACGCGCCCCGATGCGACGTGGCAGATTCGTTTCGAGATGAACGATCCCGACCTGAAACCCTGGCTCGATGCCTGGCCCTACGACCCCGAGAACGCCGTCCGCGTGGTGAAGATCGCCGACGGACGCGAGGTCATCCAGGTGCGCCGCCCCCTCGGAATCGACCAGTTCGAGGTCAACGGCCGGCCCGACGGCGCCCGTCCCCACGGGATGGAGTCCTGGCTCCACTTCTATCTCGAGAAGAAGAAACAGGCCGCCCGCGAACCGCTCTTCGAAACCTTCCGGCTTTCTCACGAGGATTTCGAACGGTTGCGCGAGGAAGCCGTGCTCTACTACTTCCGGTACGTCCTCTTCTTCCAGCTCGAGGATTACGCCCACGTGGTGCGCGACACCGAACGGAATCTGCGCGTGCTGGATCTCGTCCGGGATCACGCCGAGGAACACGACGACGCCGCGGCCATGGAGGTCTACCGCCCCTACATCCTCCGGATGAACGGCATGGCCAAGGCCATGCTCTTTTCCGGCGCCGGCGACCTCGATTCCGCCGAACGCGCCCTGCAGGAATCCATCAGGAAGATCCGGGATCTGCAGGAGATCGACCAGGAAGAGTTCGATATCGAACGGAAACGATCCCTCGCCCTCCTCCAGGGCGCCATCGACGAGATCCGCCGCAGCCGGCCGATGAGCGAGCTGGAACGCCTGGAACAGGAACTCCGGGAAGCCATCGAGGCGGAGCGCTACGAGGACGCCGCACGAATCCGCGACCGGATCCAGCTCGTCCGGCGAACCGACGGCTCCTGAACCCCGGGCCCGGAACCTCGAACGCCCCGAAGATCCGACGATTTTCCGTCAGCGTTTCCGTACGCGCAGGGCCGCGGCCATCAATCCCGCCCCGCCGACGATTCCCGCCGGCAACGCCCACCGTTGCCAGATCCAGTACGACCGGGGAACGAAGTGCCGCGCCAGCGGCGCGCTCGACAGATGCACGCTCGCCAGCCCCCAGCCGGCCACCCAGAGCAGGCAGGCGAAACCCGCAATCCACGCGAGCGACGGCCACCGGCGCGTCCTGCGCAGAGACGCGGACACCGCCGCCCCCAGCAGCACGATCAATCCGAGTTCCCCCGTCCAGACGATCCAGGAGACCTTCTCCACAAAGGGTGAAAGAAGGTTCGAAACGATCGCCGACAACGACAACGCCGCAAAGACCGGCACCAGCGCCCGCGGCAGTATCGACGAAACCCGGGTTCTTTTCCCCATGCGCCTTTCCCTATCCCCTGTTCCCCGCCCCGCGGATCCCGTCCGTCGGCATCGCCGGTCGCGTCCCTCTCTTCGCAGACAACCCGCCCGGGCGGTTGCGCGCACACGGGCCCCCGGGCCCGCAGCCGCCTCACCGGCTCGACCACGAGTCCGTGCTGACCGGCTCCAACACCAGGAGGAATTTCTCGCCGAACCACGCCCGGCCTTCCGCCGTCATCCGGAGGATGAGATGCGTCCTGGCGGGAAGCGATTCGGCCAGCGTGACCTCGCCGAAATCCGCATCCGCCAGGTACGGGATCCGCCCGGGGACCGGGATTCGGACCGAAAGCTGCGAATCGGGCGTCGAGGCCAGGAAAACCGCGCCGGGACGGCCGTCCGCGTCCGACGGCGGCAGCCATTCGGCCTCCTGCGTATTGCCGACCGAGATCCTCGCGACGACCGGTTCCCCCGCGAGAACCGGAACCGGTTTCCCCTTCTCCGCGCGAACCCACTCCCCGGAGGCGCCGCGCACCTCGATCCGGTTGAACTCGGCATTCAGGTACTTCGGCGGATTGCTTCCGTTGCAGGGCGTTCCCCCGACCGCCACCAGCGGCGTGTCGACCGACGTCGTCCCGGTGCCCGGGGAGCGGATCTCGAGCCGTTTGCCCTGCCTGCGCGCCTCCGCATACGCATCGCGCCCGGTGTGAAACGCCAGGTACCAGTACCCGCCGGCGTGCGCGTCGCGGTCCAGAACGATTTCCATGGTCCCGCCGTCCGGTTCGCGCGTCGCCGAAGCGAATTGCGGACCGTACCGGGGGATCAGTTCCGCCGCCGGCCGCGGGGTGCCGTCGCGGTTCGTGATGCCGTAGTCGCTGCGTTCGTCCACCCGGTACCCGCCGGGCCACCACCACGGGGCCGTGCCGTTGGCGCCCGATTCGAGCGCCATCCGGTAGAACATCTCGTGGTACTCGGCCTGCATCCGGATCGCCGCGGGCATCGGCTTCATCTCCTGGAGGTTCCAGACGGTCCTGCCGAACTCCGACCAGATGATCGGTTTGCCGCGCGTCGTGAACCGGATGTACCGCGTGATGAACCCGGCGGCGTTGTAGCCGTCCTCGTTCCCCGGGATCGAATACCCCTCCGGCGCCATGAAATCCACGTGCTTCGCCGTCGCGGTGAAGGTGAAATCGTGCGGCAACGTGTTGCCCTGGCGGTTGCTGATCAGGTGGTTCGGGTCGAGCCGCAACAGGTTCCGCCGGCAATCGTTCCACTTGCGGCTCGCGAAATCGTCCATGAACCGCCGGTACGCCGCCACCATCCGCCGCCAATCGCCGTCCTGCGACAGTTGTTCGTCCGAGGGCGAGGTCACCGCGTTTGCGGCCGTCCGCGGCACGGGAAAGCCCCAGTCCGACTCCGCCGACTCGATGGTGCCGTACCGCTCCAGGATCCACGCACGCCAGTCCTCGTCCCACAGGGGACGATGCGCCGCGTCGTACATGTAGTTGCCCGGTTCCCAGACCGTGTCGTAGGCCATCAGGACCGGGTTCGACGCCAGCCGCCCCTCCCCGATGAATTCCGCGGCGGCCGGATCGTCGAAGCCCAACGGCGACATCCCGTCCTGCAGGGGCGAGATGTTGTAGAGGAACGCGTTCACCTTGATCCCGTGCCGGCCGCACCGCCGTAGAAAATCCAGGAAGTTCCGGAGCTGGTCCATCCGGCCCGTCTGGACGCTCACCATGTTGATCCCGAGCGCCTCGAGCCGCTCGAGATCCCGCTCCACCTCGACCGGTTCGTAGAGTCCGTCGCGCAACCAGTGCGCGCCGTACACGATCCCTTCGAGCCCCGACACGTAGACCGGCCAGAAGTTCACGCCGACCGGAAACCATTTCTTCCCGTTGCAGCGGAAGTTTCCGTCGGACACCGTGACGTATTCCTCCGGCGAAGGAACGCGCCGGGACAGGATCCCCACCTCGTGCGCGATGCCGTCGACGACCTCGCCGTCCGCCAGCAGGTCGGTCCGGACCTCGTAGACCTCCGATTCCTCGCCCCCCTCTTCCCAGCGGAAGGAAACCTCCCGCCGGGATCCGGGCGGCACATCCGCGCCGGCTTCCCGTTCGAAAACCGTCGATCCATCGGAGAGAGACCGGACCGTGACGCGCACCCGCGTCCGGACCCCTTCCTGGCCGTAGTTCAGGACCGTCGCGCCCAGCAACACGGATTCCCCCGGCCACCAGGCGAAATGGCGCGCGCCCCCCTCTTTCAGGAACACGCCGCGGACCACGCGTTTCGCCAGTGCGGCCAGTGCCGATCCGACCGCCGGATCCGCCAGGAGCGCCTGATCCCGAATCCCCGCGCTCGCGAGAATCGAGCCCTCCATCTCGCCGCCGTGCTGAATCAGCATCCAGAGGGGGTCGCCGCGTTTCCTTCCGCTCCCGTCGAACGCTTCCGCCAGGGAAATCCAGCGCCAGTCGGATTCCTTGCGGAACCCCCGCCCGGCCGGGCGCGCATGCGGCGCAATCCCCGCCGCCGCCGGAGGCAGAACGAGTTCCGGCGACAGGATCCTCTGGTCCGGGGAAATCCGGACCGACTCGATCTCCTCCAGCGGATAGACCTTGTAGCTCGGCGAAAGGGCCTCGACGATCGGCGCCGGGGCCTCCTCCCCGCTCTCGAGATCCGCAAAGGGATTCGGCGCCGTGCCGATCTCGTCGATCCAGAAGGCGTGCGGCCCGGGCTGAAGCTCGGGGTTGTGGCTCATCGCCATCCCGAGGATCATGGTCAAGGCGCGTTCCGGGTGGAAGACGTCCCCCGGGCCGCCCCGCGTGTCGCCCGTCACGGAATCCCGCCAGTAGACGAAATCCTCGGGCCGCAACGCGTAGCGGCCCCACTCGGGAGTGAGAGAGACCGAGGCCATCCAGCGGGACTGATCGGTTTCCCTGAGTTCGATCAGCATCTGCGTCGTGGTCTCGTCGCCCCTGGCCCGGAAACAGAGCAGGGCATGCCCTTCCGGAAAGAGACCCGGCAAGCTCTCCGGACCGAAGGTCTCCCAGCCCGTGAGGTTATCGCACCAGACCTTCAGGCATTGCCCGGCGCCTTGCGGCCCGCCGGGCTCGAGTTCCAATCCGCCCGGACTCGCCGGGTCGTTGGTGCCCCGGATCCAATCGGGAGGTCCGTCGTCCCCGTCGAAGTCGAAGAGCATCCGTTCCGGTTCGCACGCGGAAAGTTGCTCGCGGATCATCGACGCCGTCAGCCAGGCGCCGTCGTGTTTCCAGGCCGCATCCCGGAAGGCCGGCCCTCCGAGGGTCATCAGGTTGCCGCCGGCCTTCAGGTAAGCCGCCAGCGCGGCCCGCGCCGCCGCCGGATAGACTTCCGCATTCGGGATCACGTACAGCGCGAACCGATCGGGCGAAAGCACCGACGGATCGGCCGCCTCGTCGCCGGAAATCGGCGTCACCCGCAGACCTTCCGACCGGATCCTGTCGGCGAGGGCGTTCGCCGCGGCCGGATCGAATCCGGGCAGATCGTCGACCAGGATCGCCACCTGCGGGTCCGCGCCCGCGGAAGACGGGGGGACGACGAATCCGCAGAGCCCGAAGATCCCGGCAAACCCCATGAGTCCGATGCTCCTTCGGTACGGTGGCATCATGTTCTTCCTCCTCCAGCCCGGATGCGTCCTCGAATCTCGACGGAGAGATTACGCGAGAACGCGCCGAAGAACGAGACGCCGCTCCCCCGATCCGCGGGACCGGAGAGGAGGCCCGGCCGCAGCGTTTCTGAACCCTTGATTCCCCCGCTCCCCGGCGGTAGCGTCTGCGCCCTTCGGTTCGACCCTCGCGGACGGAACGGCCGGAATCGCCCGTGCATCCCGCCGCCTCGCCCGTTGCCCGCGACGAGGAAAACCGGAGCGCAAGGGGAACCCCTCAGGAAGAGGCGCCGCACCCGCGGACCGTCGACCCGTCCCGTCCGGGCGTGCGCATCTTCCCGATCCGGACGCATCATCCGTCGCGCCGATCGCGGCCGGCGCGAGACAGGCCCCCACAACCCAAGGAGAGGACACGTTGTTCCAAGACACCGCCATGAAAAAGACCGTCATTCTTCAGGCCATCATCCTTCTGGCGACCGCCCTGACCGCATCCACGGTCCCGGCCGCAGACATCATCGACTCGATCAACGACAAGGGCTGCGGAACCGTCTCCGGCCGGATCCAGTCCCTGACGATGTACCGCGGCTACGAAAGCATTCCGGCCAACGGGGCCAATTCCACGCTCGGCCTCGTTCTGAAATACGTTTCGCCGTCCTTCGCCGGATTCGACGCGGGCCTCGCCTACGACTACGCGTGGGAACTCTTCGAAAGCAACACGACCGCGATCCTCGTCAACGACGAGATCAACCTCTTGAACGAGGGATGGATCCGCTACACGTTCGACGGTCTCGGCCTGACCAACTCCACCGTCCTGGCCGGACGAAAGATCGACAACGGCGAGGTCTTCCGGGCGGACGACTACCGGCAGAAGGCCCGTTCCATCGAAACCGTCGAACTCCGGACCGCGGACATCCCCGACACCAGCCTCCTTCTCGGACACGCGTTCCGCATGAGCAACTGGATCCAGGTGGGCGACCGGTGGGATTTCAACAATTTCGGCGACGTGTTCGGAGCGGACGACGACACCGACGGGGTCACCTGGATCGAGCTGGCCAACAGCCGGCTGGAGAACCTGGAGATCGCCCTCTTCGACGCCGCCGCATGGGACGTTGCGAACCTCTTCGGGGTCCGCGCGACCTGGAAGGCTACGGAGAACACCTCCGTGCTCGGCTACTACCGGAACGAGACCGATATCGGCGACGGTTCCGATCACAAGGCCGACGTCTACGGTCTCTCCCTTCGGCAGAAACTGGGCGAGGTCACCGTCGAATCGGGATACTTCGGCGTCCAGGGCGACGACCTGAAGTTCCAGGAAACCACCACGGGGATCAACCATGCCCTCGGCGCCCTGATGCAGATCTCCGCCAGACCCTTCAACGGAGGGGCCGACACCGCCTATCTCAAGGCGACCACCAAGCTTCCGTCGACCGGGACGAGCCTCTACGCCCTGTACGAATACACGTGGCAGTCGAAACAACCCTTCGACGGACAGGAACTCAATCTCATCGCCAAACAGCCCGTGCCCCGGATCGAGGACCTCAGTGTGGCGGTCAAGATCGGCGTCGCCTACCTCGACCGACAGGAGGGGAAATCGAACGCGACCAACAGCGATCTGCGCCTCTATCTCACGTACGTCTACTGATCCCCGACACCGCAGGCGGCGGAGGGCGGACCGTCCTCCGCCGCCCCCGTCGGGGAATCCTCCCGGCGCAACCGCCCCCTTTCCGTCGTTTCCGAACCCCCGGGCCCCGACCTTCACGAACGGTCGGGGTTATCCATCGGCGCGGATCTTCCGTATGGTTCCGCGTGATGCCGAAAGCGTTCGCATACCCATGGCGGCGAGCGGTTCCGTTCGTCGCCCTGCTCGTTCTCCTGCCGGCCGCGCGGATCCGTGCGGCCGACCCCGAGGTTCGCGGGTTCTACGCGGCGGCGTTCGACGTCAACACCCAGGCCAAGCTCGACGCCCTGCTGGCCGATGTCGACGCCTACAACTTCAACGCCATCTTCCTGCAGGTGCGCAGCCGCGGCGACGCCTTCTACTTCCCGAACCGCGACGACGACACCTACCCCAACCCCGAACCGCGCGGGCAGACCTACTCGATCTCGCCGTCCGACCTGGACGTCCTGCAGTACGTGATCGATCGCGCCCATGAAAAGGGCGTCGAGGTGCATGCCTGGGTGACCGTCCTGCCGATCTGGAACCGGTCTTCCCTTCCCGCCAGCCCCGATCACGCCTACCGCACCCATCCGGAATGGGTCACCGAAGACGCCTCCGGCAACACGATGTCGCCCTCGACCGACAGCGAGGGCGCCTACCTCGACCCGGGCATCCCGGCGGTGCAGGACTACCTCTTCGACGTCTTCATGGACATCGTCCGGAACTACGACATCGACGGGATCCACCTCGACTACGTCCGCTACAAGGGAACGGAATGGGGCTACGACCCGGTGACCAGGAGCCGCTTCCTCGACGACACGGGGCTCGACGTCATCGCCCGCCCCGACTACGCCGCCGGCGCCTGGAACCTCTACCGGCGTCAACAGCTCACCACGATCGTTCAACGGCTCACCGACCGGGTCCGCCTGGAGAAGCCGAACGTGGTCGTCTCGGCCTTCCTGATCGGGTTCACCGATTCCGTTCCGAACAAGCTCCAGGGGTACAACTGGTGGAGCGCGCACGACGCCATCGACGTCCTCTGCGGTTCGTACTACGGAACCTCCCTCTCCACGGCGCATTCCCGCTACGACCGCTACCAGAACTACAACTACGGCGGGAAACCGATGGTGATGGCCTTCGGCGCCGAAGCCGTCGCCTTCGGCAACACGCCCTCCCAGATGCGATCGTTCGTCCTGGATTTCCGGGCCAACGCCCGACCTCCCCTCGGGTTCGTTCACTTCGACATCAGCGGACTCCAGGCCGACGGCGACGCCCTTTTCCACGGCTTGTCCGACCCCGGCTATCCCTACGACACGACCGTGACGATCCCGGCGGACCTGCGTCCCGGCGCGGACACCGTCGCGCCGAACCCGCCGGCATCGGTCGCCGCCGCCTCCGCCGGGGGAACCGTGACGGTGACCTTCCAGCGGCCGGCGCCCGCGGCGGACGGAGATCTGCCGATCCAGTACCGGATCTATCGCTCCGCTTCCTCCACGGTCCCCCTGCGCTACGACAATCTCGCCATGGTCTACTGGGATCTCGAGGGAACCCGGTCGACGTTCCAATGGACCGACGGCGAACCGTTCGACGGCTTGAACCATTACCGCGTCGCGGCCTACGACGATTACCACAACACCGAGGTCTCGGCCGTGGTGTCGGCTTCGGCCTCCCCCGTCGACTACATCATCGAATCCCGGACCGGCGGATTGCACCACGACGGATACTCCGAGGCGGGCACGTGGTACGACAGCTCCTCGCACAGCACCGCGCCCGGACTCACCCCGGGAATCGGTTCGCGATGGGCGCTGCCCGCCGACGCCAACGGCAGGGCCGATCGCGCGCGATTCCGGCCCGACCTGCCGGCGGCGGGCCGGTACGAGATCTTCCTGACGACCTATCGCTACGCCAGCGCCAATGCGAAGAACGCCCAGGTGCGCATCGTCCATGCCGACGGGACGACCGTGTTCAACCGCGACATCACGAGCACGGAATTCGGCGATCGCTGGATTTCCCTGGGCACCTACCGATTCGATGCGGGAACGGCCGGATACCTGGAGATCAACAACACCACCCAGAGCAACCTCGGCACCTCGACCGACGCCCGGTTGAACGCCGACGCGGCGCGGTTCGTCGGCGTCGCCGAACCGGTCCCCTGGGAACGCAGGCCGGATTCCGCGGCGCCGGAAACGCTTCCCGTCACGCTCGTGGCCGACAACGCCCCGTACCGGCTCGATTACGAGGACGGAACGGGCTGGGCGGACGCCTCCTCCTACCTCTCCTCCTACTACGGGAACAACGCCCGGTACGCCTCTTCCCATCCCACGCCGAGCGTGGCCTGCTGGGTCGTCGACATCCCCGCCGCCGGCTGGTACCGGATCGAGGGCCACGTGCGGGGCAACAACGTGTTCACGACGACGGCCGTCTACCGCTTCCGGGACGCCTCCGGGCTGCAGACGGTCACCGCCACCCAGCGCAACGGCGGCGCCGCGGGTTCGGGATACTGGAGCATCCGGATCGACGGCGGCAGCCCGCGTTATTTCGAGGCGGGGCCGGTCTACGTGACCCTTTCCGACGAGAGCGCCTCCGGCGGCCTCGTGATCGCGGACGCGATCCGGTTCGTCCCCTGGATCCCGAGCTGGGACCGGATCGAGATGTACTGACCCCGGCCGATCTCCCCGGACGGATCTCCAAGGCCGCTGCAGGACCGCAGGGCGTTTCGGCGCACCTACGCCGGACCGGGGAAATCCGCGTCGCGCGGCGGGCGCCGGCAGAGGGCGGCGACCTCCTTCCAGCCGAAACCGACGTGGTCGACCGCGTGGGCGTCGGAACCGAAGACGAGCGGGATGCCCCGGCGGCGGGCCCGTTCGATGATCGGGGGCGGCGGCAGCGGCGTGCCGCAGTCGGGGTTGCGCAGTCCGGCGGCGTCGATGTCCAGGGCGAACCCGCGGCGGGCGACGATGTCGAGCGTCTCGTCGATCAGCGGATCGAGCCGCTCCGGATGTTCCGGCCGGAGAACCCGCCGGAACTTCCAGCACAACCCGACGTGCCCGAGACGCCGCGGCCCCTTCGGGCCGAAATCGGCCCGGGCCGACGCCCTCACCGCTTCCCAGTAGGCGGCGAAGACGGCGTCGATCGAACCGTAATACGGCAGCAACCCCTCCCGGATGTCTTCGGGGGAATAGTCCACCATCCGGAAGCCTTCGCCGGCCGGCAGGAAATGGACGGACAACAGGGCGTCGAGCAACCGGTCTCCGTAGCGTTCGACGACGGCGGCCGTCTGCTCCTCGGCGCCGTGGAAGAAATCGATTTCGAGGCCCGGAAGCACCTCGATCTCGCCGGCGAACTCCGAGCGGAGTTCCCAGGCCTCCTCGAGGCAACGATCCAGGTCCTCGATCGGCGTGGTGTAACTGTCGGGCGGGTACGCGCCTCCGATCCGCCCCGGAACCGGCCCGTGTTCCGTGATGCTGTAGCGTTCGAACCCGAGATCGACGGCCTTGCGCACGAACCGGCGGGTCGGTTCCCGGCTCCCGTGGGGACACCAGCGGCTGTGGGTATGACCGTCCCATCGGGGCAGCGACGTCGAATCCAAGAATCACCTCCGCGCGGGAAGGTAGCGAATCCCGCGCGTTTCGAGAAGAGGAGGCGGAGGGACGGCTTCACGAAGATCGGGCCGGTCCGTACCTTCGGGGGAATGCGGCGCCCCTCCTTGCGGGAGCCGCGGCGGATGGTATCATGCCCGCCCCGCGCCGAAGGAGCGCGCGGGCCTCATCAGTCAGAAGCGGAGAAATCAATCATGGTCAAGCAGCTCATCGTCGATCCGGCGGAAAAACAGAAACCTTTCCGGCTCACCTTCCGGAAGATCCAGGGATACCGGTACACGGGAGATCTTTCCTCGGAGCTGAAGGGGGGCATGCCGGGCGAGACCGCGCTGCGGATCTTCCGCGACATGGTGATCCTCCGCCGGTTCGAGGAAATGCTCCAGAGCCTGAAGCAGACGAAGTCCTACCGGGGCATCGACTACGTTTACGGCGGACCGGCGCACCTGGGCATCGGGCAGGAAGCCGCCGCGGTGGGGGAAGCCCTGCATCTCCGTCCGGCGGACCACATCTTCGGAAGCCACCGGTCCCACGAGGAGATCCTGGCGAAGGGGCTTTCCGCCTTCGCGCAGATGTCCGACGAGGAATTGACGAAGATCCTCGACCGGTACCAGGACGGGCGGATCCGCCGGATCGTCCGCGCGCCCGATCAACCCCTGCGGGAAGAAGCCGTGGACATCCTTCTCTACGGCCTTCTCGCCGAGATCCTCGGGAAGGAGACGGGATTCAACCGCGGCATGGGCGGCAGCATGCACGCATACTGGACCGACGTCGGCGCCTACCCGAACAACGCGATCGTCGGCGGCAGCGCCGACATCGCCGTCGGCGCCGCGCTGGCCAAACGGCTGCAGCTCTCCGACGAAGTGGTGGTCGTGAACATCGGCGACGGATCCACCGGCTGCGGCCCCGTCTGGGAAGCGATGAACTTCTCCACGATGGGCCAGTTCACCACGCTCTGGGAAGAGGCCTATCGCGGCGGGTTGCCGGTCATCTTCGCCTTCATCAACAATTTCTACGCCATGGGCGGCCAGACCGAAGGCGAAACGATGGGGTACGAACGGCTCTGCCGCATCGGCGCGGGGATCAACCCCGACTCGATGCACGCCGAAACGGTCAACGGAAACGATCCCCTGGCGGTGGCCGACGCCTTCTCCCGCGCGCTGAAGCTGGCGCGCGGGGGCAAGGGCCCGGTTCTGCTGGACATCGAGGTCTACCGCCAGAGCGGCCATTCCCCGAGCGACGCGAGCGCCTATCGCACGGCCGAGGAACTGGAACTCTGGAAGAAGATCGACCCGATCGACGTCTACCGGAAACAGGTGCTCGAGGCCGGGATCGCCGCGGAGAAGGAACTCGATGCGGTCGTCGCCGACATCGAAAACCGACTGGAACGGGTCTTCCGGCTGGCGGTCGATCCGGAGGTTTCGCCGTTGCTCGACCTCGAGAGCGATCCGGACGCCATCTCGCCGATGATGCTCTCCACGGAGCTGGACACCGAAGGGGAACCGGTGCGCGAAGGCGACGTCGTCGGAACCCTCGAAGACAACTCCGCCTGGCGTTCCCTGGGCCGGCGCAAGCGGTTCGGTCTCGACGCCGACGGCAACCGGCTCTCCCCCCGCGAGGCGATCACGATCCGCGACGCCCTCTTCGAGGCGGTGATCAGCCGCGTCTACAAGGACCGTCGGCTCATCATCTACGGCGAGGAAAACCGCGACTGGGGCGGGGCCTTCGGCGTCTACAAGGGACTGACCGCGTCGATGCCCTACCACCGCCTGTTCAACGCGCCGATCTCCGAAGCGGCGATCGTCGGAACCGCCGTCGGATACGCCATGGAAGGCGGCCGGGCGCTGATCGAGCTGATGTACTGCGATTTCCTCGGACGCGCGGGCGACGAGATCTTCAACCAGCTCGCCAAGTGGCAGGGGATGTCCGCGGGCGATCTGAAGATGCCGGTGGTCCTCCGGGTATCGGTCGGCAACAAGTACGGCGCGCAGCATTCGCAGGACTGGTCGGCCATGGTGGCCCATGTTCCCGGGCTGCAGGTGGTCTTCCCGGCGACGCCGTACGACGCCAAGGGTCTGCTCTGTTCGGCGCTGGCCAGCGAGAATCCGACGATCTTCCTGGAATCCCAGCGGATCTACGACCAGGTGGAGATCTTCCACAGCGAAGGCGTGCCGCGGGAGGATTTCCTCATTCCGATCGGCGAACCCGAGGTGAAACGGGCGGGCGACGACCTGACGATCCTGAGTTTCGGCGCGACGCTCTACCGGGCGATCGAGGCCGCGGATCGACTGGCGGAGATGGGGATCTCGGCCGAGGTGATCGACGGGCGTTCCCTGGTTCCCTTCGATTACGAACCGGTGCTGGATTCCGTCCGCAAGACCCACCGCCTGCTCGTCACCTCCGACGCCTGCGAACGAAACAGTTTCCTGAACACGATCGCCGCGAACGTCTCGCTGATGGCCCTGGACGATCTCGACGCGCCGGTCGGCATCGTCGGCAGCCGCAACTGGGTGACGCCGTCGATCGAACTGGAAAACTATTTCTTCCCGCATCCGGCGTGGATGCTGGACGAGATCCACGAACACATCCTGCCGCTGCCGGGCTACACTCCGACATCGGACCGGTCGGCGGCCAAGCGGATCCGCGACGCGCGGTTCGGGGTCTGACGGAGCCGGATCCGGCGGTCCCCGAGGGCCGCCGCCCCCCCCGTTTCCCGCCGCGCCGCGGCGTCCTCCGGGCGCCGGGTCCGCAGGGAGGATTGCGCATGCGAGGCTTGTCCTTTCGCGGAATCGTGTCGGGGGCGATGGGAATGATGCTGGCGACGGCGGGCTTCGGCGCAGGGCAACCCGATTGGCGGAGCCTCGAACGGTGGAGCGTCCCAAAGGGACGGGTCGAGGCCGTCGAGAACGGCGTGCTGATCGCCTCCGGGACGGAGGCCGTGCTGCGGTCGGGGCTCCCGGAGAATTCGGATCTCGAACTGCGGTTCCGGGTGGCCGAAGGCGGGGCGAGCGTCTACGTCACCGTGCCCGACGCCCGGGGCGCGATCTACATCTCCGGCACGCGGCGTTTCCCGAAGGGCGAGCACACCTGGCGGATCTCCCCGGACGAGTTCCGCGTGGCCTTCTGGTCGCACGATCCCGATCACCATCTCGACCTTCCCTCCCCGGCCCTGTCGATCAGCGTGCAGGGCGACGCCCCGGGAATCGTGTTGACGGGACTGGCCCACGTGACGCGCACGGGGATCGATCCCGAAACGATCGAGACCGCCCGCCGGCTCTGGCGCAAGCGACTCGCCGGCCCCGCCGGGGAGTTCCCCCCGCCGGCGGCGCTCGGCGGAAATCCGGCCGCCGTGACCCTCCCCGAGGAAGGGGAACCGATCGTCGTCCGCACCCCGGCGTACGAGGCGCGTCTGGATCCGCGCTCCGGCGTCCTGCGGGAGATTCGCGCCGGTGCCGCCCTCTGGCGTCAGCCGTCGGAACGGGCCTTCGACCTCGTCGACGAAGCCGGCCGGTACGTCCGTTTCCCCGATCCTCCGGAGGTCGGCGTGGGCGACGACGGCGTGGTTCGCCTGCGTTTCGACAACGGCGAGGGACAGAGGGTCGTCCTGGCGTATCGATTCGGCGAAACGGCGATCGCGGCCCGGCTCCGCATCGCCAACGAGGGATCCGAACCCCTCACCTGGCTGCGCTTTCCCGCGGAGGCGGCCCTGCCGATGTCCGGGGACACGCACCTGATCTGGCCCCGCCTCGGCGGGGTCCGGCTCAACGTGAAGTTCCTTGCCGAAGGCCGGCGGCGCGCGGCGGCCTATCCTTCGGATCTCTTCTCGGATTTCCTCGCGATGGAAACGCCGGAGCGGACCGTCGCCTTCGGCGTGGCGCAGGACGGATCGATCTTCCAACCGGCAAACCAGGTTCTCTCGACCCTGGAACCGGGCAGGACCGCCCGGTTCGAACACGAGATCCCCGTCTACGTGCCCCGGGGCGCCGCAAGCGATACGGCGACCTTCGCCTGGTGGGTCGGTCCCGATCCGCGGGCGGTGCTGAACGAGTACGCAAAGGCGAACGGCTTCGACCGGATCCCCAGGCTCCTGCAGCGGATCGACCGGGTGCTCTATGCGCGGCTGCAGAGAATGGCCCTGCTGAAGGTCGGCTTCGGCCGGCCGCTCGAGGATCCGGAGCCCGGGGAAAACGTCTTCACCGCCGCCGCCCGGCGTCTCGCCTCGCTCCCGGCCCCCATGCTCCTGCACCCGGTCACCTACTGGGAGCCGCCGGGACGCGGTCCGGAGCCGGACCGGATTTTCGACAAGAATTATCCAAACTTTCTCCCGGCGAACGCGGAGTTCGGCGGAAACGATGGATTCCGCGATTTCGTGAAACTCGTCCGGCGGCGGGGTCACTACGTGATGCCGTACACGAACGTGACCGCCTGGGACCGCGACGCAAAGGGATTCGAGGCGTGGGGCGACGGCATCGCCGTGCTCCTGCCCTCCGGCGCCCGCGCCACCGGCTGGGGCATGCTGTCGGCATGCATGTCGCATCCGACGGTGCGCCGGGTCAGCACGAATCTCTGGACCCGGTTCCGCGACGAGATCGGGGTCGACCTGATCTTCGAAGACCAGGTCGGCGCTCGTTCGTTCGTCTTCGATCTGAACCCGGAGGCCGTCCATCCGGCCGGGTACAACGAGTCGATGCTGCGCCACGCGGAGGAGACGCAGGAGATCCTGCCGATGTACACCGAGCGCGGATTCGACGCCCTGACGCCGTACGTATCCGGTTTCTGCGGGATCGAGCTGGGACTGGCCTGCACGCGGTTCATGCGCGGCTGGAAATGGGACGGCGCCTACGGCGAAGGCTCCTGGGAGGTGTGGCCGCTGGCCGAGTTCCTGATGCACGACCGGGCGTTCTTCTATCATCACGACCTCGGCCAGTTCGTCTTCGACCGCTGGGACCTCGGCTGGAGCCTGGCGCGGGGCACCCATCTGCAGACCTATCTCGGCGGATCCGATGACTGGCTCTGGATCGTCGCCCTCCTCCAGCAGCAGGCGGGGGCGACGTTCGCGGGAGAACCGCTCGAACGGTTCGAGACGATCGCCCCGGAGGTGACCGAGAGCGTCTTCGGCCGCGACACGAGGATCGTGGTGAACCATTCGCGGGAGAACGCCTACACCGTGGACGAACGGACCGTCCTTCCTCCCGGGGGATTTCTCCTGGTTTCCGACGGGCAGAAGCGGCGGGTGGTCGCCGGCTGGACCCGGCGATACATGGGACAGCCGACCTCGGACAAAGGCCCCTTCATCCTCGTCGAAGAACTCGAGGAGGTCGCCTTCTACGACCCTCTGGCGGTCGGACTGCAGATCCGGTACCGGCCGGTCTTCCGGGAGAAGCCGATCCGACGGGCCGTCGCCTATCGCAAGGAGGGCAAGGGGAAACGGGTGGAAATCCCGAAGATCGGGGAGGATTACCTCCTGCAGACGGCTCCCGGCTTCTGGCGGATCAGCGCCTTCTGAGCGGCGCCTCCCGCCGAGCGGGCGCGCAAGAGGCGACGGCACGAAAAGGCCCGCGGACCGAATCCCTTTCGGGCGCTCGATCCGCGGGCAAAGGATCCGGCCTCCTCACCGGAGGCGGCCGGCGTTGATTCCGATTTCTACCAGCGACGACCTCCGCCGCCTCCGCCCTGGCGGGGGCGCGCTTCGTTCACACGGATGGCCCGGCCGTCCATGTCGTGCCCGTTGAGGGCCTCGATCGCCTTCTGCCCTTCCGCATCCGACTCCATCTCGACGAACGCAAAACCCCGGGAACGTCCCGTCTCGCGATCCGTAGCGACGAATGCGTCCGTCACTTTGCCGTATTGACCGAAAAGGTCTTCCAGATCACCGCGCACGGCGGTGTACGGCAAATTACCCACGTAGATCCTCATCACAACCTCACTCATCTTTCCGTTGGGTACGATCCCAACCTACCTGGAACATCTCCGGCCTCCGGCCGCAATTATCCCCTGCGAAGGGCTCTGTCCGGGGAATGCTCCTGTCACCTATCCCGACTACTCTTCTCTTGCGCGGCTGGAGTCTCGCAGTGGATCGATTCGGGGGGCAGGGTCCAACGAATGTCCCGGCGATGTCAATCGCCGAATCCTCCAGAAACGCAGGAATCCATCGTCCCTCATGGACGACGACATCCGGAACATACACCAAAAAACGGTTTCGGGATAGGGCCGGGGACAAATCCCCGCCGGACCCTCATTCCACCAGCGCCGTCGAGACGTCGACAAGCCAGTGCGAACCGCCGAACCCACGCCCTTCCTCACCGTCGCGAACGCCGAAACTGAATCGTGTGCTGGGGCGGATCCGCAGAAGCTTCACCAGGATCCGGTTCTCGCCCTCCCGGAGTTCCACCTCCGCGGGCCGGTCGTGCGGCGTCCAGTATCCGGGCCGATCGAGACGCGCCACCTCGCGGCCGTTCAGCCAGGCGCGGAACGGCGCGTCGCTCCCGAAGGCAAGAAAGGCCTTCCGCGCCTTCGGGGAAAGAAGCTTCTGGTGAAGATAGAGACAGTGTTCCCCGTAGAAACCGGTGACCCCCTCCAGGGGCACGGTCATGCCGGGGGCCTCGATCACGGATCCGTCGCCGAGGATCGATCGCCACCGGCGGATCTCGGCATCGAGATCCGCGTTTTCCTCGTCGAGATAGGGACGATCCAGATCCGCGAAAAGGTGCTGCCAGACGCTCGGCGATTCGTTCTCGGGCGCGGACGGCTTCACATCCCAGTAGAGGCCCGCCACCTGCCACAACCACACCCCGCCCAGTCCGAACCGGCTTTCGAAGGTCTTGCCGCCGGGGGTTTCGAGCCGGGCGAGAATCGGGATCGCCTGGGGCGCCGTCGCAGGATCCGCAAGGGCCGCTTCGATCTCCACGGCGAGTTCCCCGGAGGCCGGAAGGGTCACATCCGTTTCCGCGGGCGAAAGCCGCGCGACCGATTCAAGGGTCAACCGCGCGGCGACCTCCGCGTCGGTGCGGTTCACCAGGCGCAATCGGAGTTTCCGCGGCGTGCGTCCCAGGCAGGGATCCTCGTCGCCGTAGTCGGGAAGGACCTCGAGATCGGGATCCGGAGGATCGACCGGAACCGGTTCGTAGTCCGGGGCGCCGGTGATCGTCACCCGGTCGTTCAACTCCCGCGCAACGGTCAATCCGACGCGCGCGGTGTCCAGGGCGAGCCGTTCGATGCTGTCGTCGGGACGCTGCACGTCGATGCCGATGACGAACCGCCGGTCGAGCGGATCGACCCATTCGGGGGGCAGACGCGATGCGCCCAGGATCTCGCCGAGGATCGCCCCGGCCGTGGCGCAGGTGCAGTCGGTGTCGTAGCCGCAGTTCAACGCGATCAGCAGCGTTTCCCCGAAATCGCCGCGACCGTGCAGCAGGGCCAGGATCGTGATGGGGATGTTGAGCTGCGCTTCGCACGCCTCCAGATGTCCCCAGCGTGCCAGCAGCCGTTCGCGGGCCTCGCGCCAGTCGAGACCTTCCCGGTAGGAGGCGATCACCTCGTCCACGCCGCGGCGGATGCGCGTCCCCGGCGTCAGCCGGTCGAGATGCCGGCGCAGGAGTTCCTCGACGTCGTGCACGAAGAACGCGTCGGCCTCCGTCGCGGCCAGCATCCGTTCGGCCTCGATCGAGGCCTGCCCGTGATCCAGACTCCCGTCGATCCCGGCGTAGTGCGCGGCCAGCTCGGGGTTGCCCGGAGAGATGAATCCCCAGATCTCCGAACGGATCGGACATCCCATGCCCGTGTCGAAGAAGGCGTTGTCGAACCGCCCGGTCTCCGGGGGGAGGATGCCCTTGGCGTAGTTCCTCTTGAAATTGCCGTACTCGTTGAAGGGATACCAGCAGTAGGTCATCCAGGCGTCGGCCAGATCCCGGCTGCGCAGGCGGATCCCCGTGCGCTCGAGCACCTGCAGCCAGAGGATCTGCAGATCGAGATCGTCGTTCGGGGGGATTTTCTCCGGCCAGACGTTGTCGGCCGTGAAATTCATCAGGGTCTTCACCCCTTCGACCGGCGTGCCGATCGTGCCGCCGACGCATTTCCCGATCCAGCCGCCGTGAATCCGGTCGACGTATTCGTCGTACGCAAGAACCCGCGCCATCCGATTGCCTCCTGTCCGATCGCCGGTCTAATCACCGGGCGGGGCGCAGCGTACGATGGCGGGGAGGAAAGTGTCCAGAACCGCGGGGAGGGCGGCGCAGGGGCCGCCCCCAACGTTTCCACGGATTGTTTCCGGGGCTTCTTTCTGAAAGGCTCGCGACGTCGATGAAGGGACGAGTCACAGAACGGGACGGAAAGGCCGTGCTGATCTCCGTCGACCGGCCGGATTTCTGTTCCGGATGCAAACATCGGGGCAGTTGCGCCGTCGGCGGCGGCGATCCGCACGTGTTGCGCGTCCCGGCCCGGCCGGAGCTGACGCCGGGCACGGAGGTGGACGTCGAACTTCCCCCCTCGTGCGGACTGCACCTGGCCGCCTGGGCCTACGGAATGCCCCTGGCGCTCTTCCTTGCGGGCATCGGAGCCGGATACGCCCTCGGCGACCGGGTCGGGATGGACCGCGAAATCCTCGCCCTGGCGCTCGGAGGATTTTCTCTCGTCATCGCCGTCCTTTTCCTGCACATTCGCGACCGCCGCATCCGGCAAACCCTCGACCGGTCGATCACGGTCGTCCGCGCCGCGGAAGGGTCCCGGCACCTCGAACCGCGGAAATACAGCTAGATGACAGCGCAAATCATGCATCTCGTGGTTCCCGCACTGACCCTCGGGGGGTTGGGGCTGGTTTCGTCCGCCATCCTCCTGTGGGCCTCGAAGCGCTTTGCCGTCCAGGAAGATCCGCGGGTCGAACAGATCGCCGAAATGCTCCCGGGCGCGAACTGCGGCGCCTGCGGATTCGCCGGATGCCGCGCCTTCGCCCAGGGGATCGCCGCCGACCCCGGGGCCGGGTACGTCTGCCCGGTCGCACCCCCCGAAACGATGGTGCGCATCGGCGAGCTGCTCGGCGTGGAGATGAAAGGGCGGCCGGCCCTCGTGGCCTCGCTGAAGTGCGGCGGCCGGACGGGCGTCGCCGAGGAGTTCGCCCCCTACGACGACATCCAGGACTGCCGCGCGGTGCTGACCATCTTCCAGGGCGGCAAGATCTGCCGCTACGCCTGCCTCGGGCTGGGCACCTGCGTGGAGGTCTGCCCGGTCGACGCCATGCGCATCGTCGACGGCATCGTCGTCATCGACCACGAGACGTGCACCGGCTGCGGCCTCTGCGTGGAGATCTGCCCGCGCGACGTGCTGGAACTGGTGCCCCGCGGGGAGCGGATCCGCATCGCGTGCGCAAACCCGGACAAGGGGGCCTACACGCGCAAGATCTGCAGCGTCGGATGCATCGGCTGCAAACGCTGCGAGAAGGCCTGCGAATCCGGCGCCATCGTCGTGGAAAACAACCTCGCCGTGCTCGACTACTCGAAGTGCGTCGTCTGCGGCAAGTGCGTCGAGGTCTGCCCGACGGGGACCATCATCTGGGAACAGAAAGAGGAACGCGCGGAGAAGGAAACTCCCTCCCCGCAATCATCCGGCGCGGCGGCCTGAACCATGAAGAAGCTCCGGACCTTCTCCCAGGGCGGCGTCCTCGTTCGCGAGTTCAAGGAACCGACGGAAAAGAAGCCGATCGAGCGGATTCCCCTTCCCGCGCGGCTCGTCGTTCCGCTTTCCCAGCATTTCGGCGCCCCCTGCGAACCGGTCGTCAAGCGCGGCGAAACGGTCCGGCGGGGACAGAAGATCGGCCTTTCGAAGATCGCGTTGTCGGCCGACATCCATGCGCCTGCGGCGGGGAAGGTGAAGGAGATCGGGCCGCACCCCCACCCCGGCGGCTTTTACGTCGAATCCGTGGTCATCGAGGTCGATCCGGACGGGGAGTCGGAACCCGACGCGGGACCGATCGATCCGAAGGACCGCGACGCCGTCCTGGCCCGGATCCGCGAGATGGGCGTCGTCGGCCTCGGCGGGGCGACCTTCCCCACGGCCGTCAAGTTGAATCCTCCGGCCGCCAAGCCGATCGACACCCTCATTCTCAACGGGGCGGAATGCGAACCGTTCCTCACCTCCGACCACCGCCTGATGCTCGAACAGGGCGAACGAATCGTCGAAGGATACCGGATCATCCGGACGATCCTCGGCGATCCGCGGGTGATCGTGGCCGTCGAAGACAACAAGCCCGACGCCGCGGCCCGCATGGAAGAACTCACCGAGGACGATTCGTTTGCGGAGGTCTGCGTTCTGAAAACCCGCTATCCCCAGGGGGCCGAGCGCCAGTTGATCTCGGCCGTTCTGCGCAGAACGGTTCCCTCGGGCGGATTGCCGATGGACGTCGGCGTGGTCGTGCAGAACGTCGGAACCGCGGCGGCCGTCGCCGACGCCGTGAACCGCGGCCGGCCCCTGGTCGAACGCGTGGTCACCGTCTCGGGCGACGCCATCCGGGAACCGAAGAACCTCCTGGTGCCGATCGGAACGCCGTACCGGGATCTCGTCGAGTTCTGCGGCGGGCTGACCCGCGACTTCTCCCGCCTGGTGATGGGGGGACCGATGATGGGCAAGGCCCAGCCCTCCCTGGAGGTTCCCGTCATCAAGGGCACCAGCGGCGTCCTTTTCTTCACGCCGAAGACCGCCCGTCCCGTTCCCGAACTCCAGTGCATCCGATGCGGCGCCTGCGTGCGGGTCTGTCCGCAGGGACTGGTCCCCGCCGATCTGGCGACCTACGCGGAGAAGGAGGAATTGGATCGAATCCGGGAGGTCGTCGACTGCGTGGAATGCGGATCCTGCAATTTCATCTGTCCGTCGCACCGCCGCCTGGTCCAATGGATCCGGTTCGGGAAATCGGAACTGAGACGAACCCGGAAGAAGGATGGATAACCAACCCCTAGTCATCACCTCTTCGCCGCATGTCGTCAGCGGATCGTCGATCCCGAAGCTGATGGGGGCGGTGCTGATCGCGCTGGCGCCGGCGGCGATCCTCGCCGTCTGGTTCTTCGGCATGCCCGCGTTGAAGACGATCCTTCTTTCGATCGTCTTCTGCCTGGTGTTCGAATCCCTCTTCGGTCCGATCGCCGACAGGAAACGCAGCCTCGCCGGCATTCTCTTCGACGGCAGCGCCGTGGTCACCGGCCTGCTGCTCGCCATGAACCTGCCCCCGGATTCCCCGTGGTGGCTGACCGCCGTCGGCGCCCTGATCGCCATCGGCCTGGCCAAACAGGTCTTCGGCGGACTCGGGAAGAACCCCTTCAACCCCGCCATCGTCGCCCGGGTGGCCCTGCTCATCGCCTTCCCGGTGCACATGACCCAGTGGCGGGTCCCCTTCGCCCCGGTGGACGGCGTTACGGCCGCCACCGCCCTCGGCGTGCTGAAGACCGACGGCGCCCGCGCCGCGGCCGAGCAGTTCCGGATCTTCGACCTGCTCACGGGGCAGGTTCCGGGATCCCTCGGGGAGGTTTCCGCCCTGCTGCTGCTGATCGGGGGACTCTTCCTGCTGGTCCGCGGGGTCATCTCCTGGCACATCCCGGTCAGCTACCTGGCGACCCTGGCGGCGATCACCGCGATCCCCTGGTTCCGCGATCCGGAAAAGTTCGCCTCCCCCCTCTTTCATCTCGCCGCCGGCGGGGTGATGCTCGGGGCCTGGTTCATGGCCACCGACCTGGTCACCTCGCCGATCAATCCGAAGGGGATGCTCGTCTTCGGCGCCGGCTGCGGCGCGATCACGGCCGTCATCCGCCTCTTCGGCAGCTATCCCGAAGGGACCTCCTTCGCGATCCTCGTGATGAACGCGCTGACGCCCCTGATCGAGAAGTGGACCCGTCCCGTGCCCGTCGGCCGCCGCGCCGTCCGCAGGGCGATCCGAAAGGAGACGGCGTCGTGAGCGCCCCGAGCCGGGAGATGTCGGGCCCGCGGATGGTCGCCACGGTCACCGCCATCGCCGTCGTGGCCGCCGTGGCGCTGGCCGCCGTGCACGGGTTCACCCGCGAAAGCATCGAGATCAACCGCCAGCGCGATCTGCTCCGCGCGGTGCAGAACGTCCTGGGGCTGGAGCATCCTCCGGAAAAGGTTCCCCCCGCCCGCGAGATCGATCTCGGACCCGACCGCGGGAACCGCACGGCGACGATCTACACCGTCGGGGATTCCGAGGGACGTCCCGTCGGACGCGCCGTGCTCGCCTACAGCGACCGCGGATACGGGGGACGGATCTCCGTGATGGTCGGCGTCGACGACGACGGCGCCGTCCGCGCCGTGCAGATCCTCAAGCACAACGAGACCCCCGGGCTCGGCGCGAACATCACCGGGCAGGCGTTCCTCTCGCAGTTCGTCGGCCGATCCCCGGACAACTTCGATTTCCACGTGAAAAAGGACGGCGGCGACGTCGACGCCATCACGGCCGCCACCATCTCGTCGCGGGCCGTTTCCGACGCCATCGCCGACGCCCTCGCCGCCGTGAGGATTTCCAAGGAATGAGCACCAACGAACGAGCCGCCGCCGTGCTGACCAACGGGCTCTGGAAGGAGTCGCCGGTCTTTCGTCTCGTCCTCGGCATGTGCCCGACCCTGGCGGTGACCACCCAGGCCGTCAACGGAATCGGCATGGGACTGGCCACCCTCTTCGTGCTGGTCTGTTCGAACCTGGTCGTTTCCCTGATCCGCCCCGTCGTGCCGGACCGGATGCGCATCCCCTGCTACATCGTCGTCATCGCCACCTTCGTCACCGCCGTCGACCTCCTCATGGAGGCCTTCTTCTTCGATCTCCATCACGCCCTGGGCCTCTTCATCCCGCTGATCGTCGTGAACTGCATCATCCTCGGCCGCGCCGAGGCCTTCGCCTCGCGCCACGGCCCCTGGCTGTCCGTTCTGGACGGCGTCGGCATGGGGCTGGGATTCACCCTTTCCCTGCTGATCCTCGGATCCATCCGGGAAGTGCTCGGCAACGGCACCTGGATGGGATTGCCCGTGTTCGGCGGAGCGTATCCGAAGTTTCTTCTCATGATCCTTCCGCCGGGGGCCTTCATCACCCTCGGGTTCCTCATGGCCGGCATGAACGCCGTCGATATCCACAGGAGGAAGGCCGGTGCACCTGCTGCTGCTCATCATTAGCGCCATCCTGGTCAACAACGTCGTCCTGGCACGGTTCCTCGGGATCTGTCCCTACCTCGGCGTTTCGAAACGCCAGGAGACCGCCGTGGGCATGGGGCTGGCCGTCACCTTCGTGATGACCCTGGCCTCCACGGCCACATGGGCCATTCAGCGTTTCGTGCTCGTGCCGCAGCACGTCGAGTATCTCCAGACCATCGCCTTCATCCTCGTCATCGCCGCCCTCGTCCAGCTCGTCGAGATCGTCCTTCGCAAGGTCGCCCCCGGCCTCTACGAGGCCCTGGGAATCTACCTGCCCCTGATCACCACGAACTGCGCGATCCTGGGCATCGCCATCCTCAGCGTTCGCGAAGAATACGACCTGCTCGAAACGGTCCTCTTCTCCTTCGGATCGGCCGTCGGATTCACCGTGGCCATCGTCATCTTCGCCGGTCTGCGCGAGAGCCTCGACCGCGTCGAGATCCCCGAACCCTTCCGGGGCACCCCGATCGCCCTCATCGTCGCCGGTCTGCTCGCCCTCGGGTTCATGGGGTTCGCCGGCCTGCATTAGGACGCCCGGAACCGCGCGGCCGCCGCGGTTGCGGAGGGGAAAGCCCCGTCCTATGATTCACGGCCTCGTCGCAATCGTCCCGCACCCGGAGGAGGCCGCCTGATCCCATGACCGAGGATCCCATCGTCTGCATCGGAGCCGGAACCGGGGTCGGCACCGTCGTCGCCGGCCTGCGCGAAATCCCCGTCCGTTTCGCGGCCGTCATCAACGTCACCGACAACGGGGGTTCCTCCGGGGAAATCCGGCGCGAACTCCGCATGCCGCAGCCGGGCGACAGCCGGAACGTCCTGGGCCACGCCTGCGCTCACGACGGGGTCTTCCCCCGCCTCTTCCGGTTCCGGTTCGACGAGGGCAACCTGGCCGGCGTCAGCCTCGGCAACCTCATCCTCGCCGCCCTGGCCCGGATCGAAGGCGATTTCGACCGCGCCGTGGAAACCGCCTCCCGCCTCCTCGAGATCCCGGGCGAGGTGATCCCGGCCACCTCCGTTTCCACCCAGGTCTGCGCCGAACTCGAGAACGGCAACCGGATCGTCGGCGAATGGGAGATCATCGGCCGCGACGATCCCAGCCCCATCCGCCGCATCTACCTGGCCGACAGGGCCCCCGCCTCTCCGCGGGCCCTGCGCGCGATCGCCTCCGCGCGGCTGATCTCGATCGGTCCCGGTTCCCTCTTCACCGGGCTGATGCCGCCGCTCCTCGTGGAAGGGATCGCCGAGGCCGTTCGCAAGGCGCAGGCCCCGGTCGTCTACGTCTGCAACCTGATGACCCAGCCGGGATTGACCGACGGGTTCGCCGCGTCGGATCACGTCGGGCGGATCGAAGAACTCCTCGGACGACGCCTCGACTACGTCATCGCCCACGACGGCCCCATCCCCGAGGTCGCCCTGGAACACTACCGCGCCATCGGATCGGAACCGGTCCGGCTGGACGGGATCGATCCGGAACGCTGGATCGTCGAACCCCTCGCCGCCGGCGAAGACGCCGTCCGCAGGGCCGCCGGCGACGTCCGCATCGGACACGCCCGGGGCCGGGACTTCCAGAAGATGAAACGCTGGACCCACCTGCTGCGACACGACTCCCGCCGCATCGCCCGGATCCTCGCGGCCCTCGCCGAAAGGCGATGAGGCCTCCGCCGGAAAAGAAAAAAGGGCCGGACCGCGGCGGCCCGGCCCTCGATCGCGATTCCCCCTACTTCTTCAGCGGCTTGTGGCAGAACCACCAGTCGAAACACTCGCACTCCTTGTCTTCGAGCCGCGCCTTCGCCGTCTCCACGTCCGTCGCCGGTGCGAGGATGACCCGGTCCCCGATCAGTTCGTTCTCCGGCCAGCCCGCCGCCGCCGCGCCCTGTTCGTCGGCCAGTTGCAGGGCCTTCACCGCGCGGACGACCTCGTCCATGTTCCTCCCGACCTCCTGCGGATAGTACATGATCAGCCGGACCTTGCCCTCGGGATCGACGATGAAGACCGCCCGCACCGTGTTGGTGCCCTTGCCCGGATGCAGCATGCCGAGTTTCATGGCGACCGAATCGTTCGCCGCAATGATCGGGAATTCGATGTCGACGTCGAGTTTTTCCTTGATCCACTCGATCCACTTGATGTGCGAAAAAACCTGGTCGATCGACATCCCGATGAGTTCGCAACCGAGTTCCCGGAACGCTTCATACCGCTTCTGAAACGCCACGAACTCCGTCGTGCATACGGGCGTGAAATCCGCCGGATGACTGAAGAGCACGAACCATTTCCCGCGATAGTCCGCCGGAATCTTCTTCGGCCCCTGCGTCGTCTGCACTTCCAGCTCCGGGAAATCGTCTCCCAGAAGAGGCATGTGAATCCTTCCCTCTTCCATCGTTCCACTCCTCTCGAAGGTTGTTCGCCCCCTTCGCGGCCTCCGCCTCTATCTTGCCACGAAAAAGGGGAAAGCGCAACCGGCCGACGCGCGGGCGCGCCCGGCGCCTGGCCCGGCTGTCCTTGACGAAGCGGAACGCGCGATCGCCCGATCAGACCCCGAAAAACCGGCGGAATTCCCGGACGAAACCGGCGATGTCGAGATACGCGAACCGCCGCAGTTCGCGGTGACGACCTCCCCAGGTGCAGCGCAGAATCTCCGCCCCGCGATCCCGCCGAAGCCGATCCAGATCGGCCAGGTGTCCCCGGATCTCCCGGAGCAGGACCCTCTTCTCCCCGTCGCCGCCCGAGTAGAGGCGGCGTTCCGCCTTCAGCCAGGCCAGTTCCATCGCGGTCATCGCCCGAAGATGAAGAAGGTTTTCCTCCAGCCGGAACCGGAAATAGGCATGGGCCCCCGCCGGAAGATCGCCGCGGATCGAATCGAGCCGCTCGAGACTCTCGCGGGCCAGGGCGTCCGCGGCCGCCGCGTCCTCCTCCTTGCGATGGATCCAGGCGGGGTCCCCGCGTCGGATCCGGCCGTACTCCCCCGCAAGAGATGGGTCCCATCGAAAGACCGACCAGTTCCGATGGAAGGGGTTCCGCCCGAGGGCGTCTTCCTCGTCGTCGTAAGGCGCCGCCGTCGGGCGTCCTTCCGCGTCCGTCGCCGCCGGCGGCCCCGGCACGGCCTGCATCGTCTCGATCGCCGGGATCCGCTGCCGCCCGTTGCCGAAGGTCTCCCGTCCCACGCAGAGCGATTCCGCGACGACCGCGCCGGTCGTCATGAGCGCCGCCTTCATCTGCGCCGCCGCCCGTTCGCCGAAGACGCTTTGCGTGTAGGCGTCCCAGGCCTCGTCCGGGCCGGAGACCCGGCCCGACGCCCTCAACCCCAGCATCCAGAGATTCGCCTCCTGGGCCTCGCCCAGGACCGTGGCCTGCCGGATCCAGGGTTTCCACCCCCGGTCGACCCGCACCGACAACCCCGATATCCCCCGTTCCTCCCAATGCCGGAATCTCCGCTCCAGAAGAGGGGTGAAGGCGTTGGCGAGATGGTCCTCCCGCCAGTACTCCCCCGCGATGTCCGCTTCGACATACTGCCTGCGCCCCCCGACCGCCCCCAGCAGCGGATGATCGACGTGCCGCAGATGCCAGTCCTGCGGCACGCACTTGGTCATCACGACCAGGTCCTCCGGCATCCGGGCCAGCGCGGCGACCACCTCCTCCTGCTGCGAGGGATGATGGACGAAGGTCCGGAAGATCAAGCGTTTGCCGTGCCGACGACACGCCGCCTGCATCGTCTCCACCAAGCGCAGCAGAAGATCCGGATTCGTTACGTCCGCAGCCGTTTCCACCACCGTCAGGGCCAGGGAATCGATCTCCGGCAACAACGTCCCCAGCACGAAATCGTACCGGGCCTCGATCCCGCGCCAGAAACGGGCGTTGCCCGGCGCGGGTTCTCCCCACGACGGATCCAGCTCGTTGAACTCGTGCACCCACACGGTGATCGTGTATCCGAGTTCCCGCGCCAGCCGGAAATATCCGAGCCGGTCGGCCCGCTCCCGCAATTCGCGCAGCCGGGGCAGCGTGCCGCCTTCCGTCTGAAAGGTCAGATCGTTGAACCCGAGACGCCGGCCGAGGCGGATCAACTCGAAATTCGGCCAGGATTCGTGAAACGACAAGGAACGGTATTCGAAGGCTGTTCCCATGCTGCTCCTCTTCTCCGGAAGCGGGAGGACGATCGACTCACCGCTCCGGGGGAATCCCGTCCACCAGGATCCCGGCGGCCTCCCCGCGAAGTCGTATCGCCGCGTCGCCCCGCCCGTCCGGCGTTCTCACATCGTCGAACCGGACATCGTCGATCCCCTCGCAAACCACCGCGGGCCGGGCGTCCTCTCCCGCGCACTCGCAAAGAAAATCCCTCACGCGCAGGCCTCTCACGTCCCGGCAGTACAACGCCCAGGCCGGAAGCGTCCCCCATTGTTCGTACTGGGGATACCGGGCGGGTTGTCGCGGCACCTCGCGGGCCGCGTCCTCCGCGGTCCCGCCGCCGTTGGAAACGATCCGGATCCCCTCCAGGACCACGTCCTCGACCGGGGCTTCCGGCAACCCGAGGATCGAACTGCCGGTGGGATCGACGCCCCGGGCCTGGATGTTCTTGAGGACCACGCCGCGCAGGATGCCGACCGGACGATCCTCCGTCCCCTCGGGCAGATGATAGGCCCTGCGGCCGCGCCGCAGGAAAAACGCCGCGCCCACGTTGCGCATCGTGATGTTCGAAATCACGACGTCCTCCAGATCCCCGCCGTCCACCGTCGCCACCGTGATGCCGCACAACCGGGTGTCGTAGACCACGCAGTTCGTGATCGACACGTTCCGGAATCCACCGATCGATTCCGTGCCGAACTTCAGTCCGTTGCAGTCGCTGTTCAACAGGCAGTTCGTGATCACCACGTCTTCGCAGCGCGCCGGACTCGTGCTCTTGAGCGTCAGGGCGTCGTCGCCGCTCGAGAAATGGCAGTCGGACACCCGGACCCGCCGGCATCCGTCGAGATTCAGTCCGTCGTTGTTCTTGTTGCACCGGCTGCGAACGGTCACGGCGTGGATCCGCACGTCCTCGCACCGCAGGTAGTGATGAACCCAGGCGGCCGCATCCTTCAGCGTCACCCCCGAGACCCGCACGCCGCGGCATTGGAGGAACCGCAGCAGCATCGGACGGCGTTCCCGGAACCCGGCCCCCCGGCCGTCGATCACCCCGGATCCCTCGACGGCAACATCCACCGCGTCCCGGGCGCAGATCAGGGCGTCTCCCCGCCGGACTCCCGTTCCGTCGACGAAAGCCGCGATCTCCGGGTCGTAGTCGGCGATGTCCGTGCTGCCCAGGACGGCGGCTCCCGCCTCGACGCGGAAGGTCACGCCGTCCCGGAGTTGAAGGGTGCCGGTCACGTACCGCCCCGGCGGAACCCGGACCACGCCTCCTCCCGCCGCCGAACAGGCGTCGATCGCCGCCTGCATCGCGGTACCGTCCGCGGCCGTCCCATCTCCCCGCGCCCCGTATTCCCGGACATCATGGACTCCGCCCCGTCCCTTTCCCTCGCTCATCCCGTTCCCTCCTCGCGTTTGGACGCCCGTCGTCGATATCTCCGCACGCCGGGGTGCGCGGCGAATTTGACAGGATTCCGCATTCGATGCGGAACAAAATCCGTCGAAAACGCCGCAGTGTTCACACGAAAAGCGCGAAGGAACCCGATGCCGACCGGGGGATCTCCGCGGCCACGATCCCGGCCGGGGAACCGCCCGCCTTCTCCCCGCCGTCCGGCGCCGCGGGGAGAGGCCCCGATCGAAACCCCTCGCGGAGCTGAGAGACGGGATCGCCCTTTTCACAACACCGCGTCATAAGAAAACCCGGGAATCCGGAATCGATCACAATGAACCGTATATCCTTCATTCGAAAACGGGACGGAACGTGATAATGGGAATCCAACTTGCTTCAGACAGGCTGCGGGTGCCTCCGGGAGAATTCGTCCTCGCTTCCGGAGGCAACCCCAACCGCCGAAAACCTCAAGGAGACAGACGAATGGCCGCCAAGAAGATGCTCTTCGCCCTCCTCGTGACCGCCGTGGGATTCGCCTGCAGCTCGTCTTCCGCACGGTCGACCGACGACGGAATGGAAGCGCCGG
>CAYNBQ010000043.1:0-30187 GCA_964395275.1 uncultured Verrucomicrobiota bacterium
ACCGGGTGCGGCGAATGTGCGGCGGTTTCGACCGGCCGCGATCTTTCCCAACCTAAATGCAAAACGCCCGCAGGGCAAACGGGGTGGGCACGCGGGAGGGACTCCGGCCCTCGAAAGAGTTGCCGCGCCGGGTGGAGGGTGGAAAGGCAGGAGGGCCGTCCGGCGGATCCGGGCGGGAAGAAGAGAGATGGCACCCCCAGGGGGAATCGAACCCCCGTTTCCAGGATGAGAACCTGGCGTCCTTGGCCACTAGACGATGGGGGCGCCGGACGAGTTCGGCCAGCAGGATAGGAGAACGGGGAATTCGTGTCAACAAGGCGGGGGACGGATGAGACGCGAGGCGTTGCCGGCCGCCTGCGGGTACGCCGGTTGCGGGACGGCCGCGAAATGTGTTCGCCGAAGAAGGCGGATCGCCGCTTCCCCGCTCGCCGCTCGCGGGCGGGGGCATTGGAGCCAAGAACGGAAAAATGGACCTGTCCCATTCTTGGGGCATGGGAATTGCTCTTCGTGCGGGGTGGCAGCAGGGGCTCTGCATCGATGGGAGACGGGAGGCCGGTCCGGTGGAAGAAGCACGGCCAGGGGGCGTTTCGGTGCTGGCGGGGCTGTTCTTTGCGGCGGCCGCGGGGGCGCTGTGTCTGCTGGCGCTCTACCTGGTCAGCGGCACGGGGCATCCCGCTTTCGTCCGCCTCCCGTACCGGGTGCGGCACAGTCTGGGAATCCTGCTGCCGTTGGCCGTGTTGATCCCGGCCCTTCTCGGGATCGGGTTGATCGCCCTCTGGCGCTGGGCGTGGGCGGGAACGAGCCTGATCGCCGCCGTGGCGTTCGCCCTCGCCCTGGTCCCGCTGCCGCACGTCTATCGGAGCTGGCACGCGGCCCCCGGCGTGGCTGAGGCCGGCACGGCGTTGTTGATCCAAGGATCCTGGGCGTTCGTGACCGGCGTGATTTTCCTCTATCTCGGGTTTTTCGACGTGTTGAACGCCTTCCGGATACAACATCGGCTGCTGGCCCGCGTCATCTGCTGGTCGGTTCTCGCGGTTCTGATCGGTTCGGGGTACGGTGTGGGGGCGCACCTCGAGGGGGCTGCGCTGGCCTCGGTGGAATGGGTGCGCGGGATGGTGGCTCATTGATTCGGACCGCTGCCGGCTGTGTTGTCGGAATCGTGATCCTGGCGGCGCGCCTCGCAGGGGCGGAGATCTCCTTTGACGAAGGCGGGAGGGTCACGGTCCGGCTGCGGGACGCCTCGGCCCGTGGTGCGCTGCAGGCGATCGGCGCCGGAAGCGGGATCGAGGTCATTCTTCCCGACGGCTGGGATCGGCGCGTCACGGTCCAGTGGGAATCGATTCTTCCGAGAAGGGCGCTGGAACGGCTCGCGGGGAACTGGGCCTTTCTCGAGTCGGCGGATCCTTCGGCGGGGGGGCGGCTGATCGTACTGCCGGGGGGCGATCGCGCCGGCGGATCGCGGGCGCGGGAACTCTACCTGCGGGCGATCGATCTCTACGAACCACCGACGCCGGATGAAGCCCGCCTGATCCGGCGGATCCTGCGATCGGGGTGGACGGAGGAGGGTCGGGCGCTGCGACGGATCTTCGAATTGAACGCGGAGGCCCTGTCGCTTTTCTCGCAGGCGGTCAATGCGGGGGATACGCGTTTCCCGTGGAGGGAGACGGTGCCGGCCGAACTCGTGGATTCCCTTCGGCCCCTGTTGCGCCTTCACCTGGCGGAGTCCATGGCGCGGATCGCGCGGGGGGAATCGATTTCCGCGTTGCCGGCCATGGCGTCCGCGGTGAAGGTGGCGCACGACGTCGGCAGGGAGGGGCCGGTCCGGGCCCGAATGGCCGAGAACGTCCTGTGGAAGGAGGTCCTTGGAGGACTCGATGTCGCGGTTCCCGGGGTACG
The DNA here is from genome assembly GCA_964395275.1 of uncultured Verrucomicrobiota bacterium. GTDB lineage: Bacteria > Verrucomicrobiota > CALLYA01 > CAYNBQ01 > CAYNBQ01 > CAYNBQ01. The sequence goes on from CAYNBQ010000043.1 coordinate 1,897, forward strand.
CGGAGATTCCGGGGCGCTGCGCGCGGCGGTGCGCACGTTGGAGATCCTCGACTCCCGGGCGGATCCCCTGGGGCCGGCCCTGGCGGACCAGTGGCCCGGTCTCGTGGCCTTTCCGCCGGAAGGGGGACCGGACGTACTCGGCGCGGATGCGGAAGAACTCGCGAGGATGCCGTTCCTCGAAGCGGACCGTTGGATCCGCACGACCCTCGATTCCGACGAACTGGGAGCATCGGATCGCCGTGCGCTGAGGGACCTGAGAAAGGTGCTCCTGGGCCGCGCCGAGACGGTGCGGATGGCGATCGGTCTGCGATTGAGAATGGCGGCGAGGGCGTACGAGGCGGATCGCGGACGGCCGCCGGCCGACGTTGCGGCGCTTCGTCCCGAGTACCTGGCGGAGGAACCGGTCGATCCGATCACGGGCCTCGTCATTCGCAATCCGGTCCTGCCGCTGGGGCCGGGCCGGGGACGACCGGCGCGGGCCGGGGCGCCCGGAGAAGAGGGCGATGTTCCGTCGGATGTGTTTCCGGCGGTTGCGCCGCCGTCGTCCGAGTGAGATTGCGTCGGCGCGCGGCGGTTCGGATCGCGGTCGGAGACGTTCCGGCGGAAGAGGTTCCCGGGACGGCGCTCATCCCTCGCGGGCATCGTGCCGCAGGAGCGGAGGCAGTCGGCGGAGGTTGCCGGCGATGGTCTGGTAGGCCTCGCACGGGGTCCAGCAACCGGGGCAGCGTTCCTCGATGACGGCGCGGCGCGCTTCCAGCGTTTCCGGCGCCGACCAGATGCGCTCCAGATCGTAATCAACATCCCGGATGTTCCCCAGGGGACGGTCCCAGATCGAGCAGGGGTAGACGTCGCCGCGCGGTCCCAGGTAGCAGGAGGCGGAGAGCGAGAGGCATGGGAGAGGGGAGCGGCCGGTTTCGAGGAACCGGGGCACGCCGCCCTGGTAGGCCTTTTCGAGGAGGCCGAAGACCGAGCGGTACGAAGCGCGGTGGCGCCGGTACGAGCGCAGGTCTTCCAGGACGCGGTCGCGGTCGAGGGCGGGGCTGTCGGTATTCGCGTAGAAATGGGCCGAGGTGTGCATGATGTTGAGGTGAAATTCGCCCGGGACCAGGTCGGGAATCTCGCGTTTGACCGAATCGAAGGCCTCCTGGAAACGGCCGTAGTTGTAGGCGGAGAGGGTCATCCCGAGGAAGGCGTCCACCCTGGAAAGTTCGCGGAGCCGGCGGAAGGTTTCAACGGCCCGGGTCCAGTCGCCGGGGACGCCGCGGATCTCGTCGTTCAGGGCGGGCGGCCCGTCGAGGCTGACGGTGACGACGAGCTGCGGCGGGCGCATTTCGAGGATTCTGCGGGTCTGCTCGACGATCTTTTCGGTGAGGATGCCGTTGGTGGGGAAATGGAGGAGGAGCAGCTCGCGGCAGTTTTCCAGGATGGCGCGGAAGATCTCGAGGAGATCGCGTCGCAGGAAGATCTCCCCGCCGGTGACGTCGATCCAGGAGAAGCGGTTCGATTTGCGGAAGAACTCCCGAATTTCGTCGGTCGACAGCTCGTTCTCGACCGGTTTGCGCCAGATGTTGCAGGTCCGGCAGCGGGAATTGCAGAGGTCGGTGACGGCGAAATTGAGTTTGTAGGGGAACCCGAGTCGCCGATGGTTCGAGGCGAGGGCGCGGGCGGCGAGCCGGGTGAATCGGATGGGATGAGGCATGGGACGGATGGATCCTGCTCTATGGCGCCGGAGGGTACTGCGGCCGAAGCGGCTCGGCAACCGCCGCCGGTCATGCCAGGAGCACCTCACGTGCCATCGATCATTTCCGTTCTGGAGTGATCCGTTGGGATCCTGCAGGATCGCTTCGGCTGTTCCGGAGTCCCCCGGGCCGGGAAATTGCGATTCCCGCGGGGCGGTGGCCTGGAACCTGCTCCTGAAGGCATGGCCCCGATGGATCAGCCCGGGGGGAGGGAGAGGGCGGATCATGTTGAGTGTGACGGTCGTGATTCCGGCGCGGAACGAGGCGAAGATGATCGCGGAGGTGATCCGCGGATGCCGCCCGTATGCGGACGAGATCCTGGTGGTGGACGGTCATTCGACCGACGGCACGGCGGAGATCGCCCGGTCGATGGGGGTGCGGGTGATCGAGGATCGGGGGCGGGGCAAGGGGGACGCGATCCGTTGCGCAGTGGAGGCGGTGACCACGGACGTCATCGTCTTCATCGATGCGGACGGTTCGCATGATCCCAACGACATCCCGGCGCTGATCGACCCGATCGAGCGCGGCAAGGCGGACCATGTGTCGGGATCGCGTCTGCTGGGAGGATCCAGCGAACTGCACGGCACGTTCAACGAGTGTCTGCGGCTGATGGGCAGTTCGTTCATCACGGCGGCGATCAATCATCGGTTCCGCGTCCGTTTGAGCGAGAGCCAGAACGGGTTCCGCGCGGTCCGCACCGAGGTATTGCGGGCGATCGATCTTCGGGAAAACATCACGACGATCGAGCAGGAGATGATCATCAAGACGTTGCGTCACGGGTACCGGATGGGAGAGGTGCCCGCTCACGAGTACAAGCGTCGCTACGGCGAATCGAACATCCGGCTGAGTCGGGTCGCGTTCCGCTACGTGTGGACCGTGTTCAAGTATCTCTACCTGCCGATGTCCGGCGCCGTCCGGAGGGAGGACGTCCCTGCCGTCTATGAGTATTCTGGGTATCTGGGACGGGCATGACGCGGGAGCCGCCGTCGTCGACGGGGGCCGGATCCTGTTTGCGATCAACGAGGAACGATTGTCGCGGCGCAAGCTCGACATCGGGTTCCCGGAGCGGTCGATCCGCGCCTGCGCCGAGCATCTCGGCATCGATCCCGGCGGGTTCGACCAAGTGGCGCTTTCGACGACCGACCCCGCGAAAACGCTCACGCGATGGGTTCCGCGGCTGCGGGAGGAGTACTACCTGCTGCGGCGGAAGAAGAAGGATCCGGGGCGCTTCAACCGCTGGAAGAAGCGCGTCAAGTACCGTCTTACGGAACTGCATCCGAACGCCCTGAGCCGTTCGCTGAGCCGCAAACGGGTGTCGGCGGATCTCGCGCGGCTCGGAGTGAAAGACGTCGATCTGCGGATCCTGGATCACCACGGATCGCATGCGGCGGCCGCCGTCTTCTGTTCGGGGTTCGATGCCTGTACGGCGATCACGCTCGACGGGATCGGCGACGGTCTGTCGGGCTCGGTCTACCGATGGCGGGAGGGTCGCCTGGAACGGCTGGCGGATCTGGACGGCCGGTCTTCGCTCGGGATCTTTTTCGAGCATGTCACGAACCTGATGAACATGCGGGAGCTGGAGGACGAGGGGAAGGTGATGGCGCTGGCCAACTACGCCTACCCGATCCCCGATTCGGAGAACCCGTTGCTCGACTTCATCCGGGTGGAGGGTCTGCAGCTCCGGGCGAAGTATCCGAGCCTACGTCTGTACGACGAACTGGCGAGGGTCCTGTGGCGTTATCCCTCGGAACAGTTCGCCTACATGGCGCAGAGGGTGTTGGAGGTCCGGATCCTCGAGCTGGTGCGGGAGGCGATCCGCCGGACGGGGCTGCCGCGCGTGGCCCTGGCGGGGGGCGTGGCCTCGAACGTGAAGGTGAACATGTTGATCCAGGACCTGCCCGAAGTGGATGAACTCTTCGTCTTTCCCCACATGGGCGACGGCGGCCTGGCGGCGGGCGCCGCGTTGCTGCTGGATCACGAACTGCACGGCAGCGGGGGGACGAGGTTGCGCGACGCCTTCCTGGGACCGGAGTTCCCGCCGGAAGAGATGCGGCGGGCGGCGGAATCGGCGGGATGCGTGATCCGGCCCGTCTCCGATCCCGCGCGGGAGGCGGCGGAACGGATCTGCGACGGCGAGATCGTGATGTGGTTCCAGGGCCGGATGGAATTCGGACCCCGGGCGCTGGGCGGGCGAAGCATCCTTGCGCGGGCGGATTCGCCGTCGGTGAAGGACGAGTTGAACCTGAAACTGAAGAAGCGCGTCTGGTACCAGCCGTTCTGTCCGTCGATGCTTCACGACGACGCCCTGGAGGTCCTGGAGAACTACGACGGCGTGCCGAACGCCTTCATGACCGTCGCCTACCGGGTACGCCCGGAATACCGCGACCGGATGCGCGCGGTGATCAACGTCGACGGTTCCTGCCGTCCCCAGATCCTGCGGGACGAGCGGACGCCGTACCGCCGGTTGATCGAGAAGGTGAAGGAGCGCACCGGATTCGGAGCCGTCCTCAACACGAGCTACAACATCCACGGAGACCCGGTCGTCTGCAGCCCGGCCGACGCGGTGGAGACCTTCCTGCGGACGGACGTGCGGGCCCTGGTGATGGGGGATCACCTGGTGACCCGGACCGCGGCGGAAGAACCTCGCTGCCCGCTCCGGGGGACCGTGGCGGAGCCGATTCCGGGATGAGGGATGCGATGCAGGGGGGATCTTCCGGATCCGGAACCGAGGGCCGGCGGCAGGATCCGCTGGTGACATCGGGGCTCTGTTTTCTCGCCTACGTGGCGCTGCTCGGGATCCTGGTCGGGTGGCTGCGGCACGTCGATCCGGGCATCGTGCGCCAGCGCCAGCTCCCGAGGCTTTCGCTGCTCGATCTGGAACTGGTCTTCGCTCTTCTGCTGGCCGGGGCGGCGTGGGTTTTCGTATCGGCCCGGGGCCTCTTCGCGGGGATTCCGCGGGGCGCTCTCCGGGCGGTGGCCGGCGCGGCCCTGGCGGCGTTCGTGCTGACGCGGTACGCGGCGCCGCGCGAATTCCGCATCTACTACGACGAGCACATCTACATGAACATCGGCCAGTCGATGGCCTATGCGCGCAGGGCGATCTCCTGCGACGACGGCCGCGCCGAGTACGGCGAGTACAAGATCGTCGACGGCCAGTACAACAAGCAACCCAACGGCTACCCGTACCTTGTGAGCCTGGTCTTCCGCCTCTTCGGGGTTTCCGAATGGGCGGGCATGAACCTGAACAACATTCTGTTCCCGTTGTCCGCGTTGCTGGTTTTCGCGGTGTCCTGGCTGCTTTTCGACGACTGGAGCGCGGCCGTGGCGGCGGCGCTGGTTCATGTTTTCACGCCGCAGACGATCATGTGGTCCAACACCGCGGCGGCGGAACCCTCGACGATGACCTTCGCGCTGGTGGCGGTGGCGGCGGTGTTGCTGTTCGTTCGGTTGCGGACGAACGGGAGTCTTTTCTTCGCCGTGGCCGCCCTGGCGTTCGGCGTGCAGTTCCGGCCGGAATCGATGCTCCTGTTGCCGCTCGCGCTTCTCCTGGTGCTCGTGATGGCCCCGGAGGAATTCCTGCGGACGCGGATCTACTGGGCGGGGGCGGCGATTTTCGCCCTGCTGATCCCGCACCTGGCGCATCTCTGGGTGGTCCGCACCGAACCCTGGGGGGCGGAAACCGCCTCGGCCCGGTTCGGCCTGGACATCCTGAAGCAGACGATGGGCCCGAACTTCGGCTACCTGGTGAAGAACGCGGAATACCCGGTGCTCTTCACGGCGCTGGCGATCTTCGCCCTGGGAGTCCGGGGGCGGCGTTCCCGCAGGCTGGTCGTGGCCTTCTGGTTCGCGATGAGCTTCGGGGTTTTCCTCTTCTTCTACGCGGGCAGTTTCGCCTACGGCAACGACGACCGTTTCGCGCTGATCTCGGCGGCGCCGCTGGCCATCCTCGCCGGATACGGAGCGGCCTGGCTGGCCGGAGGGCTGACGCGGTTCGGGGTGGGGCGGGCGGCCTCGACGGCGGCCGCGGCGGCGGTTCTCTTCGGGGCGTTCACGCAGGTGTTGCCGGCGGTCCGGGCCGAGGAGGAAGAGGCGTGGGAGGCCCGGGAAGACGTGAACCGGGCGCGGGAATTCGCGGCGATGATGCCGCCGGATTCGATCGTTCTGACCCACAACCCGAACATGTTCCTGCTCTGGGGGAAGAACGCGGCGCAACTCTATTTCGCCGACGTGGATCCGGGTCGGATCCAGTGGTACCTGGAACGGTTCTCCGGGGGGGTCTATTTCCACTACAACTACTGGTGCAACGTCGCGGACGAGCATCTCGACAGTCTCTGCAACGAGATCTGCAAGCGGTACCGGTGCGAGGTGATCGCCGAATTCGAACGCCGGGATTATCGCTACGCCCTGATCCGGCTGCTGGGCCCGCGGGATCAGGAAGAAAGTCTCGAGAAGTCGGTGGAGGTCATGGATCCGGCGATCCGGCCGGACGGGGCGCCTCCCGGGGACGATGTGGAAACTCCGCTTCCGGCGCCCGGCGGGGAATCCTCCGGGCAGCGCACCTCGGCGATGTAGAAGCGGAAATCGTAGCCCGGGACCGGGGCGTCGTAGACGACGCGTTCGACGGGGACCATGCCGAGGAACGGCGAATGCGGACCGGGCGGGGGACCGGCGTCGTAATCGGCGACGAACCGGATCTTCCGGTCCAGTACGTAGTCGTAGACGCGGTTTTCGCGCAGGTATTCCAGGAACTCGAAGTTGTTGGCCAGCCCGTCGAGGTTCACGACCGGACGCTCGCAGAAGTAGGCGAGGATTCCCGCGTTCCAGGAACCGACAATGGTGTCCAGCGGAAGGTTCCGGTTGATCCATCGCGCGGCGTCGACCTTGGCCTGTTGCACGAAGCTGAAGCGCGAATCCGGGTAGAGATCCCTGCGCAGGAGGACGAAACCGTCGGCGAGGAGCATGTTGACGGCGACGAATCCGACGAAGAGGGATTTCGGGATCGGCCGCCGTCCGTGGCGCAGGACGGCCGCCAGGAACGCGCCGAGGGCGAGGAAGACGGCGACGTATTCGGGGATCATCCACCAGTCCGGGCCCGCGTAGCCCATCTCCTTCGGGTAGAGGACGACGCTGACCGCGAAATGCAGGATGACGAAAGGAAGGAAAAACGGGATCCGCCGGTGGAAGGTCTGCAGGGAACCGGCGAACGCGCGTCGCACGGGACGTTCCCGGAGCAACGCGATCACGACGACGAGCAGGAACAGGGCGAGGACGACCTGGACGACGGCCGTCCGGTCGGCGGCCAGGGTCGCGACCGTGTAGACCCCCTTGCCGAGGACGGAGTTGAGAATCTTCTTGCCGGCCTTCGCGCCCGCGGAGAGGACCAGGAGGACGGCTCCGGGGGAGAAGAACCCGCCGGCGTCGGCGTAGGCGAGCGCGGACTTGTGGAGTTTCACGGTTCCGCTGACCGGGAAAAGACGGCCGAAAGACCTGAGGTTGTAGAAGAGGTACGGGCCGGCGGCGGCGAGGAACCCGGTCGAGAGGGCGGCGGCGCGCGGGACCCATCGTCCGGGCCGACGCCATTCGCGGAGCACGAGCGCGACGCCCACGACGAGGGCGAGGAGGGCGTTGTCGAGTCGGGCGAGGAACCCGATTCCCAGGAGGAGTCCGAGGACGAGGAGGGAAGGGAGGGCGGAATCTTCCCGGGTCGGGTTGCGCGCGAGGAAGAACAGGATGCCGAGCAGGACGAAGGCGTTGAGGCTGCTCTCGGTTCCCTGCGTCTGGCGGAAAAGGACGAAAGGTCCGAGCAACCAGATCAGACCGATCCCCAGGGCCGTTCGGCGGTCCCACGTTCGTTCGACGAGACGGACGAAGAGCATTCCGGAGAGGATGTTGAGGGCCACGGCCAGGAGGAGAAAGGACCGCAGCAGGGGGTCGGGACCCTGCAGCCACGGTAGGGTGAGGAACCGGAGGAGGCAGAGCAGGGCGGCCCAGAGGGGTTGGACGCCGTTGGTCGGTTCGATTCCGTCGAACGACCAGGTTCGGGTCGCCGGGAAGTTCCGCGCGATGGTGAAGAAGTAGAAGGCGTCGTCGTTCCGGATGAGGTTGAAGAGGGGAGAAAAGACGACGAAGGCGGTCTGGACCGCCAGGGAAACGCCGAGGATCCAGAAAAGAACCGAATTGTCGAACGCCTTCCCGCGCGAAGCTGCTTGGGGTCCCGGGGCCATGCGGAAACCGGGATCAGCGCCGCAGAGGGGATCCCGCGGGGGGACGGCGCCGGCGGAGGGGCGTTGCATCGGTACGCACGGGGGGGATCGGCACGGAGGTCTTGCGGGTGGCGAGCGATTCCCCGCAGACGGCGCAGAGGAATTCGTGGAGATCCCCGTCGGGCAGGGCGAGGAGGATCCGGGAGCGCACGGGCTGGGCCCTGCGGCACTTCGGGCAATAGAGTTCGGTGGCGGTGAAATCTTCGAATTGCGGGGTGGGATCGTTCATGGCGCGTTCGGGCGTTTCCGACTAGTTCGATCGCAGCAGGAGCCTGCCGCCGCGGATCGGTCCCCGGATCGGCATGACGGCGACCACCTGGTCGTTCACGACGAGCACGAGACGTTCGCCGATATGCCGGGCGGTGAGTCCTTCGAGGATCTCGGCGCCCTCCTCGGTGAGGACGAGTTCCAGGGCGGTCGATCCGTCGGGCAGCCGCAGGATCCGATGGCTTGCGATGTCGTATTCGGTGATCTCGGCGGACCGGTAGACGCGGATCGTCCGTCCGCCGGCGATGGGCAGTTCGATCTGGTTTTTCGGTTCCAGGGCGGGATCCGCCTCCACATGGATGCGGATGCTGGAGAACATCTGCTTCGTGGGCACCGGCCGGCTCGAGATGCATCCGGCGAGCAAGGCGAGACAGCATCCCCCCACCGCGAGGGCGATCGAACCCCGTCCGTGGAACGTCTGTTTGCTCATGGATCCGACGCTACGGGGAGTCGATCCGGGGGTCAAGATCTCCTCCCTTCCGCCGGAAAGGGCGGATCCAACCCCCGGCAGCAGGGAGGCGTCGAGGCCGGGAACCGGTACCGCAGGTAGAGTTCGTTTCCCCTGCGGCGGAGTTCCAGGAGCCGCCCCTTTCGGATTTCGTCGTTCCGGAATCCGTTCCCGTCGAAGGGAGTGGCGGCCTCCGACCCGCCGACGAGGAGCGGGCAGAGGGTCATGAAGAGTTCGTCCACGGCGCCCGCTTCGAAGAAGAGGGAGTTGAGCATTCCCCCTCCTTCGAGCAGGAGGCGTTTCGTTCCCAGGCGGGACCGCAGGAAACGGCCGATCCAGAGGGGATCGGGAAGTCCGGTCCCGGGGTAAACGACGACGCCGGCCAGCTTTTCGAGGGCGGCACGTCGCCGGGCGGGGGCATGGCGGCTCGTGAAAACGATCAGGTCCGGTCGAGGTCCCTTGCCGGGATCCCGCAGGAGAGGGTGATCCGTGGGCAGGTTCAGCCGGGGGCTGAGCACGGCGCGGAGGGGTTCCGGGGACATGCCGCGGTCGCGCCGCCACCGCCGCAGGGCCGCGTTGGGAATCCCCATCCGGCTGCGTTCCACGGCGAAGGTTCGGGCGCCGACGAGCACGACGTCGGCGGCGGCGCGGACGATCGGAAGGCGCCGGCGATCTTCCCGGCTCCCGAAACGGGCGGGGCTCCGCTCGGCCGCGGAGATCTTGCCGTCGGCGGACATGGCCACGTGGACGAGGGTCCACGGCCTGCGAGGGGACGATCCATCCATGATTGCGAGGATAATTCGGATCCTCTCCCGAGGTCGAGGATCCGGGACGGGGGGGCGAACCGTTCAGGAGACGAACATGCAATCGCCGTAGCTGTAGAACCGGTACCGTTCCCGAACGGCTTCCCGGTAGGCGGCCAGGACGTGTTCCCGGCCGGCGAAGGCGCTGACGAGCATCAGGAGGGTCGACCTGGGGAGATGGAAATTGGTCAGCAGCGCGCCGACCACGCGGAATCGGTACGGGGGACGGATGAAGAGATCGGTGGACGACGTTTCAGCGAGGACCCTGCCGTCCCCCTTCAGGGCGGACGCCTCGAGGGTGCGGACGACGGTCGTTCCGACGGCCACGATCCGTCGCCGTTGATCGAGGGCGGTGTTGACGGCCGCCGCGGTGGATTCGGGAATGACGTACGGTTCCCGGTGCATGCGGTGTTCCTCGATGCGGGAGACGCGGACCGGACGGAAGGTGCCCGGGCCGACGTGGAGGGTGATCCGGCGGATCTCGACGCCGCGTTCCCGGATGCGCCGCAGGATTTCCCCGGTGAAATGCAGTCCCGCGGTCGGGGCGGCCACGGCGCCGGAGGTGCGGGCGAAAACGGTCTGATAGCGTGTCCGATCGAGCGATTGGAGCCGCGGATCGCCGGTTTCCCGTTCGATGTAGGGCGGCAGGGGGATCTCGCCTGCTGCCTCGAGAAGTTCCGGGAAATCGTTCGGGGGAAGGGCGCGCACGCGGACCCCGCCTTCCGCAACCCGATCGAGGACCTCCAGGCGGTGTCCGGACGAGGTTTCGCAGAGGTAGGTTTCCCCGGGGCGCGCCCGGCGGGCAGGGCGCGCGAGGCAGATCCAGGTGTCGTCGCCCGAGGGGTGCAGGGCGAGGAACTCGACCCGTGCGTTCGTGCGTTCGCGGCGGGTCCGCAACCGGGCGGGCAGCACGCGCGTATCGTTCAGCACGAGAAGATCGTCTTCGCGGAGGAGTTCCGGGAACCGGGCGAAGCGGTCGTGGGACACGGTTCCCGAACGACGGTCAAGCAGCAACATGCGCGACGCGTCGCGCCGGTCCGCAGGCTCCTGGGCGATCAGTTCCCGGGGAAGATCGTAGTCGAAGAGATCGGGGTTCATGGCGGATTGAGAATCGGCTCGATCGCACGGGCGATCGTTCGTGCGAATCGGCGGGATCATAACAGGAAGGGGACCGGGAAGCGGGATCGAAGCCCGTTCGAGGAGTGTTGACGGACGGCGGCGTCGGGAGCCCTCCTTCCCGGGGGAAAAGGGCGCCCACCCCGGGGTGCTTAACAGCGCGGATCCCGCCTGCTACGATACCCAGTGCTCGAAAAGGCCGAAGGTCCGGGTGGGCCGGCCGGCAACGGATTTGGAGGCGGGAAGACCGCTGGACGGATCGAAGATGAGCCGAGGATCCGTCGAAAAATCAGACTCGGAGAGTCAACGAACGGAGGGCGAGATGAGAGGAGTCTTTCAGAAATGCAAGGTGAGGGGTTTCACACTGATTGAGCTCCTCGTGGTGATCGCGATCATCGCGATTCTGGCGGGTATGCTGCTTCCCGCGCTGGCCAAGGCCCGTGAGAAAGCTCGTGCCATTGCGTGCGTCAACAACCTGAAGCAGATCGGTCTTGCGCTGCATCTGTATTCTTCGGACTACGACGAGCGGTTTCCCGAGGTCGACATGACCGAGGCGAACGACGGAACGCGCGTCCTCGGGCTTCTCTACCCCGACTACCTCTCGGCGCTGAAGTCCTTTGTCTGCCCGAGTTCCTCGGATCCGGAGCCGGACAGCCCCAGCCAGACGCAGGGATCGACGGAGACGGCGGCCCCCTGGAACACCTCGGATGAGATGGGCAGCTACGCGTTCGTCGACGGATTCACCGAGACGGCGGATCCCGACAGCCCCGTGGCCGGCGACCGGAACTTCTACCAGGATCGCAAGACGGCGAACCTGACCCTCAACCATGGCCAGGACGGCGTGAACGTCGCGTACGTCGACGGCCATGTTTCCAAGGTCAGCGGCACCAAGTACGTCGGCAAGGACACGCGGGGTCGTTGGCTCAAAGACGTCGCCCAGTCCAAGCTGAATCCGAAACAGCAGCCGTAACGTTGCTGAGCGCCGCTGAATCGGCGGCATTCCGTTTCGACGGTTCGGCGGGGGACCCAACCGGGTCCCCCGCCTTTTTTCTTCGGCTTTTCGCGGACGACCGGCTTTTCCTGCGGAGGAAGGCCGGTTCCGCGACTCCCGCCCGGCTCCCGGGGGCGGATCGCCGCGCGGGGTGAGATGCCGCCTTCGTCCGGTTTCGCGCGGCGGGACGGCCGCGACCACGGCGCACCGACCGGGAGCTTCGCGCGGCGACATCGTGCGTCGAGGGCCGCTCGAGCGAAACCGTTCTACCGGGGATCCTCCGAATCCGTGTAAGGTCGTGCCGGGATATTCGTGTCCTGACGCAGATCCATGGAAACCGTCGTGAACGAGCAGGGCGAAGACGGTCCGGCGGCCGGGTTCCCGTCGAATCCCGGGGCCGGCGACGAGGCGGGCCTGCCGTGGGCCTCTCGACTCGTCGCGGCCGGTCTTGTTCTGACGCCTTTCCTGGCGAAACCGCTGGCGCTGCTGCATTCGTCCTGGGCCTCGCGGCGTTTCGACGTGCGGGCGCCGTGGGCGGCCCTGGCGACGTTCCTGTTGCTCCTTCACCTCGCGCGCCTCTTCCTTCGGGGGGGGCGCAGCCGGTTCCGCCGGGGCGGCGTGATCGCGGCCGGGATCTGGGGGCTGACCCTGATCGGAACGTCGTTCCTATCGGAATTCCGGCCCCTGTCTCCGGCGGCGGCCGCAAACGGGCTCGCCCTCCTGGGAACGGCGCTTGCGGCTTCCCTTCTCGGAACGGAGGACGATTCGAAGATCCGGTACGGTTGGACGGTTGCGGCATGCGTGATGGCGGCCGGCGCGATCCTCCAGAAGCTGGGAGGGGGGGATCCCTGGGGGACGATCGGGAATCGGAACTACCTGGCGGGATACCTCGCGGCATCGGTACCGATCGTCCTGGCGGGTTCAAAGGGGCGATGGCGGATCGGGATCCCGGGAACGGCCCTGCTGATCGCGGGCATCGTGGTCGCCGGATCCCGGGGCGCCTTCCTGGCGCTTGCGGTGGTCCTGTTCGGATGGGGGGTCTTTCGGCTGCGGAACCGCCGGCTTCGCACGGCGACGATCCTGGCGGCGATCGGTCTGACGCTCGCGCTCGCCTTTTCGGCGCCGGGGCGTCGTGCGATTGGCCGGTTGGCCGAGGAGGACGTGCGGCCGGCGATCTGGCCCTCGGCGCTGCGGGCCGCGGCCGATCGGCCGCTGTTCGGATGGGGACCGGGGTCCTTTCGGGTGGTCTTTCCCCTCTACCGCACGGAGAACTACCGGAGGCGGCCGCACGCGGTGAATGCCACGCAACATGCGCACAACGAACCCCTGGAATATCTCGTGGAAAGCGGGATTGTCGGGTCGGCGGCCTGGATCGGGCTGCTGGGGTATGCGGCGGTCGGCTGGCGGCGGCAGGGGAGGCGGGTCGCCCCCTACGGACTGGCGCTGTGCGTCTTCCTTCTGCACGGACTGGTCGACGTGAACCTGCGTTATCCACCGAACGGCTTTCTCTTCTGGGCGTTGACGGGGCGGCTGTGGGGGGCCGATCGCGGGATCGCACGGCGACGGATCGTTCGGAACCCGGCCGTTGCGGTTCTCCTGACGGCTGCTGCGGCGGCCTGGTTCGCAGGGGCCGTCGCGTGCCCGTGGGTTTCCGATCTGCGGGTTCGGCGCGCCCATCTCCGGCGGGACCGGGGCGACTGGCAGGGGGCCGGGAGGGCATACGAAGCGGCGTTGAGGGCGAACCCGTTCAACGATCGTACGTGGTACGAACTCGCGTATGCCTGCACGCGTCCGCCGGCTCGGTGGGATCGGGCGGAGACGGCCTATCGCAGGGCCGCGGAGCTTGCGCCGCATCATGCGGACGTCGACCACAACCTGGGGGTCCTCTATCTGGTCACGAAACGGCCGGCCGACGCCATTGCCTGGTTCGAGGAGGCGGTTCGCGTGGGGCCGGATCCGTTGCGGGACCGTTGCTGGCTGGGCAGGGCAAGGCTGGCCGCGGGGGATGTGTCCGGGGCGGAGCGGGAAGTCCGCGCCCTTCTGGAGGTGCGTCCGGACGACCCGTGCGGGCGGTCGCTCCAGGCGGCGGTGGCGGAAGCAGGCCGCGGGGCGGAGCGGAACGCCCGTCCCTGATCCTGAGCGGCCGGCGGAAACGGAGCGCCGATCCGCGGGGGAACCGGGGAACCCGGAGGCGCCGGGCCTTTTCGATTCAATCCGACCAGCGGCCCTCGGGGGGACGGTCCCGGAAGACCTCCACGGCTTCCAGCTTGCGCCGGACGGTGCGGAAGGGATGTCCGCGCGCGGGATCCTGGTGTTCCACGATCATGGGATGTTCCGGTCCGTACTGCGTGCGCGTCCAGTAGATTCCCACGGGAACGATCCGGATCTTTTCCGGCGACACGTGCACATGGAGATAATTGAACGTTCGCGCCCGGCCGGTGGGATCGAGACCGGCGAACGCCTCCGATCGGGCCAGGCGCGTGCATGCGCGGGCCCGTTCCCGGTAGTCGGCCACGTCGGGCCGGCGCTGGGTGGCGTGCAGGATCGAAGGCCGGATCCAGCGGGAACCGCCGCTGCCGGCGGTCAGGTAGGCGATTCGGGATTCCTTCTCGTTCAGGGCGCGGACCCATTCGAAGCTGTGGGAATGGGCGGCGAGGACGAGGTGGACGCCTTCTTCGATCAGGACCCGCCGGATGTTCTCGCGGACGCCGACGACGTCGGGGGATTCGCAATAGGTCTTGACGAACGTGTAGAGCGGATGATGGAGGATGAGGATTTTCCAGTCGTCTTTCGGCGCCATGCGGAGTTGTTCGCGCAACCACGCGATCTGGTCGGCGTCGTGATCGCGGCCGTCCTCGTCGGCGGCCAGGGCGTGTTCGTACTGGGCGCGTTCGTAGAGGAGGTCGAGGAGATACTGGGTCCGTGTTTCCATCTCTTCTTCGACCTCGGCGACGGGCAACCGGCCGTCCTCGATGTCGACCCGGCAGGCCTCGATCCATTCGCTGAGCCGCTGGATTTCGGAGTCCGTCTGTTTCATGGCCCGCCGGAAGCGGTGGCGTTTCAGGCGGCTGAGGCGGTCTCCCCTGGACTTGGGGGCGTCGAGGGTGTTGCTGTCGAGGGCGAAGAAGGAAGCGCATCCGTAGCGGAAGGTGTAGTAGCGGTTCGGCAGGCGGGTCCGCCGGCCGCATTCGTAGGGCATGGAGGGGATGCCCGATCCGGCTCCGCCGGGATCGTCGATGAAGATTCCCTCGAAGACCCGTCCGTCGTGGGACCCTTCCCCGAGGTTGCCGGCGAAACGGGTCGCGAGCCATTCGGCGCCGGTGCCGAAGACGGGGATGCGTCGAATGAGGGCGACGCGGCTGAGGTCGTAGTAGTCGTGATTGCCGGGGACGACGAGGAAGGGCTTGTTGAAGACGAGGTTGTCGAGGTCGGGATTGGCGATGAACCGGGCGTAGGGCTGCAGGAAATTCGGCCCGTAGTACCTTCGCGAACCGATCTGGTAAACGACGTCTCCGGCGTGGGCGACGAAATCGAACTGATCGTAATCGAGGGCGAGCCGTTGAGCGACGGCGTACTGCGGGTTGAAGGGGGGGCGTCCGTCGCCGCTGTCGGCCAGGACGGCGAACTGGAAGGATTCCGGCCCTTCCGGCAGTTCGACCCGGAAAGGGTAGTTCAGGCGCTTGGTGCGCCGGATCTTTCTGCGATCCGGTGAATCGCGTATTCCCAGAAATGCCACGCCGGTTCCTCCCGTCCGGGCCTCCTCGATCGACCGTCTCCCGGCGGCGGGCGGAGTCGTTGAACTCCGGGACGGCTGCGCGGAAAGAGGGGGTCGAAAACCCGGACGGCGACTATTCTCCGGAGTGCGCCGGCGGAATGCGAGATCGAACGACGGGACCCGCGTTTCGCATGTTTCCCGCGGGCGGGATCAGATCGGGACGACGTGTGCGGACGGCGTCCTTGCGAGGAGACCCCGGACGGCGTCGACCAGTTCCCGGGATCGAAACGGTTTTGCGAGGAAGACGTCGATTCCCGCGGCCTTGGCCTGCGCCAGCAGGCGGCGGTCGTCGAAAACGGTCAACATGATCATCGGACAATCCGGATCCAGCGTGCGCAGCGCCTGGCAGAGTTCCAGGCCGTTCATCTCGGGCATGCGGTAATCGAGCAGGACGAGGTCGGGCCGCTCGTCGAGAAAGAGGTCGACGGCGATGAGCGGGTTCCGGGATGCGATGAGCTCGCACTGCAGTTCGGCAAGGATTTCGCGGACGATCTCCGCCAGGTGCGGGTTGTCGTCCACGAGCAGCACCCGGATGCCGCGGCGGATTGCGTTGTCCTCCGGAGGATCGGTCGGCGGTTCTCCATGGTTCATCAGGGGGCTTCTCCCGTTGCCCCGATGGTCTGAGCATCGTTCGTGCCAAGCGGGCCCGGAACGCGACGCGGCCCGCCGGCAGAGGCGGGAGGCCGAATAGAGCCCGCGAAAAGTCGTCGAAACGGATGGAAAGACCGGCGGGGATGGAAAGTGGGAAGACGAATCCATGCCGAATCGTCTATGCTCCCGGAGGGCGAACGGTGTCTGTTTCCGACCCGGGGAGGTGGCGAGATGAGGGGAGGAAAGGCGAAGCGACGGTTCCATCGCGGCCCGAGGACGATCCTCTGCGTGCTTCTGATGCTGGCGAGCGGCTGCTACACGGTTCCGCAAGTCGGCCGGAAATCGCTGATGCTGATCGACTTTCCCACGGAGATCCAGCTCGGGATGGAGGCCTTCGAGAAGCTGAAGGAGGAGACCCCCGTTTCGAGCGATGAAGAGGGGAACGCGATGGTCCGGCGCGTAGGCGAGCGGATCGCGCGGGTGGCGGATCCGGATATTCCGGGCGCGGACTGGGAATTCGTGTTGTTCGAAGACGACACGCCGAACGCCTTTGCGCTGCCCGGGGGCAAGGTCGGGGTGAACACGGGCCTGTTGCCGATCGCCGAGAACGACGCCGGTCTGGCCACGGTTCTCGGTCACGAAATCGCCCATGTCGCGGCGCGGCACGGGGCGGAACGGATGAGCCGGGGGATCGTCCTGGGGATTGCCGGTTCCGCCGTTTCCGGCGCGGTATCGGACAGGGACCGGTCGGAACGCGATCTGGTGATGCTGGCCTACGGAATCGGAACGGCGTTGGCGATTTCCCTGCCCTTCAGCCGGCAGGCGGAATACGAGGCGGATCGGATCGGGCTGATCTACATGGCGAGGGCGGGATACGATCCGAGGGAGGCGCTCGCCTTCTGGAGACGCATGATGGCGCATGCGAGGGAGGAGGGGACCGCCCGGATCCCGGAATTCCTGTCGACGCATCCGATGGACGAGCATCGGATCGCACACCTCGAAGAGCTGATCCCCTATGCGGAGGAGATCTATCGAAACGCCGTCGGGATCGAATCTTCCGGGCCGGTCCCGGCGTTCGAACCGCCGGTCGCGCGAGGCGTTCCGGCGCGGGAGGCGGCCCCGGTCCGGGCGCTCCTGCCCGCCGCCGTCCGGGCCCTGCCCGTGGTGAGGGCCCGTCCCCTGCCGCCGGGGGCCGCACGCTGAATCGGGCGTTCCCGCGCGATCCGGCGGCGAAGCGGGCGGTTCAGGCGTAGATCCGGTAATCGATCCCCGGGAAGAGATTGTCTTCCGCCTCGATCCGTTCCAGCAGGCGGACGTCGATGTCGTCCCGTTCGACGCCGTCGCACAGGGCGTGCATCCGATCGATGTGGGTCCGGGTCCGCTGTGCTGCGTATTCGACGGCGGTGCCGGTGGTCATGATGAAGGCCCAGTCGCTGCTCTGGGCCAGGAGGAGTTCGCGGGCCGCCTGGTTCAGGCAGCGTCGTTCCGTGTCGGACGGATCGGTGTGGATTCGGGCGAGCCGGATCAGCCGTTCCGCGGCGCCGTGCAGCAGGGGGTAGATCCAGTCGTTCGATCCGTTCAGCCAGACCTCCCAGTAGCCCTTGTCGCCCCAGGAAGAGGCTGCGGGGACGGCGATCTGCTGGCTGGGGAACCGGCGGAGGACTTCCGCCAGGGAAATCATCTCGTAGCGGACGCCTGGGTGGGCGGAGATCCGGATGAGTTCCTCGATCCAGTCGGGGCCCTCGAACCACCAGTGTCCGAAGAGTTCCGCGTCGTAGGGGGAGACGATGACCGGGGGGCGTCCCATGAATCCCGCGAGGTGTTCGACCTGGCGTTCCCGGTTGAACTTGAAATGGGCCGCGTGTTCGCGCGCGCGGTTCAGGGCGGCGTCGGGATCGTAGAATTCCTTGTGATCCGTTTTCCCGGTGATGGCGTGGTACTTCAGACCGGTGGCGACCCGGATCCCGTCGGGATGGATGTAGGGGGCGATGATCTCCATGGGGAGATCGAACCCGATGTCCCGGTAGAAATCGCGGTAGACCGGATCCCCGGGGTAGCCCGTATCGGCGCTCCAGACCTGGCGGGAGGTCTCCACGTCGCGTCCGAAGGCGGCCGGACCGGCCGGGGTATAGACGGGGGCGAAGAGGCCGTAGCGGGGGGGCGGCGCGGCGTTGAGAAGCCCGTGGCTGTCGAGGACGAAGAACCGGATTTCCTCGTCGAGAAGGAAATCTTCCAGCCCGGGCGTATAGGCGCATTCGGGCAGCCAGATTCCGGAGGGGTCCCGTCCGAACCAGGCGCGATGCTGTTCCCGGGCGACGTGGATCTGGGCGCGGACGGTTTCAGGATGTTCGAGCAGAAGGGGAAGGAGACCGTGGGTGGCGCCGCAGGTGATGATTTCCAGGCGTCCTTCCTCGGCGTGTCGCCGGAAAGCGCCGATCAGGTCGCGGCGATAACTCTCCTCGTACAACCGCTGCAGTCCGCTCAACCGGTCGAGGTAGAATCGGGCCACGCGGTGTTCGCGGGGGTCCGTGCGGGCGGTCCGTCGGACCTCCTTGTCGGCGAGTTCCACGAGCAGGGCGATCCGTTGCGACATCCGTTCCTGCAGCAGGGCATCCGCGAGCATCGATCCCAGCGGCGGGGTGATCGTAAGGGTGATCTGGAAGGGGACGCCGTCTTCCGCGAGACGGTCCAGCCGCTGGAGGAGAGGGAGATAGGTCTCCAGCACGCATTCGTAGAGCCAGTTCTCCTCCAGGAAGTACGAATGCTCCGGATTGCGCACGAAGGGGAGATGCGCGTGCAGGACGAGACAGAGGGCCCCTTGCATGGTTTTCAGCGGTCGCGAAGACCGCGGGAAGAGAAGGGGCGACCCGAGGCCGACACGCGCGAACCGGGTTCCCCGGCCTCACGCGGCAACGTGCTGTGCATGGCGCCGCGTTGTCGTTCCGACCAGGAGGGGGCGGGCGCCCTGGGGAAGGGGGCTTCGGTCCCCAGTTCCTGAAGCTCGTACAGGGCGCGCGCGAGATCCCGGCGGCCCGGCATGTAGCGCCGCACGTATTCGAGAAGCTGGGCGAAGGGCAGATCGAAGGGGATCGTGACGAAGCGCGGTTCCTCTTCCGCTCCGGGTGCGGCGCGCGGCGTCGTTACGCGCCGGGATCGTCCGAGGAGCCGGAAAACGCCGCGGTCGTCTTCGTACCCGATTTCCGCCTCGAACCCGGCGTCGGGCGTTCCGGCCCGGATGTACCAGTTCCGCGCGTTCTCGGGCACGGCGGTACGGAAGACCTCGGTCCATCTCCCGTTTTCGAAACGATGCAGGCGGAGTTGAAGCCGGCCGCGTCGCGCGGCCTCCCGGGCGGCCTTCGCCTGGCCCGGACGGTATTCCCACCAGGCGAACAACCAGTCCGGGTCGCGCGCCAGGAGATGGATTCCGCCCTCGGGTTCCCGAACGGCCCCGGGTTCGGCGGGAGGTTCGGTCGTCGTCTCGTAGGGCTGCGGTTCCAGGAAACGCTCCCCGTGTTCCGGTCCCGGCGGGGTCTGCGGGGTGCGGAGCGCCTCCGGCGCCGCCTTCCCGCGTGTTTCCGCAGCGGTCCCGGGCGTCCGGGACCCCGTTTTCCGCCGGCTCGAAGCCGGCGCGGGAGAGGTCGGCCGCGGCGTTTCCTCGGCGCGGACGATGGCCCGGATGAGTTCCGCCTTCCGCATGCGGGTGCGCCCGCGGATGCCCAGTTCGGCCGCCCGACGCACCAGATCGCGCCGGGTGAGCGACTCCAGGGAATCCCGCCCCGATCGATTGCCTTGATTTGCAGCAGCCACGGTGATCCTTCCCTTCCCGAACATCACGATCGGTTCGAGTAAACCGCTAGGGTCCCGGGGGGATCTTGTCAACCGGCGTCGGTTTCGTTTCCGAAAGAGGTTCCGACCGATCGGGCGGCGGCCAGCATGGGAGAGGACCGCGGCACGGTCCGGGGACGTCCGGCGACCCGATCCAGGCCGACGGTGACGATCCGGTTGCCCCTCAGCGCGACCACCGTGCCGAAGTTTCCCTCCGCGACGGCGCGTCCCGCGGCGGTTCCGAAGAGGGTCGCCAGAACCCTGTCGAAGGGCGTGGGGGACCCTCCCCGTTGGAGGTGTCCGAGAACCGTTGTTCGGGATTCCACGCCGGTGCGTTTCTCGATCTCGTCCGCCACCACCTTGCCGATTCCTCCGAGGCGAATCGGGTCGGGAGAGGTCGGATCGACCTCGCGGACCACCCGCTTGCCCTGTCTCGGGTGGGCGCCTTCGGCGACGACGACGATGCTGAACCGCCGTCCGCGCCGGCTTCTCTCTTCGACGCGACGGCAGACGGCGTCGAAATCGAAGGGGATCTCCGGCAGAAGAATGATGTCGCCGCCGCCGGCCAGGCCGGAGCCCAGCGCCAGCCAGCCGGCGTATCGGCCCATGACCTCGACCACCATGGCGCGATGGTGGGATGCGGCGGTGGTGTGCAGGCGGTCGATCGCCTCCGTCGCCACCGACATGGCCGAATCGTAGCCGAAGGTGCGGTCGGTTCCCTGGACGTCGTTGTCGATCGTTTTCGGGACGCCGACGACGCGGACGCCTGCGGCGGCCAGCCGATCGGCGATGGTCAGGGTCCCGTCGCCGCCGATGCAGACCAGGGCGTCGCATCCGCGCCGCCGGAGATTGGCGATGGCCTGTCGGGACCGGTCTTCGCGGACGATCTCGGGTTTCGTCCGCACGACGTAGTGAAAGGGATCGTCCTTGTTCGAGGTTCCCAGGATCGTCCCGCCGCGGGTCAGGATGTTCGAGACGTCGTCGTATTGAAGCTCCCGGGCATCGTCTTCGACCAGTCCCCGGTATCCGTCGAGGAACCCCACGACTTCCCATCCGTAGTCGTTCATCGCCGTCTTGGCGACGGCGCGGATCACGGCGTTCAGTCCGGGGCAATCGCCCCCTCCGGTGAGGATCCCGATCTTGCGAATGCGTCTGGCCATGTGTGGAAGTCTCCGGGGCCCGGGAAACGGGCAGGGGGATAGTGACGCCGATCGGGGTGCGGATCAAGGGCCGGCCGGACGCGCGGCTATTCGCCGACGCACCGGGCGCGGGCGGCCATGACGTTGGGGAAGAGCGATTCCTCCAGGTTCGGCAGGAGAAGGGCGTTGACGTACTCGGTTTCGAAATCCGGGTCCATGTTCAGTTCGACCACGTCCGGATGGGACGCAATGCGGGCCATCCGCTGCATGGCGCCCTTCTCCACGAGGGCCAGCCAGGCGCCCGCCAGGGAGGCGTTGCCGACGGGGACGTAACGATCCTCGGGCAGATCCGGGAGCATGCCGATGGCGATCGCATTGCGGATGTCGATGTTCCGGGCGAACCCGCCCGCCAGGTAGATGCGGTCGAGCCGTTCGCAGTCCAGTCCCGCCTGTTTCAGCAGGATGCGGGTCCCGCCGAAAACGGCGGCCTTGGCCTTGAGCAGTTCGCTGAGGTCCGCCTCGGTGACGACGATGTCGCGTTCGCCGTCCTCGGTCCGGGAAGCCTCGACCAGGACGAAGGCCCAGACCTTCTGCCCTCGGGAATCGGTGATCTCGCGCACGCGCGGATGGTTCTCCTTCCAGCGCTCCTCGATCCGTCCGAAGGAATTGAGCAATCCGCAACGAAACCCTTCGGCGATGAAATCCAGGTAGGCGGATCCGCAGATGCCGTTCGGGGCCGCGTCTCCGACGACCTCCACCGAGGGGATCAGGTCGGCGTCGAATCGGACGTGCTCGACGGCGCCGCAGGCGGCGCGAACCCCGGACTCGAGGCCTCCGCCTTCCCAGGCGGGACCGGCGGGGGTGGCGCAGGCGAGCATCCCGTTGCGGTCTCCGACGACCATCTCGCCGTTGGTGCCGATGTCGATCAGCAGGACCGGCTTCTCCGCGTCCGCCGCGCCGACGACGAAGAGGTCGGAGGTGATGTCGCCGCCGACGTACCCGTACATGCCCGGGACGATATCGACGGGCGCGTCCGGATGGATGGCGATGCCGAGGTCGCCCGCCCGGAAACTGCCCGGATGATTGGCGGCGGGGTTGAAGGGAATCGCCCCGATGTTCTCCGGGGAAATCCCCAGGAAGAGATGCGACATCACGGTGTTGCAGGAAACGGCCATTCTCGGGATCTCCTCGCAGCGCAGTCCGTGCCGCGCGGAGAGGACCCGGATCAACTTGTTGATCGTGTCGACGACGACCAGACGGTGCAGTTCCTCGAGCCCGCCTTCACGGGAGCAGTATCCGATCCGGGATGCGACGTCGTCGCATCGCTGCACCTGTTGATTGTAGGAGGAAGCGGCGTCTTGCAGTTCGCCGGTCTCGAGATCCACCAGGGCCATTGCGACGGTGGTGGTGCCGATATCGACGGCCAGGCCGTGCAGCGGCAGGTCGGACGCGTTCTCGGCGGCGCAGACATCCAGGAGGATCCAGCGGCCGGGGAGACGGGCCACCGTCGCCGTCAGGCGAAGGCGGCCTTCCCGGGTCAGCAGGGGCAGTCGACGCAGGGCACCGAGGGAAGGTTCCAGGGGGGCGATTCCCCGTTCGGCCAGGGCGTCGCGAAGCCGCTCCAGGTCGGCCTCGGGATCCTCGAGGCTCACGGGCCGCAGTTCCACGGAAACCCTGCGGGCCGCCGGCTCCGACTCGATGGTCCGGCCCATCACGAAGGAGGTCAGGACCTTCTCGCCGCCGGAGACGAGGCTTCGGGCCGGGATCGAGATGCGGAAATCCGTCGAGAGGATGCGGGTCTGGCATCCGAGCACGCGGCGCTTGCCGTCGCGGATCTCGATTTCGCCGCGGTCGCCTCCCAGATCGAATCGTCCCCGGATCAGGTCCACGGCGCAGCCGCCGCAGCTTCCGACGTTTCCGCACCGGGTGTTGAGGAGGATCCCGGCCGCATCAGCGGCGTCGGTGATCCGGGTCCCAGGCTCGACCTCGACGGGATGAGGATGGTTGTTGATGAGAAACTCGCCCACGACAATGACTCCCCTATGGAAAGGGGGCTACTATGGGACGGTCGCCGACCGGGGTGCAAGCCGCTTGCGCTACCGGGCGGCCGGTTCGCCGCGGACGAGCTGCAGGACCGCGGCGAGTTCGCCCTGGCTGGTCGGCAGGGGGAGCCAGGCGTCCCCGCGCCCGGGGCCGATCATTCCGGGGGGAGGACTGTCGCTTTCCCCGTAGAGGACCAGGGGAATCCGCTGCGCCTCCGGCATCGTCTTGATCCGCTGAACGACGGCGATCCCGTGGACCCCGGCCCCGAAGGCGTTCGGATTCACGAAGATCACGTCCGGGTTGTCCCGCTTGACGCGCATGGGGGCCTCGACCGGCAGGCGGCAGACGGCGGACGCCTGTCCGGCGCTTCGGACCACCTCTTCGATCTGGCCGGAGGTGGCGGGGTTGGAATCGATGACGAGGAATTTCAGCATGCCGACGATGGCGCGCAGTTCGCGGATGATTTCTCCGGTCGGCGTCATCCCCTTCGAATAGAAGGTCCGGGCCCCCAGGGCCAGGGCCCGCCGGATGTCTTCGTCCCATCCCTTGTTGGAGAGAACGACGACGGGGATCTGCTGGATGTCCGGATCGCTCTTCAGTTCGACCAGGACTTCGTAGCCGTCCATCTTCGGCAGCATGAGGTCCAGGAGAATCACGTCGGGAAGGATCTCGCGGGTGAGATTCACCGCCTGGATCCCGTTCTCGGCGATGGTGACGTCGAACCCCTCGTTGGCGAGGCGTTCGCCGTAGATCCGTACGAGGTGTTCGTTGTCTTCGACGACGAGGATGCGAGGCATGATTTCCTCCTTGCGGATCGTTACGTTGCGTTTTCGCGGGCCGGCGAGGGCGCCGTGCGGGTCCTTCGGGCGGGCTTTTCGGCCAGGACGGCGTCGATCTGGCCCACGAGCCGGTCCAGCTGGAATTCGTCCTTGCGGATGAACCCCCCCGCGATTCGGTTCAGATCCTCGATCTCCCGGCTGTCGAGGGCCAGGCCCGTGAGGATGAGGATGTGCATCGGGTCGAGATCCGGGTCCGTGGAGAGGGTCCGGATGACGTCCCATCCGCTGATGTCGGGAAGACCGAGATCCAGGAGGATCAGGTCCGGCCGTTCCTCCCGCGCCCGTGCGACGGCCTCGTTTCCCGTGCCCGCTTCGAGCACGTCGAATCCTTCGTCCCGGAGAAACTGGCCGACGGCGAACCGGATGCTCTCCTCGTCGTCGACCACGAGGATCTTCGGCGTTTCTCCGCGGGCGCCCGACTGTCGCAGGGTCCGGGCGACCCCGCGCCGGTCCAGGGGACCGTGCAGGGCCGAGCGGGAGTCGTCCTCGGTCGAATCCGTCAGGAAGACGAGGGGAACCTCCGCGGTGACCGGTTCGGCCTTCAGTTCGTGGAAGAGGGTCCACGCCTGTTCGGGATCGGTGCAGATGTCGAGGACGACGGCCGCCGGCTCGAGTCGGCGGCAGATCCGCCGGATCTCCTCCAGATCGCCGGCCTGCATCATGGACATGCCCTCGGTCTCGAGGATGCTGGCCAGGATGCGGGCGTCGTCGGGGGTGGATCCGACGAGGATCACCACCGGACGCCCGGCGTCAGGGGATCCGCCGGCTCCTGTTCCGGGAAGCGGCGCGAATCGGCCGACGTGGCGCACCGCCGCGGCGCGGTCCAGGCGTTTCGGAAGACGGACCGTAAAGGTGCTGCCCCTGCCGGGTTCGCTCTGCATGGAGATCTCTCCCCCGAGCAGTTCCACCAGCCGCCGCGTGATGTAGAGGCCGAGTCCGGATCCTTCGTGTTCGCGGGAGGAGCTGCCGTCGACCTGGTAGAACATCTCGAAGATCCGCTCCCGGTCTTCGGGCTCGATGCCGATCCCGGTGTCGGAAACCCGCAGCACCATCGTTTCGCCGCCGGGGGCGCTTTCCGATGCGATCGTCAGCCGGATTTCGCCTTCGGAGGTGAACTTGATCGCGTTGGAAAGGAGATTGACGAGGATCTGCCGGCACTTGCCCCGGTCGCTTCTCATCGAAGTGTCGTCGGCCTCGATTCCCACGACCACGCGGAGCCCCTTCGATTCGTAGAGCGGGCGGAGCTGGCGCAGGATGCCGTCGATCAGGGGATCCAGGGCAAAGGCGTCGATGATCAGGTCCGCCTTGCCGGACTCGATTCGCGACGCCGCAAGGAGATCCGAGATCAGTTCGAGAAGCCCCGAGGCGGCTTCCCTCAGGTACCCGAGGGTTTCCCTCTGGCGTTCGTTGAGATCGCCCTGGACGCCGTCGAGAAGAAGGTCCGCGTAGCCGATGACGGCGTTCAGAGGCGTGCGCAGCTCGTGAGACACGTTGCTCATGAACTCCGTGCGGGTCCGATCGAGGACTTTCAGTTCCTCGAGCAGGCCGCGGATGTGAGGGCAGGGATCGTCCGGGATTCGGCCGCGGAAAGTGATCCGAAGATAACCCGCCCCGTTCGGGGCCGGCATGGTCCACACGCGTTCGATCTCGGTCGGTGTGGAGGGGCGGGGCCCGGGGAGATCCTCGGGGTCGAGGCGCGCACAGGCCCCCGGGGCATCGGACGGGCGGCGGGCGGGGATCGGTTCGCCCTTGCGCAGGGCGTCCAGCAGGGCGGGCCACCGCCTTTCCACGATGCGGTTCGACCAGACCGGTTTCCCGCCGCCATCAAGGAAAACGACGCCGCCGGCGCAGCGCGCAAGCAGCTGCAGGGCGGATTCCGCCAGGATCCTTCGGGACGGATCGGCGCCGGCGGGAGGCTCCGTTTCCGGCGGCGGAGGCATCGGTCTTCCCCCCCTCTGACTCGCCCGCCTCCTACTGGAGGCCGTCGAGATCGGCGCCCTGTTTCACCCAGGCGTCGATCTCCTCGCGCTTGAACCGCCAGACTCCCACGATCTTGCATGCCGGGATCTTGGCTTCCTGGGCGAGCTTGTAGACGGTGTCGGTGCTCAGCTGCAGGTAGCCGGCGACATCCTTGACCGTCATCCAGCGGTCTTCTTCGGCGGTTTTCGACGCATCGTTTCGCGGTTTCTCTGCCATGCTTACCTCTCGACCCTGCTCCCGGGGGGGCCGGCCCGGAGATTCGGATCTGTTCGGATGCAAGCGGATTCTTTAGCACCTTCTGTGCCAGGATCGGTCCCCCCCCCGCGGCGATCCTCCCGGGCTCCGGGGTTCCCCTTCTTCTTCTTTGCGGAGGCGGCGCGTTCGGCGATAGGCTCGCGGCTGCAGGGTCCCTCCGTTGCTGCGGACCCGGGAGGTGAACGTGGCCGCAAAGGTGCAGGCGCCGAGAATCGATCGGGGAGTCTTCCACGGCCGGCGAAGCCTGTCTCTCTCGAACGAGAAAGTCAGGATGAGCCTGGTGCCCGGGGGCGGGCATATCGTGGAACTCGTACGCAAGGACGCGGATTCCGCCAATCCCTATTTCGTTCCGCCCTGGCGGGGCATGGAACCGTCGGCGTACCGGGCCGCCCGGCACGAGCGTCTCTACGGGGGAGCGCCCGAGGCGCGCCTGCTGGCGTCCCTGATGGGGCACAACCTCTGTCTGGATCTCTTCGGAGGCCCGAGCGAGGCCGAGGCCCGCTGCGGTCTGTCGGTCCACGGGGAGGCGCCCGTGGCGACGTGGAAGGTCGTCCGCCGGCAGGTCACCGCCCGGGCCGCGCGCCTGGTCTACCGGGCCCGTCTGCCGGTTGCGGCCATCGAGGTCACGCGACAGGTCGTTCTGGCCGCCGGCGCCGACGGCTTCCGGGTGCGCGAAACGGTGAGGAACCTGGGCAAAGAAGATCGGCCGATCATGTGGACCCAGCATGTCACCCTGGGCCCGCCGTTTCTCGAGCCGGGGGTCACGATGGTGGATCTGCCCGCGCGATGGGGACAGGTCTATCCGGACGAATTCGGCCGGAGGCCCCGGTTGAAGAGGGGGGCGACCTTCCGGTGGCCGGACGGCCCCGGGATCCGCGGCAACCGCGTCGATCTGCGACCGGCGATGCCGGACCGCGTCTCGGGAGACTTTTTCACGCAGCAGTTCGATCCGAAGCTCGAATGGGCCTGGTTCACGGCCGTGAACCCGAAACGGGGGCTCCTGTTCGGAAACGTTTTCCGGCGCTCGGATTTCCCGTGGATCGGAATCTGGGAGGAAAGCCGCGATCGGAAGGGGCCGCCCTGGAAGGGCAGGACGTACTGCCGCGGTCTGGAATACGGCACGACGCCCTTCCCGATGACCCGCCGCCGGATCGTGGAGATGGGATCGTTGCACGGCCAGCCGTCCTACCGGTGGATCGGGGCGCGGGAAACGATCGTCGCGGAGTACTACTCGTTTCTGATCCCCGTGGAGGGAGATGTGTCGGGCGTCCGTTCGGTCGATGTCCGCGGACGCCGGATCGTCGTTCATCCCGCCGGCGGAGGGGCGCCGCGGATCGCCCGGGTCTGATGGCGAACTCGGCCGGAGGCACACCGAGAGGGGGTTGCGCCCTGGTGACCGGAGGGGGGCGGGGGATCGGTCGCGCGATCGGCCTGGAACTCGCGCAGGCCGGGTACCCGGTTGTCATCGACTACGTTCGGGATCGGCGGTCGGCCCTCGATACGCGTCGCCGGATCCTTGCGGGCGGGGGAACGGCGGAGGTTCGACGCGCGGATGTTTCCCGCCGAAACGATCGGAACCGGCTGGTCTCCTTCGCCCTGGAACGCTTCGGGCGGATCGAAATCCTCGTGAACAACGCGGGAGTGGCGCCCGAACGCCGGGACGACCTCCTGGAGGCGGGGGAGGAGAGTTTCGACAGGGTGCTGTCCGTCAACCTGAAGGGGCCGTATTTCCTGACCCAGCGGGTGGCGCGCGAAATGGTCCGCGAACTCCGCGGGCGGGCGGCGCCGGACCGCTACGAACCGAAGATCATCACGATCTCGTCGGTTTCGGCGTTCATCGCGTCGCCGGAACGCGGCGAGTACTGCGTCAGCAAGGCGGGTCTGTCGATGATGACGCGGCTTTTCGCCGCGCGTCTCGCACCGGAAGGGATCCCGGTGTTCGAGGTCCAGCCCGGAATCATCCGCACGGACATGACGGAGCCGGTCCGTCGCAAGTACGACGCGCGGATCCGCGGCGGACTCGTGCCCATGGAACGATGGGGGCGCCCCGAGGACGTCGCCCGCGTCGTGCGGGTGCTTGCGGTCGGCGAGGTGCCGTACAGCACCGGAGAAACGATCCGCATCGACGGCGGATTGCACCTGCGGGTGCTCTAACCCTGATCATTCATGAAGGTTGAGAACCTGGGTTTGAAAAAGACGGAAAGGGCGGATTTGCAG
>CAYNBQ010000044.1:0-29865 GCA_964395275.1 uncultured Verrucomicrobiota bacterium
TTGCCCTGCGTAGATCTCCCGGCGCAGCAGGGGCCGTCTGCAAGATCCGACACGACGGCGCCGGTCCTCACCAAGGACGCCTCGAACGGGCACGGGTAAGTTACCGCTTTGTGAAGCCGGGGAACTTCGTGCTCAAGAGCGATCGGCCGTTGCCGACGCTCTCCGTCCGCCTCGGCCCCTGCGACGAGGCAACGGCGCACCGTATCGCCGAAGAGAGAAATCGCCCGGAGGGATCGACCCTTCGCCCCGTCGCCTCCGGAACCTGGAACGGTGCGACCGCCTGGTGGGTGTGGGTGGAAGGAATGACCGATGTGCGCGAACTGGCCCTCGATCTCATGCCTGAGCCGGCCCCGGATCCGGCGACATCCCCATAGGGAGAGGGATCCGCCGTCCATGCCACGTCTTCTTCGCGAGGGTCATGGCTGCGGTGCTTTTCCCGGAGCCCGGCATCCCGATCAGCACCGGATTCGAATGCGTTCGATCCATAGATTCTTCAAGAGATTCTTCAAGGCGACGGCCGGCTCCCGGACGCCTGTCCGGCTCCGACCTGACGGCCGGGATCTGCGTTCCGATGGAGGCGGGCGGCCCTGCTCCGCTCTGCGAGCTTTCCGCTTCGCTCCGGGACCTACGCGGGAAAAGACGAATGTCAAGCCTCACTCCGCGCTTTCCCATACTGCTGGACAGTTGACTCGCCTTCGCCGCCGGGGCAGCATAAGCAGGTGATGCCGGCGCCGCGTTATGGGGCGACGGCCCGACGTCTGCTGCGGTACGCGGACGGAAGAAGGAGGACTGCTATCGTGAAGACGACGAGAACGGGTCTTGTGGCGCTTGTAGCGATAATTCAGGCGGTCTGGCTATCGGGAATCGCTGCTTCGGCAGCGATCCGCTACTGGAACCCCACGGTTCACGCGGGCGGCGGCACGTCGGAATGGGCCAACCCGGAGAACTGGATCCTGGCGGGAACCAACGATCCCGGCGTTCCCGGCCCCGACGATCACGCGGTCATTCATTCCTGGGGACCGATGCCGGTGATCGCTTCCGACGTCGGGACCGTGAACATCCTCACGCCCGCCTGGCATTCGGGGGTCACCTCGGAGGTCACGGTTGCCGAGGGGGGATACATCTACGTGGCGCATTTCATGCGCATGAGCCAGAGCGCCGAGGGAATCGCCCCGTCGGTGGGAACGCTGAACATCACCGGCGGCCACGCCGTGGTGAACATCCTGCAGCTTGGCTTCAATGACGCCGGCGACGGCCTGGGCGCGGGGTATGTCAACATCGACGCGGGCTTCCTGCATTGCGGGGATCTCGGGTTCGGGGTGGCCGACGCCCGGATCGACATCGAGGAAGGCGCGTACCTCTTTCTGAACGGGGACAGGACGGCGGATGTGGCCGCGTGGGTCGCCGCGGGCAAGATCACGGGCGGCGACGGAACGATGGGACTGGAGTGGGCCTACGACACGCCGAATCCGGGTCTGACGGCCGTCTGGGCCGTTCCGAAACCCTCCGCGTTCCGGATCGCGGCGATCGAACGATCCGGCCCCGGTCATGTCCGTCTTCTTTGGGAACCGATGGAACCCGCCTACTACTTTGTCGAATCCGCTCCGGCGGCGGGCGGCGAATGGGTTCCCCTGGCGGGGCCGTTGACCGTCGAGGAGTACGAAGACCTCGAGGCGGGCCTCGCGCGGAGGATGTACCGGGTGGTCTGGGAAACGGAACCCCCGCCTCAGACGATTCTTGACGAGGATTTCGAGGGCGGTCCGGGCGGGTGGTCGGCGGGATCGGAGCCCACCGACAACTGGGAATGGGGGGTGCCGCAAATCTATCCGGAAGGCGGCCCCCCGGCCGCGGCGAGCGGCACGAACGTCTGGGCGACGGGCCTTGCCGGCCCCTATGAACTGGGCACCCCTGCCGGGAGCGACGTGGCCGTGTTGAGTTCGCCGGCGATCGACCTGACGGGATTCACCGGGGCGACACTGACCTTCCAGTCGTGGGTGGAGACCGAAGCGAACTTCGACTTCGTGCGTCTGGAAATCCGGGACGCGGGTACCGACGCCCTTCTCGGAACCGTTCTGGAACAGACGGGGGAAACGCCGTCCTGGGTCCTGGAGGAAATCGATCTCGGACCGTACACCGGGAGATCGATCCGCCTGCTGTTCATCCTCAAGAGCGACAGTGTGGCGGTCGACGCCGGCTGGGCGATCGACGACGTCCGGATCACCTCGCCGTAGCAACGGAATCCGGCGGCGGATTCCGGTGGGGACGGATCCCCGGATCCGGAAGAAAAGCCCGTGAAGGCGACGATGCCGGGTTGACACCCCCCCGGTGGCTTGAGAAGCTACCTCGGTGTAGGGGAACGGGTTTCCATATTCTCCGAATCCGCGGGGATTCGGAAGGGAATGCGAAGCGCCGCAGGAACTGCGGCGGGGAGGGAGGAGTCTATGGGTACGTGGCCGAAGAGAAGCTGGGTCGTGGGAATCGCGGCGGTTCTTCTGAGCATGCCGGCGCTGGGTGTCGTCACCTACTGGCAGCCGGGAGCCACGCCCGATCCCACGGATTGGACCGATCCGGGGAACTGGTCGGCCGGGGTTCCGGGTCCCGGGGATCATGCCATCATCCATTCGTTCACCCCGATGCCGGTGATCCGCACGGACGTCGGGACGGTGGATATCCTCACGCCGTCCTGGCATTCGGGCATCACCTCGGAACTGACCATCGCCGCCGGGGGCGCGTTGCACGTGGCCAACTTCATGCGCATGAGCCAGAGCGCGGAGGGAACGGCGCCTTCGTCCGGCACGTTGAACATCGCCGGCGGCCACGCCGTGGTGAATATCCTGCAGCTCGGGTTCAATGACGCCGGAGACGGGCTCGGATCCGGTTACGTCAACATCGACGCCGGATATCTCCACTGCGGAGCCCTCGGGTTCGGGGTGGCCGACGCCCGGATCGACATCGAGAAAAACGCGGGGACGTATCTGTACCTCAACGGCGACAGGACCGCCGACGTGGCGGCGTGGGTCGCGGCGGGCAAGATCACCGGGGGCGACGGCGCACTCCCGCTGGAGTGGGCGTACGACACGCCGAATCCCGGGCTGACGGCCGTCTGGGCCGTCCCGGAACCCGCAACGATGCTGTTCCTGGGGTTCGGGAGCCTGATCGTCCTGCGCAGACGCCGATAGAATCCGGAGTCGAAAGGAACCGAAAGGCGGGAACGCTCCGCAAGCACGCCGCGTTCCCGCCTTCTCCCTGTCCGACTCCCCGGATCGGACCTTCGAACGGGATCTCCTTCATCCGACAGACCTGCCGGCCCCAGCTTGCCCGAACGCGACGGTTGACCGAACCCCATGGTCCATGCTAAGAACTGCCTCGGGGTAGTACCAATCCTTTGGGGAGGATGAGAACGTGAAGAAGCTTTTCGCGATCGTGGCGGGACTTCTGCTGGCTGCGGGTGTCGGGGCCGAGGTCGTTTACTGGGCCGGCGACTACTATGCGCCGGGCGACGACTGGAGCGATGCGACCAACTGGGTGGACGGCACGACCTTCACCCTCCACTTCGTCCCGGGAACCAACGATCACGTGATCATCGACCACGACGTGGGCGGAATCGAGCCGGGCCCCTTCCCCGTCGTGCGCTCGGACGTGGGTGCGGTGAACATCCTCACCCTCGGCTGGGCCGTCGGGGGGGATTCATTCATGACCGTGGACTCGGGGGGTGCGGTTCGCGCGACGGGATTCGCGCGTTTCGGTCACGCTCCCGGAGCGGTGGGAACGCTGTACATGAAGAGCGGAAGCTACTTCCTGGCGGCGATCCTGCACGTCGGGTTCAACAGCGTCGCGGAGAACGCGTCGGGAAGCGGCGTGATCCATCTGGACGGGGGAATCCTCCACGCCGGATCGATCGGGTTCGGCGAGGATTTCGCCGATTACGATCCCGGGGCGGGATACGACGGCACGGGCGTGATCGATATCACCCGGGGTCGGCTTCTGATCAACGGGGACATGACCGGCGGATGGATCCAATCCAAGATCGCCGACGGGCAGATCATCGCCTACGGAGGCACGGGCGTCGTGGAGTTCTTCTACGACGAAACCAACGCCTGGACGGAGGTGACCGCCGCGACCGTGTACACCCCCAACAAGGGCTACCCCACTCTGCTGGAATTGGATCGGCCGATCGGCGCCGGCGCGAACGTGACGGTGACGGGCGGCGGGGCGCCCGCGGGGGACGGCATCTGGGTCGAACTCTGGAAGGTCCCGGGAGGCGAAGGCGCGGCGCAATCCCTCGGATCCGTTCCTGCGATCGGGGGGAAATACACGTTCCACGGGGTTTCCGTGAGCCAGGGAGACGAACTGTACGTAACCCTTTCGAAGAGCTGGCTCTTCGAGACCGACGGCGATGCGGAAGGCTGGGACGACGTCGTCAACGACGGGACGCTGACCGTGCAGAACGGCGTGCTGCAGATCGTGATCGAGAATCTGAACGGCGATACCTTCACCGACACGTTCATTCAGAACTTCTTCGATTACGATCCCCATTACTATCGGGTGATCGAGATACGCTACAAGAACCCCGCGGAACCGGGGCCGAATCTCGGCATCTTCTGGGGAAACCCCTGGGGAACGACCATCCGGAAGCACGGGGCCGATCTCGAGGGGTTCATGTCGTCGTTCCGAACCTACCTGATCCCGATGAACCTCGACGAACTCGACATCGTTCCCGGGCCTCCGGGCGCGGGACTCGACGGGTTGTGGGACGAAGGAACGCTGAACGACACGCTTCGGATCGATCCGCTGGACAACATCGCCGAGAACGACGACTACTACGACGGCACCGTCTTCGAGATCGACACGATCCGGATCCGGGAAGACTACCGGCGTGAATTCAACGACGACGGAGACGACGAGGGGCTTGTCGAAACGAACGACATCGCCGATTTCATGATCGCCGACGGTTTTCTGAGCTACACGACCTCCGACGTCGGACGCCCGACGCTGCCGGGCTCGGACGGTCTCGTCGATCCCTACATGTGGCAGGGCCGCATGACGGGTTGGCTGGAGGCCGGCCATTTCACCCGCGCGGTCGTGGGACTGGACAACCGTCTGCTCGACCCGGGAACGGTTGTGTGGGCCACCTTTTTCGACGACCGGAACAGCGCCGGGTTCATCGACGGCGACGACGGCATCCTGCAGAGGATCGCCCTGGACATCCCGATCGCCGACCGCACCGACAGCGTCGGAACGATGGACGACCTGAGCGATCCGCCGGGATACTGGTCGAAGGACGTGGGCGTTCCCACCTCCACCCTGCGCACGGACCTCCCCGACAACGCGCTGGAAGGCAACCAGATTCGCATCGACTACATCGGCTGGATTCCGGAACAGCCCTACGGTCCCAGCACGCCGGTGGTCGTCGGACCGCCGCTGGGAAGAATTCTATCGATCGAGTGGAGTGCTCCGGGCGAAGTCACCCTCGCCTGGGAAGACCTCGGCCCCACGATGCGCTACACCGTGGAGACCCGGGACGAACTCGGCGCCGGGGAGTGGGCCCCCGCGGCCCCGGCGGAGCAATGGCCGATCACGGCCACGACGTGGACCGATCCCTCGGCCGCCGGCAGGGGACGGCTCTTCTACCGCGTCGTGGCGGAGGAACCGCCGACGGAATGACGACCGGAACGCTGAGAATGCAGGGAGACAAACGGATCCGATGCCGGGGGCGCCGGACCCGGTCGGTCGCGGCGTTCACCCTGATCGAACTGCTGGTGGTGATCGCCATCATCGCCATCCTGGCCTCGATGCTGTTGCCGGCCCTGCAGCGGGCGCGCGGCAAGGCCCACACGGTCGCATGTCTCAACAACCTGAAACAGATCGGCGTGGGATTCGCCCTCTACCGGGATGATTTCGACGGGCGATACCCCGACGTCGAGTGCTGGAACGGCGAATCGTGGGACACCCGGATCCGGCCGATGCTCGGGAACAACCGCGACGTCTTCAAGTGTCCCGTCGACAAGTGGCGGCGGCGGCGCGACACGATAACCCGGTCTTATTCGATCAACCCGTTCGTGATCAACTGGCCGGCCGGCATGGGGCGTTACATGAACCCGGGATGTCTGCCGAACGTCAGCCTGCGGAACACGGACATGACGGATCCGTCGTCCACGGTGGTGGTCACCGAGTGGCACGTCGGAATGGACACCCCGGGGATGGGAAGCGTCGTCCCTCCCGGCAACGCGCAGGACCAGGGGAACTATGCGCTGGTCTGCTACAGCTCGGGATTCGGCCCGACGTACCATCAGGGCGGAGGCGGGTTTCTCATGGCGGATGCGCATTCCGAGCGGATCCCCTCCCCCGGCGTCCCGGATTACGACGACGACGATTACATCTTCCGCGGGATCCGACGTTGATTTGAAAAGCCGGCGTCGGGGGGAAGGAATCGGCGCTGCACGGTGAGGCCGCCCGGAAAACGAAAAGACAACGAGTCCGAAGAGAGGGAAAGGGAATGCAATCGGTGGATCTTTCGACGCGCCGCCGCGGGTTCACGCTGATCGAGCTGCTGGTGGTGATCGCCATCATCGCCATCCTGGCCTCGATGCTGTTGCCGGCCCTGCAACGGGCCCGGGGCAAGGCTCACACGATCACGTGCACCAACGACCTCCGGCAGATCGGTCTGGCTTTCGCCCTGTATCTCGATGACTTCGACGGGCGGTATCCCGGGACCCTCGCCTGGACCAACGATCGATGTTGGGACACCCTGATTCGACCGATGGCGGGAAACAACCGCAACATCTTCAAGTGTCCCGTCGACAAGTGGCAGCGGCGCCGGGACAAGGAGACCCGGTCCTATTCGATCAACCCCTTCGTGGTCTGTTTCCAGGGCGGCGGCTGGGGAGACACCTTCGTTCCTGAGGGCCATACGCCGAACATCGGCCTGCGGAACGGAGAAATCACCGATCCCTCCACCACTGTCGTGTTGAGCGAATGGCATATCGGAATGGACACCCCGGGCAGCGTCGTCCCTCCGGGCAACGCGCAGGACCAGGGGAATTACAGCCTCGTTCACTACTCGGGCTACGGCCCGACGTATCACCAGGGCGGCGGGGTTTTTCTCTTCGCGGACGGACACGGAGAATGGATCCCCGCGCCCAAGATCCCCGATTTCGACGATGACGATTACATCTACCGGGCGATCCGACGGTAACGTTCCCTCGCCGGACGCCGTCCCCGTTCCGGTTTCACGGAAGATCGGGGTTGCGAGATCAACAGCCCGGGAACGTCCCCGGGGGACGCCCCGGAAAGGGAGATTTGCCGAGTCATGAACGCATTGAAATCCAAGGTTGTTCCGCGCCTTCTGATCCTGGTCGTCCTGGCCTTCGCGGCTCTTGCGATTCGACAGTACGTGGTAAATCGGTCGGCTCGGGCCGACCGGATCGCATTCGACCGGATCCTCATGTGCACCGAATGCGGCGTGATCTGGGGCGCCAACCTCGATACGGCCATGGAACTGCCCACGCCCTGTCCCAACTGCGGCAAGAAGACCGGCGGATTCGCCTACCGGTGCGACGAATGCGGGAAGACCTTCGCCTATGTCCCCGAGCCCTTCACCCATCCGACCTGCCCCGCGTGCGGTTCGACGAAATGTTCCCGGCTCGAGGAAGTGCCTCCGCCCGAAGAGGACTCCGCCGCAGAGGGCGAGTCCCCCGCCGACGAGACCGCGCCCTCCGATCCTCCCGCCGGCGAATCGCAGGCGGCGCCGGGCCCGTGAACGGTCCGACCCGGAATCGACGATCCACGGAGGTGATATGAAGACCGATCCGCAACGGCGTGGAAACGGGCTGCGGCTGTTGATCCTGATCCTGCTGGCCGCCGCCGCCCTCGGCGCACGGCAGCTTTTCGTCCATCGGAGCGCCGGCGTCAGGTTCGATCGAATCCTCATCTGCACGAAATGCAATCACATCTGGGGAGAAACCCTCGACACGGAGTCGGTCGCCTTCCCCGTGCAATGTCCGAAATGCAGGGAAAAGGCCGGCGGGTTCGCGTACCGCTGCAACAAGTGCCTCACCGTCTTCGGTTTCATCCCCCAGCCGTCGGCCATGCCGATCTGTCCGAAATGCCGCACCACGAACTGCTCCCGGTTGACGGAGATCCCGTGAGCCCGCCGGGGGATGCGTTTCATGCCGGGAGCCGATCACGGAATCCGCCGACGAGAAGGTCCGTTGGAGCCGACGCCTGATGACTCTTCCGGCCGGCCGCGGGGTCGGCGGGAAGAAGGGTTCACCCTGATCGAACTGCTCGTGGTGATCGCCATCATCGCGATCCTCGCCTCCATGCTCCTGCCCGCGCTGCAGCGGGCGCGGGGCAAGGCCAACAGCATCGCCTGCCTGAACAACCTGAAGCAGCTCGGCGTGGCGTTTCCCCTGTACATGGACGATTACGACGGACGATATCCGGCGACGCCGACCTGGGGCGGACGGTCCTGGGACACGCTGATCCGGCCGATGATGGGCGGCAACCGCAACGTCCTGAAATGCCCGGTCGACAGGTGGCATCGGCAGGACGATCGGGAAACGCGGTCGTATTCGATCAATCCCTTCATCGTGAACTGGTCCGGGGGCGGCTGGGGCAACCTCTTCGTCGCGCCCGGCTTTCAACGCGACGTGGGGCTGCGCATCTCCGATATCACGGACCCGGTCACCACCGTTCTTCTCTGCGAATGGCATGTCGGAATGGACACCCCCAGGAGCCTGGAAACGCCTGAAACGGTGAATCCCCCCGGCAACGCGCAGGACCAGTTCAATTACAGCCTGAGATACTACGGCGGCGGATTCGGCCCGACCTACCACCAGGGCGGCGGCAATCTCCTGATGGCGGACGGCCGTGCCGAATGGCTGGCCGCGCCCAACCTGCAGGACTACGGCGACGCGGATTACATCTTCCGCGCGGTACGACGATGAACCGCCGATGACGAAGGGATGATCGATTGACGGCACACATCTCGCGAAGGGAATGGATCAAGACGACCGCCATGGCCGCGGCCGGGGTCTGTTGGTCCGCGAAATCCTCCGGAGGATTCAAGATGGAGGCCTGGGATCTGGAAATGGTCGAAATCCCGCCGGGCAGCTTTCGCATGGGAACGAGCGCCGAGGAAGCCCGTATCCTGGCCGCACAGTTCGGGTTCCACGTCAGCTGGTTCGACGGTGAAATCCCCGAACGGGAAGTCGATCTGCCCGCTTACGCGATCGATCGGTATCCGGTGACGAACCGGCGCTTCGCGCTCTTCTGCCGGGCGACCGGCCACCCGGCGCCCGCACACTGGGGAGGCTCCGGACCACCCGGACATCTCCTGGACCATCCGGTGGTCATGGTCAACCACGAAGACGCCGCCGCCTTCGCCAGGTGGGAAGGGAAAAGGCTCCCCACGGAAGCGGAGTGGGAAAAGGCGGCCCGGGGAACCGGGGGACGCCGCTTTCCCTGGGGGGACGACTTCATGGCCGATGCCTGCTGCTGGAACCGGAACCGACGGAATCCCCCGGGCACCGTCTCTGTACGGGCCCATCCCGGCGGAGCCACGCCGCGGGGAATCTGCGACATGGCGGGCAACGTTGCGGAATGGTGCGCGGACGAACTCGGCCCCGGCACGGCGGTGATCAAGGGCGGATGCTGGCTGACGACGTCGGTCTTCAACCTTCGGCCGGCGGCCCGGAACATGAGCGGGTCCGCCAACAACCGAAGCATCTTCTACGGGTTCCGCTGCGCGAAAGGAATCGACTCGTGAACCGCATCCGCTTCTCCGCGAAATCGGGCAACATGGCTGGAACGATTCATGACGTGCCGGCGTTCCCGGGGGAGAGCTTCGGGATCGGATTCCCCGAGGCCATCGGCGACGTCGCCGGAGTCTGCTGGTTCAACCTCATCAAACCCTCCTGGCGCGAAAGGGAAGACGGCGCATGGCGCAGCGAAGGTCGCCGTCCCGGCGAACTCTCCTACCGGATCGATATCGTTCCCCACGAAGATTCCGTCGATGCGAGGATCCGCCTGACGAACGAGAGCGATCGAACCTGGGAGCGCGGGCTGGCTTTCAACTGTTTCAACTGCGGCGCCACTCCTTCCATCCGAGATCACGACTGTGTCCGGCACCACGTGCGCATGGACGGCGCTTTCCGGCGGCTGGTGGAAATTCCGCGGCGCTTCGGCCCCCGTCCGGCGATCCAGTTCTACAGCGTGCAGGGGCAACCCCCGGGGGATGAAATCCCCTTTGTCGCGGCCTTTCAAGCCACTTCCGAGGCAACGCTCGAGGGATGGATCGCGATCACGGACGTGGAGGGACGCCGCCTCGTGGCGGCCGTCTCCCGGCCGGCACTTTTCCTCTTCCAGAACATGGAGTATTCCTGCATCCACAGCGGCGCCGGGTTCGATTCCCTGGCCCCCGGGGAAACGGGTGAGGCGATCACCCGACTCTATTTCGTCGAATCCACCCTGGACGAATGGTATCACCGCATGATCCGGGAAATGCACTCGGAGCAGGCCGGTGCCGATCCCCCTGCCTGAGCCAATGAACAATGGAACCCGTTCCGCAAACCCGGGGCGCCGCACGAATCTTCCGTGGGCTGTTTCCGTCTCATTGCCGGCGGCGGGCGCATCCCGAACGAGGCGTCCGCGGCGCGCTCCACGCATGCGCTCTTTGGGCGACGGCGTGCCCGATGCTCACCGCAGAGGGATACGGCGTCTCCGCCGGCAGCCTGCATAATCCCGTCGCCCGTTGCGCGGACGCCGGGATCCTGCGGTATTGCGGCGACTATTATCTTTCCGGCGTCGGACTGCCGGGGCGGATGCTCGTCTCCTCCGACCTCGTCCGCTGGTACGGTCCCCGGACGGTTTTCGAAAAGACCACATCCTGGCGAAGCCCCCACGATTTCAGCCTGGGAGAAGACGAAGCTCATGCCCCCTGCATCCGGTACGTGGGCGGTCGGTTTCACCTCTACTGGAACGGAATCGGCCACGCCGTCGCCGAACGGCCTCTCGGTCCCTACATCGAGCCCGTCGACGCCCGGTTCGACGGGGAAATCGATCCCTTTCTGTTCGTCGACGAAGACGGGGCCCTGGTCTTCTACACGGTCAAGTTCGATCGCGGCAACGTGATCTGGGCGCAATCGATGGAAACGCCCGACCGTCTCTCGGGGGAACCGCTTGCCCTCTTCGGCGCCGCCCCGGGGACGTGGGAGACGCGCACCGGCTCGATCGTGGAAGGCCCAGAGGTCTTTCGATACCGGGACCGCTGTTACATGCTCTACGCGGCCAACCATACCGGCGTGCAATACGGAAACTACGCCATCGGATGCGCCGTGGCCGAAGATCCCCTCGCCTTCGACGAAACGACGAAATACCCTTGGCCGGTCCTGGAACGGAACGAATTCAGGATCGACGACGATTCGACCGTCCTTCTGCAAGCGGGCGCCCGCGGCGGTCCGCCGTGGAGGTTCACCACCGACGGCCCGGAGGCCGGTTGGAATCTCCCCGGGTTCGAAACACCCGCGGAATGGGAAGAAGGGCGCGGCGGATTCGGGTTCCCCGCCCGTCCGGGATCCGGGGTTCAGCGGGTGCGTACGCCCTGGAAAAGCGGCGAGATCTGGTTGCGCCGGGAATTCTCGATCGATCGCCGCCCTTCTCCCCGTCTCTATCTCAAGATCCGCCTGATCGGCGCGGCGGAGATCTTTCTCGACGGGGTTCCCGCCTGGCAGGGACGGGGCCGGGTCGGCCCCCGACTCGTGCCTCTTTCCCCGGAGGCCGCCGAGCGACTGAGGACGCCCGGCCTCCACACGATCGCCGTCCATGCCCGGGCGCCGTCCGGAGAGGAAAGGTTCGTCGACGTGGGTCTTCTCGACTCTCGCGACCGGGTTCCGGACGACCTGATCTGGAACCTCGGGCAACCCAACGTCGTTCGCGGCCCGAACGGATTCGAACGGTACCTGACCTATTTCGCCCTGTGGAACGAAGGACCCCATTGCCAGGGGATCCAGCGGATTCATTTCTTCGGAGACGAACTCTTCGTCGACGGTCCGACGGGAAGCCGGCCGCCGCAATACGTACCCGCCCCTTGTCCGGCGACGTTTGCAGACCGGTTCGAAACCCATCGTCTGGATGGAATCGCGCCCCGTCCCGGGGAAGGATGGGAATATCGCGGCGGCTGGTGGTACACGCTCGAAGGCGAGGCCCGTCAGTTTCCCGCGCCGTGGCTTCAGAATCCCGATCCGGAAGCGCGCGCCCTGCCGATCACCACGCCGGCATCGCATTACGTCTTCGAATGCTGGGTGCGTTCCCTGCCGGGAAACCGGGGGACCTACGGCGTCGTGGCCTGGTACCGGAACGAGGAGAACCAGCTCTGGCTCGTCCTGGATCCCGTCGATCGCGCCTGGTTCTGGCGGACCCGACGGAACGGCGAATGGACCCGGGGGCCGTCGAACCCCCTGTCCGACACGTTCGATTTCGAGAGATTCCACCTCCTGAGACTGATCAACGACGGCGGACGCCTCGATCTCTGGATCGACGGCGTTCGCGCGACGCGCGATTCCCCTTTCCAAAGCCCGTTCTCCGGGGCCGGTCGCCCCGGTCTTCTGGCTGACGCCGCGTCGGCGGCGTACGACGGGGTTCTCTACACGATCGGCTGGGAAGAATACGGATCGTCGATCCGGGGATGGCAGGACGTGCCCTCGAGGAAGCCGAAGGAAAGCCTTCCGGCGGCCGCCGTCGATTCACGGGGAATCTCTGTCGAGGCCGCCGGCGGCGAGCGGGTTCTGGTGAAGGGCGATCCCGTGCCCGCCGGCGAATTCAGCGCCCAGGTTGCCTTCGACACCCCTCCGGGAGACGGTCGGGCCGGCATCTGCCCGGTCTGGATCGGTCCGGCGGATTATCTCGCGGCGGAAATCGATCCGAAGAACCACCGGTTGATCGTCCGGGGACGCAGGAACGGCCGGCTCATCGGACCGTGGGAAGCGGCGCTTCCGGGGAGGGTTCGGCTTCACCTTCGGGATCCGGCTCCCCGAAGGGATGTTCGTCCGAGGATCTCCGCATCGCACTGTTGGAAAGACGACTCGATCGAGGCGGTCGCGGACGGTCGGATCCCGGAGACGTCGTACGATCCCGTCCCGAAGCTCACGTTCTGGCCGAATCGAGGAACATCGGAATGGATCCGGTACGACCTCGACGCCCCCCGCGCACTCACGGGCTGCGAACTCTTCTGGTACGACGACCGGCAAACGGGCGGAGAATGCCGCGTTCCGGCGTCCTGGCGCATCTCCGCCCGGAAAGGGAACCGCTGGGTTCTTCTGGCTGCCGGCGAGGGGACCGAACCGGTCACGACCGTTCGGTTCCCCGGGATCCGGACCACGTCCCTCCGCCTGGACGTGACATCCCGGGCTGCGAAGAGCAGCGGGCTCTACGAATGGGCCCTGCTGTCGGGCGATCCGCCGACCCGGACCCGGGAAGTCGAGGCCTTCCTGAAACGGCCGGCAAGGGTCCGCGGAATCGATCTTCGTTTCGATCCGGCTCCGCCTTTCGCCCCGCCCGCGTCGTTCGGAGTTTCGTTTCTCACGGAGAAAGGATCCTTGGAACCGGTTTCCCGGATGCGCACGCCGGCGAAGGGACGGGGGGAATTCGAACCGGTCCCGACGCGCGGACTTCAAATCCGGTTCGAGGTTCCCGCGGGAAAACGGGTTCGGGTCCTCGAAGCCCATGCGCGCATCGAAGGACGGCCGTCGTACAACCTGAGGGCGGTTCGGCTGCCCGACCGCACGATCGTTTTCGTCGACGGCAAACAGGTCCTCGAAATCCCCGGAGCCTGGCCGCCGGCCCGTTTCGGGCTTCTCGTCCGCCGGACGCGCGCCGTGTTCGACGGGATCACCTGTTTCCGGATCGATTCTCCGCCCGACGGACCCGCGGACTGAAGGCCTTCCGCCCCGACGGATCCCCCCCGCGCCCTCCTCCGCACCGGGCGCCCGACGCCGATCGGCTATTCTTCCTTCTCGTCCGGCGAAGATCCGGAACCCGAGGCGTCCGAACCCGTTTCCTCCCTCACCCGCGTGTATTTCGTCGGACGCACGAAGAAATCCGGATCCGTCTGGTTCGCAAGAAGAAAGGCCTGAATCTCCTTCGGAGCCGCCGTGATGATCAGACCTTCGTCGCCGTCGGCCTTCACGACCTCGTGTTTCAGTCCCCCTTTCTCCCTGCGGATCCGGTCCACCACTTCTTCCGCGTCAAGGGGAATGAACGTGAACACATCCTCTGCGATTTCGACCCGGTAGAAGGTGTGAACCGGCCAGAGGTGGAACGAGTAGAAATCATTGTCCACGCAATCCGGCGGCTCCGGGTAAAGATCCAGGTAGAGAAATGCGCCGACTCGCACCAGGCGCCCGAGGAATTCCCCGGAACTGTCCCCGGTGCCGAAAACGACCTTGTAGGTCTTCCCGGTCCCCGATTCCGCGAAGGTCCACGTCTCCTGAGAATCGTCCGACGATGCCCACGTGCCCAGCAAGGCGGGCTTCCACACGAGGTCCTCATCCGTATAGAGCGGATGAAGCGATGGGATGCATCCCGCAAGGAGCAGGATCGACAAAACGCCGGCGCCACGGATCAGGAATTTCATTTCCGCCACCTCCCCGGATCGGTCGACAACGAGGCGAACCTCTCCCTGCCGTCCCGATCAGGCCCCTCGTGAAGGAACAACCAGCCTTGCCTCTTCCTTGATGAGAGCACGGAAAATCCGCACATTCAAGAAAATTCTTCACATCCCGTCCCGGAGATCTTTCATCGGCCGCCATCCCCGCGGAACCGGAGACCGGGAGCGCCGCATGAGATCCCCGGGCTCTCCCGGGGAAACCCGCGCCGGTTGACCCCGCCGCGGTTTCACCGGAGCATGGTGTCATGAAACGATCTCTCCTTCTTTGGGTTTCCCTGGCGGCGGTTTTCCCGGGGACAGCGTCCCCGGCATACGGAGAAAAGATCATGCTCGGCATCGACGTCCTTCTGGAGGAACAGATCCATCGGGTCGAAGGGAAACGGGTCGGCCTGATCACGAACCCTTCCGGGGTCGATCGGAACCTCGTTCCGACCGCCGACCGTCTGGCGGACGATCCGCGGGTCGATCTGGTCCAGCTCTACGGCCCGGAACATGGGATCCGCGGCGACGCGTTCGCCGGGGAAGAGGTCGCCGACGGGCGGGATGCCGTCACCGGCATCCCGGTCCAGAGTCTTTACGGCAGGCGCCGCCGGCCCTCCCGGGAAACCCTCGAAC
This sequence comes from uncultured Verrucomicrobiota bacterium, assembly GCA_964395275.1. GTDB lineage: Bacteria > Verrucomicrobiota > CALLYA01 > CAYNBQ01 > CAYNBQ01 > CAYNBQ01. Next base: position 15,281 of record CAYNBQ010000044.1, read on the forward strand.
GGATCGACGTCCTCCTCTTCGACATCCAGGACATCGGTTCGCGTACGTACACCTACACGTCCACCCTGGGGGAATCGATGACGGCGGCTGCGGAAGCCGGCATTCCCTTCGTCGTCCTGGACCGACCCAATCCCCTCGGGGGACTTCTCTTCGAAGGAGCGGTGATCGAGAAGCCGTACCGGAGTTTCATCGGGTGGGGTCCCGTTCCGGTTTCGCACGGCATGACCGCGGGCGAACTGGCGCAATACTACAACCGGGTCCTGGGCATCGGCTGCCGGCTCGAAGTCGTTCCGATGAAGGGATGGAAACGGTCGATGATCTGGGAGGAAACGGGGCTGACATGGGTCCCCACCTCTCCCCACATTCCTCATGCGCTGCAGGCCCACCTGTACATCGCCACGGGCATGATCGGCGGCGTCTGCGACAACGTGAACGAGGGGGTGGGCTACACCCTGCCCTTCGAAACGATCGCCGCGGAGTTCATCGATCCCGGGGAGTTCTGCGATGCCCTGAACCGGGCCCGCCTGCCGAGAATCGCGTTCCGTCCCATCGTTTACGAACCCTACTACTTCCGTTTCCGGGGCAAACGCCTGCGAGGGGTACAGCTTCTCCTTCAGGATCCCGCCGCCTTCCGCCCCCTGCACACGGCCCTGACCCTTCTGACGACACTGGAACGGCTTTACCCCGGCAGGATCGAGTTCAAGCGGGAAGAGGTCTTCGCCCGCCACTGGGGCAACAAAAGGATCCTTCCGATGATCCGCGCGGGGAAAAGCGCGGAAGAGATCGAGGCTTCCTGGAGCCGGGAACTCGCCGTGTTCGCCCGGGAACGGGCGAAGTGCCTCATCTATCGCTGAGGTCTTCCGCGACCGCTTTTTCCCGCAAGGCGACGATTCGTCCCCACTACTCCACCCGCCGGCGCAGCGTGCCGAGATCCCTGCGTTCCCTCGCGGACACCAGGTCACGCCACCATGTCGACGGCAAGCCCCTCTGCAGCGCCACACGCCATCCGAGCCGAAACGCCTCCGCGTATGCCGTTTTCAGATCGATCTCCGCGTCGTCGGTCCAGGCGAGAATCCCGTAGACCCGGAACGACGCAATCCGGACGCGCACCCGGTCCCCCGCCCTTTCCACGGCGGGATGCACGGTTTCGACACCCGCGTCCGGGGTCAGCCAGATCGGCCGGCGGCTTCTCCAGATCTCCGGCAAGGCGACATCGATCTCGAAGGACCCCGTCTCCACGGGGCGATCGGTCGCGGGATTCCATTCGTAGTTCAGCAGATGCGCGGCAACCAAGCGTCGCGCCGCGGATCGCCGGATTCTCGACCTTCCCGAAGGTTCCGCGCTATCCTGCGCCGTGTTTTCGGGATCGAGGCGGCACGGGCCCCGCCGGAGGAACGATTCCCTCCGGGCCGCCGGGCAGGCCGCGCGAAATCGATGTTTGTGAAGGGAGTGCCACGATGAGCAAACCGAAGAAAGTCTGTCTGATCTCCAACGGCGATTTCCGCGATTCGGCCGGGGTGGTCTGCTGGCCGATGCAGGAGAAGACCCTGAAGGCCGTCCGGGCCGCCTTTCGAAAGCTGGGGGTCCAGACGGAGGTCTTTCCGAAGTACGATCCCAAACGGAAACACGGGTTCATCACGCGTCAGAGCGAAGGGGCGGCCGTCATGGCCCGCATCGATCCGACGATGCCCGTGGTGATCGTTCTCAGCGCCTGGGCATATTCGCACCAGATCTGCGGTCCCCTTTTGACGCACAAGGGGCCGATCCTGCTGCTCGGAAACTTCGACGGAACCTGGCCCGGTCTGGTTTCGCTCCTGAACCACGCCGGTACGCTCGAACGGCTGAACGTGCGGCATTCGAGATTGTGGTCGGACGGATTCGCCGACGATCCGAAGTTCATGGAACGACTCGCCGCTTGGGTAAAGACGGGATCGATCCGCTACAGCACGTCCCACCTGGCGGACGCCGCCCGCCTGAAGATCCCGGCGGGCGCCATGAGTTTCGGAGAGAAGCTTGCGAAGGACATCCTCCGCACGAAACGGATCATGGGACAGCTCGACCCGGGCTGCATGGGCATGCTCAACGCGGTCATGAACCCGGCCAAGCTGGGGGCGATCGGCATGCCCCTGGAACTGCTGAATCAGTCCGACCTGGTTGCGGAAATGGAACTCGTCTCCGACGAGGAGGCCCAGAAACACCTGAACTGGCTCGTCCGCAAGGGGACGTGGTTCGACTGGGGCACGGATGTTTTCGAAGACCTCGTGCCTTCCCAGGTTCTTTCGCAGATGAAGATGTACTCCGCGGCGGCCCGATTCTGCGCCCGTTACGGCCTGGCCGCGATCGGGATCCCCTACCAACTCGGACTCGTTCGCGTCGTTCCCGCCTCCGACCTGGCCGAGGGAATGCTGAACAACTCGGACCGGCCGAACGTCGTCGATCCCGAGACGCGCAGGATCGTCAACAGGGGACGGCCGATCGTCCATTTCAACGAGGGAGACATCGGCGCGGGCGTCCCGCAGGTTCTGATGAACGAAATCTACCGGAAGAAGAAGGTGCCGCCCGAGACGACCCTGCACGACGTGCGATGGGGCCGGGATTACGACGGCCGGTTCGTCTGGGTCTTCGAGATCTCCGGAGGGGCGCCGCCGGCCCATTTCGGCGGTTGGAAGAAGACGAAGGTCTACCGCCAGCCGAAGATGTACTTCCCCCTGGGCGGCGGAACCTGCTCGGGCGTGAGCAAGCCGGGGACGATCACCTGGGCGCGGTTCTACGAGAAGTTCGGCGAGATCGGCATGGATTGCGGAACGGGCGAGGTCCTCGACCTGCCCGCCGAAGAGGTGGCGGACCGGCTGCAGCGAACGACCGACGTCTGGCCGATCGCCAACGTTCACATCCCCGGCTACGAGCGGGATCGACTGATGGCGACCCACATGTCGAACCACATCGTCATCGGCTACGGCGATATCCTCGACGAACTCGTCGCCACGTGCCTGCACCTGGGTATTCCGACCCGCGTCGCGGGCGACGTCTCGAAACGCTACGGATGATCCCGGTCCCGTTCCGACGAACGACGACGGGTCGGGACGGCCGCGACAGGAACCGGGATGCGCGCGCTCCCGGGCGGCCGGGCGACGCCGACCCGGCGGCGGAGAGGGTTTTCGCCTCCGCCGGGTTGCCGAGAACGAAAGATGCTGTATTTTTCGGCGTGCTTTCCCGCGAGATCTCCATAGCCCGGCGGGCGCTCGTCGCCGCGGCGGCGTTCGCCGTCGCCGCGCCCGTGCTTCGCGCCGCCTCGATTACGGCCGGCGCCATGGGAGACAGCTACACGGAGGAATGGAGCCTGGAAGATCCCGAGGGCTCCACGAAGGACATCCGGAGCTGGGTGGAACTTCTCGTGCGGGCCGATCTGGTCGATTTCGGTCCGCTGGCGGATTTCAGTTCCGTGAGCCGGGATCCCCGCGGTCGGGTCGGAACCGGCTACAGTTACACCTACAACTTCGCGATGAGCGGGGCCACCAGCGAGAGCTTCCTCGGCAGCGGCGCGCCCGATTATCTCATCTTCTACGCGGGAAGCGCAGGATCCTACTACTCGCAGGTCGGCAGTCCGACCCAGCCCGGAACCTGGGGCGGGTTCCGGGCCGAAGGCAACGCCGGTCATCTCGATTGCGGGGCGCTGATCATCGGGTTGAACGACGTGCTGATCGGTTCCTTCAACCGGGACTGGACCGGACCGGGAACGCTTGCCGCCGAGGTCGCCGATCCCGTGCAGCATCCCGGCGCCTACAATCTCCTGCAGGCGGTTCGGACCCAGGTCTGGGAAGGGCTCGATGTCGCCTCGGGAGGTCCCAGCAACACGACCCGAATGGTCGTCGGGAACATTCCGGACCTGTCGACGATGCCCTACATGCAGCATCAGTTCGATCCGGGATGGACGTTCACCCCGGACGAACGGGCCAATGTCCGCGCCAACATCCAGATCCTGAACGGCTGGCTGGCGGCGGACGCCTCGGCGCGCGGGATCCCTCTGCTCGATCTGTGGTCCTGGTGGGAGGAACCCCGCACCAACGGGTTGATCGTCGCGGGGGTCGTCATCGACACCGCCGAGGCGGCGCCCGAGACGACCGATCTGACCCGGCTGGATCACTTCTTCCTATCCGACGGCATCCATCCCACGCCGATCGCCCACGGACTGCTGGCCAACCGGTTCCTGGAGATCCTTCGCGACGAGTACGGAGAATCCATCGAGCCCCTTACCGAAGAGCAGCTCGTCGTGCTGACCGGACTCGTTCCCCTGAGCATCCGCACCATCGTCTACGACGAATCGTCCGGGTATTCGGAACTCACGTGGACCCTCACCCCGGGACTGTCGCCGAGAATCGAGTGGACCGACGACATCCTCGCACCCGACCCATGGGACGCCGTCGACGGGGCCGCGTGGGACGATCTCGTCGACAACGGGGACGGCACCTGGACCTGGACGGACCGGGGTGTCGATCCGGACATGGGAGGCGTCAAACCCGGCGACGTTCCGCGGGGCCGAAGCTACCGGATCATCCTCGTGGAATAGACCTGCGAACCGCCCGCGCCGGCTGAGCCCCGGGCGGCGCCCCGACAGCCTCGCGAACCGGTTCCCGGCGGGGACGAGAACCCCGTGAGTCCCGCTGCGGGGTTTTCCTGTGGGATCCGCCGCTGCATTCGGGCTATGGTCGATTTGGTTCCGAAAGGAGGAGGTCGTCGCATGAACGACAACGAATCCCGACTCGCCTGGTTCGAACAGGCCCGTTTCGGCCTCTTCATCCACTGGGGGCTCTACAGCCTGGCGGCGCGACATGAATGGGTCCAGAGCCGCGAATGCATTCCGCCCGCCGACTACGAACGTTACCTCCGATTCTTCGAGCCCGATCTCTTCGATCCGGGCGAATGGGCGCGCCGCGCCCGCCGCGCCGGGATGCGATACATGGTCGTCACTTCGAAACATCACGAGGGATTCTGCCTCTGGGACACGGCCCTGACGGATTTCAAGGCGACGAACACGCCGGCAGGAAAGGATCTTCTCCGGCCGCTCCTGGACGCCTTCCGCGCGGAGGGTCTCCGCGTCGGGCTCTACCATTCCCTGCTCGACTGGCATCATCCGGAATTCCCGTTGGACGGTTTCCACCCCCTCCGGGACGATCCCGAGGCCCGGCGGCGCGAAAGCGGAAGGGACATCCGCAAGTACGCCGAATACCTCCACGGCCAGGTCAGGGAACTGCTCACCGGCTACGGAAAGATCGACATCCTCTGGATGGATTTTTCCTATTCATCGACCGACTGGGGCTGGGCGCGCGGCAAGGGCAGGGACGACTGGAGATCCGAAGAACTGATCCGAATGGTCCGGGAACTCCAGCCGGACATCGTTCTGAACGATCGGCTGGAAATCGGCGGCGATTTCAAGACCCCGGAACAGGTGCAACCGGAAGAACCCGTGCGAATCGACGGAAAGCCGGTCCTCTGGGAAGCCTGCCAGACCTTCAACGGGAGCTGGGGATACGATCGGGACAACTGCGACTGGAAATCCGTGGATCTCCTCGTGCGGATGCTCGTGGACGCCGTCTCCAAGGGGGGCAACATGCTGCTCAACGTGGGACCGACGGCCCGGGGCACCTGGGAACCCGCCGCCGTCGAGCGACTCGAGGGGATCGGCGAATGGATGGATCTGCACGGCCGATCCATCTACGGATGCGGCCCCGCCCCCCTGCCCGCCCCGCGGGACTGCCGTTACACCGCCCGGCCCGGCCGCCTTTATCTCCACATCTTCGCGTGGCCCTTCGGAACGATCCGACTGCCGGGACTCGGCGACCGGGTCGAGTACGCCCAGTTACTCCACGACGCCTCCGAGATCCGCATGCGTACGGAACAGACCGGCGATGTCTCCGATCTTCGGCTCGATCTGCCCGTGCGCAAACCGCCGGTCGTCGTTCCGGTCGTCGAACTCTTCCTGCGCGACTGACGCCGGTCAGGGACAGGAAAAAGACGGATCCTCGCCGAGTTCCACGCCCATCCCGCGCAACCGGCGGCAGTGGATCTTCATGCGACGGACGAAATCGTCCCAGTCGGAATCGGCCGACCAGGTTTTCTCGGCCAGCGCGCAGATCCTCGGGAAGACCTTTCCATCGACCGTTTCCTGCGGCGCGCGCTCGGTCCACATGTTGCACTCGGCCCCGAGAATCTTCCCCCGGTGTTCCTCCTCGAGTCCCGGCGGGATCGGGTCGAAGGAATGGACCTTCCGCAGATCGGTCTTTTCCGCCGGATAATCCAGGTAGCAGTACGCCGTCGGCGAAACGATCGCCTCGTGCCCCGCCGACGCGGCCAGCCGCGCCGGTTCGTGCCCGTGCCAGGCCTGCACGACCGCTCCCGGCGCCAGGCCGCCCTGCATGATCTCGTCCCAACCGATCATCTTCCGTCCCTTCCCGGCAAGGTATTCCCCGATCCGCCGCACGAACCAGCTCTGCAGCTCCGACTCGTCCGCCAGACCTTCCCTGCGGATCCGGTCCTGGCACTTCGGACAATCCTTCCATCGGGTCTTGGGACATTCGTCCCCGCCGATGTGAATGTATTCCGACGGAAAGATGTCCAGGACCTCCTCGAGAACGTTCTCGAGAAACTCGAACACCTCGTCGTTCCCGGCGCAGAAGACGTCTTCGAAGATCCCCCAGCGATCGGCGACTTCAAACGGACCGCCCGTGCAGGAGAGTTCCGGGTAGGAGGCCAGGGCCGCCGTGCAGTGTCCCGGCATCTCGATCTCCGGAACGATCGTCACGCCCCTCTGGGCCCCGTATTCCACGAAACTCCGCAGTTCCTCCCGGGAGTAGAACCCACCGTACCTCTCCGCGCCGCGCCACGCGCCTACCTCGGTCAACCGCGGATAACGGAGGATCTCCACCCGCCAGCCCTGGTCTTCGGTCAGGTGAAGGTGCAGCCGGTTCATCCGGTGGTATGCCAGTAGATCGATCATCCTGCGAATGTAGTCCGGTTCCATGAAATGGCGGCAGCAATCCAGGAGCAGTCCGCGCCATGCGAAACGCGGGTGATCCCGGATCACCACGCACGGGATCCGCGGCCGCGGGCTGACCGCCAGCACGGCTTCCCTCTCCTCCGGGATGCCGAGAAGCTGTTCCAGCGTCTGGATCCCGTGAAACGCGCCCGCCGGAGCCGAAGCCGCGAGATCGATCCCGTCCGGCGAAACGCGCAGTTCGTATTCCTCCGGACCGAAATCTTTGCTTGCCGTGGAAACTTCCCCGATCGTGATCCGATCGACGCCGTGGTGCGGCCGTTCGATCTCGTCGACCGGCAGCGCCAGTTCCCAGAAACTCTCGATCCAGGAACTGAGGATCCTCGCTCCGGAAGCAAACGACGGATCCGCAACGATCCTCGTCGATTCCGTGATCAGGAATTCTCCTTCCCCTCCGTCCATCCGCTGCGGCGCAGGTAGAATCGCCGTCTTGTCGAAATCCATGATCCCGTTCCTCCCACCGTCTCCGGTGCATGCGTTTCCATCCGTCCGGACCTCCCGGACCCGCGGGGCTTACCCGCCCGACACCGCCTTCTCCTCCGCGCGGCGGGGAGACTCGCCCTTTCCTCGAGTCATGGCGACCAAATCCGGCGCAATCGGATCGTCCGTCTCCCGGGCCCATCGTTCCATCGACGCGAGCAACTCCGAGACGACCCCCCCGGTCCCCTCTTCTCCGAACCGGTTCCGTTCCTCCTCCGGATCCGCAATCATGTCGTACAGCTCGGGGGGGCGCCGGGAGTCGAGGATCAGTTTCCAGCGTTCGTTCAGCACGCATCGTTCGACGTAGCTGTGATCGGGCTTGACGGGATAGTTTTCGATCACAAGATCCCGCCGAACCGTCCGCGGTTCCTTCCGCAGCAGGGGCACGATCGAGAGGGCCTGCGTCCGGGGCGCGGGCGGCAGCCCGCAGAGATCCAGAATGGTCGGCGCCAGAGCGGCCGAACTGACGAGTCCGGTCCTCCGGGCGCCGCTCGGCAGCCGTCCGGGACAGGAGAAAATCAGGGGGACCTTCGCGCCGGCGTCATAACAGACCCGCTTGGCATGGCGGTTCCAGTACCGGTCGAACACGTCGCCGTGGTCGCTCGTGAAGATCACGATCGTCCTGCGGCGCAGGTCCAGTTCCTCCAGCGTCCGAACCAGCGTCCCCACGTTCTCGTCGAGCTTGCTCACCATCCCGTAGTACTCGGGTTCCTCCACCCCCTTTTCCCGGTAGATCCGCACGAAGGATTCGGGGGCCGTGCGGGGCGTGTGAGGCGGGTAGTAGGACATGAAAAGGCAGAAAGGACGATCGAGGTTTTCTCGAATGAAATCCGCGCCTTCCTCGGTCTGGATGTCGGTCTTGTAGCGATCCCCCACCCAGTGTCCGCCCCCGGTCTGAAACCCGTCCCAGAAATCGAACTTCTTCGCCCATTCGTCGACGAGGCTCAGATGCCACTTGCCGATGTACCCGGTGCGATAGCCGGCCCGGCGCAACAGCACGGGAAAGATCGGTTCGTCCAGCCCCAGGGGCGGCGCCGGGCCGGACGGATCGCAGTTCTCGGTAACCCCCGTGCTGTGCGGCCAGCGTCCCGTCAGGATCGAGCTGCGGCACGGCGAGCAGACCGGCTGGGTTCCGTAGGCGCGGTCGAAGGTCGTTCCCTCCCGCGCGAGACGATCCAGGTTCGGCGTGGAAACCCAGGAATTCCCGTAGGCTCCCAGCGAATCCCATCGCTGCTGGTCCGTCAGGATGAAAAGGATGTTCGGTTGCATTTCCCTCCCGCCCGCTTTCGCGGGTCCCGATTCCCCCAGAACGACCGGAAGGAACGCCGTCGCCGCACCGGCCCTCATCCCCCGCGCGAGAAACGTGCGCCGATCGATTCCGTCCCCTTTCATGGCGCCCCATGTTCCCCGAGCCGAACCCCGCGCGTCAAGGCCGCGCCGGAATCGACCCGCCGACGGGTCTTCCGTCGGCATCATCAGAACCGGACGTTCGATCCGCAAGCCGCATCCGGGATGGGGCCGCCGGATCCGGCATCCACGATCGGTCCGTAGGCGTTCCCCTCCCCGAACCGGAAGTCTTCCTCCCCGCTGCCCGCGGCGCTGTTTCCGAGAATCAGATTCCCCGTCCCCGTGACCTCGATTCCGACGCGGTTGCCGACCAGATGGTTCCCCTCGATGCGGCTCCTTGATCCCGTGACGAGAATCCCCGCCGCCGGCGAAGCCCCGTTCCCGTTTCCGAAGAGATGATTCCCCGCGATCCGGCAGTCCGACCAGACCAGGATCCCCTCCGCCTTGTTCTCGCGAACGGCGCACCCGACCACCGACGATCCGTCCTCGGCCAGGATCCCCCTCTCGTTGTCGAACGAGATGCAGTCCCGCACCCCGCTGCCGGCCCCGGCATAGATGCCTTCCAGACCGTTGACCGAGGCGACGCAGTCGGCGATCGCTCCTCCGTCGAGGACCTGGATCCCGCGCCCCCCGTTGGACTCCGCCACGGAACTCTGGACCGTTCCATGGGGCTGGATCGATATGCCCGCCTCGCCGTTGTCGATCGCGGTGCAGTGCTCGACCACCGTGGCGATGCCGCCGCTGATCCCCGTGCGGGCGTTTTCGTTGGCCGCGCATCCGGTGATGCGGCTCCCCTTCCCCGCGATCACCCCCGCCGCGGCGCTGTGGGAGACGACGAGCGATTCCATGATGCAGTTGACGCTCTTCCAGGCGTTGATCCCCGACCCGCCCCAGCCGTGAATCGTGCCGTTGCGCACCGTCAGGTTGTCGGTTGCCGGCCCGGAGAGGATCCCGTCCAGCGACCCCGGCGTCCCCTCCAGGGTGAATCCGTTCAGGTCCAGCGTCACGTTGTCCGCCCTCACCTCGATCCCGTTTTTCCCCGCCTCCCCGCGGATCGCGCCGGTCAGGTAGTACGACCCCGGCGCATCGATCACGAAGAGGCTCGTTTCCGAACCCGACAGATCCCGTATCGGGGTCCGCGGTTCGATCTGGTCGAGCGGCTTCATCGTCGGCCGCACCGGGCCCGGCGGCGGCAGGAGCGAACCGCCCCGCGCCGCCGGCGGCAGCGGTCCGATGAGAATCACAACGATCGCCAACCAACGCAGACGCATTCCCGTACGCATCCGGTCATCCTTCCCCGTCACCGGGCCCGAACAAACGATTTTCCTCTCCGGAATCGGATCGAACACGTCATGCTACCACACGCCGCCGATCCGGGAAGAGGGAGGATCCGCCGCCCGCGGACCGGGCGCGAGGATCCCTCGGTCGATGCCTCCAGGAAGCCCCCGGGAAAAAGCGCCGCGGAAGCGCTCGCGCCGTCCGAACCTCTTCCCGGAAGCCCGCCGCCCCCTTTCGTCTTGCGTTTCCCGGCCGCACGGCCTATGGGGCTGTGCGTCCTTCGGGATCCCGGCAACCGGATCCCCCCCGGGAGGAGGAATGCGTCCCGTGAATCATCGTCGTCTTCGAGCCGTTCCCGTCGCGCTGTGCCTTTTCCTGTCGGCCTGCATCGCCCAGGCGACGCTCGATCCCTACGGCGGCGATACGAGGGTTCGCGGGACCGTCACGGGGTTCTTCCATCCGGAAAAGGTCGGGGACCGCTACTGGCTGATCACCCCGGACGGAAACGGCCTTCTGTCGATCGGATCGACGGTCATTCGATTCCGCGACACCTGGGGACAGTCGCCCCTCGCCCTGGGATACAGGGCGAACCTCCTGGCGCTGGACGCACGCTACACGGACCCCTCCGGCTCCCGTACGCCGGAGGAAATGTGGATCGACGCCAACCACGCCCGGCTGGACGCGTGGGGTCAGAACAGCATCGGCTGCTGGAGCCAGGACATGTCCGGCACGGGGATCCGGAAACCGGAGGCCTTCCGGGACCTCGGCATCACCGGAACCCATCGGAGTCGCGGGGGACGCATGCTGACGGCGGTCTATTTCGCGGACGTCTTCGACGAACCGACCTTCTCCGAGACGGCCGACCTCCGGGCCTCGGTTCTCGCCGCGCACGCCTCCGATCCCTGGCGGATCGGCGCGTTTCCCGACAACGAACTCGACTGGTCCAACCGGCCGAACCGGACCGAACACCTGGCGGCCGCCTTCTTCGATCAACCGGGGAGCCCGGGCAAGACCCACTGGATCGAAGAGATCCTGAAGCCGCAGTACGGCGCGATCGAATCGCTGAACGACGCCTGGGGCACCTCGTACACGAGCTGGGACGGACCGGAACCCACCAGTTTCATGAACGAAACGGTGATTCCTCCCGACGACCCGGCCCATCCCGCCATTCATGCCGACAAGGTCGAGATGGTGCGCGCCGCGGCCGAAAAATACTTCTCGACCGTGACCGCGGCGATGCGGAAGTACGATCCCAACCATATCGTCTTTTCCAACCGCATCGGGCTCTTCCCCGGCACCTACGAACCGCAGTTCGAGGACTTCAACCGCGTCGTCTGGGAAGCGGCCGGGAAGTACTGCGACATGATCGTCGTCAACTGCTACCGGGAACCCGCGGCGTTCCAGGAGCAGTACGGCTACTTCTCGAAGGTCTTCGAGGCCGCGGGCAAACCGATCCTCATCGGCGAATGGAACCGGATCGGCAACGACGGAATCGTCGGCCCGCTTCACGGATCGTCGATGACGCCGAACCAGTGCGTGCGGGGCCGCGAAACGCTCCGCGTGGCCCGGGAGTTCCTCTCGGTCGCCTCCCGGCGGGATCCCGCCGACGGCGGCCTCGCGTACATGATCACGGGACTCCACTGGTTTCAGTACTACGACGAACCCGCCACGGGCCGGCCGGACGGCGAACGATGGAACGCCGGATACCTGGACGGGCTCGACGAACCGTACGTGACGGTCATGCGACCCTTCGGCGACTTTCTGCACGGGCTCTACGACCGCATCATCGAAGGCGACGAATCGACGATGCCCGATCCTCCGGCGCCGATGCTCCCCGCCGAAGGCGCGGTAATCCGCACGAACCGGCCCCGCCTTGAATGGAGCGCGCAGCCGGACGCGGACGCTTTCGAGATCCTCCTGTCCCAGGCGAACTATTTCCCGGAAGACCAGTGCATCATCCTTTCCCCGGTATCGGGAACGTCGGCGGAGGTTCCCGACGATCTCGCCGCCGGCCGGTGGTTCTGGTCTGTACGGTCATTGCGAAACGACGGCCGGGGGGGATACTTCAGCGAACCCGCGTCGTTCCTCGTGGAAACGGATCCCGCGGCGGCGGACCTCGACTCCTTCGGCTTCGAAAAGCTCGCCGGATGGAGGGCCAACGGCCGCGGCGACGCGGGCGGCGGCGGTTCGGCGCTCGCCAGGCAGGATCGAACCCTGGCGGCGGACGGAGTCGGCTCCCTCCGCATGGACTTCGCCGGGTTCAGCCTCAACCGGCTCACTGGACGCTGGAACTTTCAGGCGATCGAATCCAGCCGCTTCGGTCCCGATGTGCGTCCGCCGACCGGCGAATCCCCCGCGCTCGGGCCGTTGACCGGCCTGCCGCTGGCGTTCGCCGATGATTTTTCGGACGGCGACGACTACGGATGGACGTATCGAACGGGGGCCTGGGCGGTTTCGTCCGGACAATACCGCCAGACCCAGCGCTGGAACTGGGGCAGCCGAAGCGGTCCGGTCGGCGAGCTGTCGGATTTCGAGATCCGTTTCGACGTCCGCATCGACGCCTCCGACGTCGATACCTACTGGGCCGGGGCTCTCCTGCGCCGCGCGACGCCCCGGGACGGAAACTCCGAGAGCGGATACCTCTTCGGCATCCGGCGAAACGGCGGGGTCTTCCTGTGGACGCATGACGACAAGATCGTCGCCGAAGAGGCATCCGTCATCGAAGACACCTCGGTTTTTCACCACGTCGCGATCGTCGGGCGTGGCCCGGCGTTCTCCGTCTACATCGACGACGAACTCTGGACGACCTGGACGGACCCGAACAACCGGTACCCGACCGGGCATTTCGGACTGATTTGCGGGAGGTCTTCGGCGACCTTCGACAACGTCGCCGTCTACGCCGAGGAAGAGATTCAGGATGCACCCGCGCTTCACGGACAGACGCTTGCGGTGGAATGGGATGGTCCGGATCTCGACTACTCGGGCGTCGAACGGATCGAATTCGACGTCCTGCCCTTCCGCATGGCCCGGCAGGACGGAACCCTTGTGCCCGTGTCGGCGTTCCTGCATTTCCGGGTACTCGACCCCCGGGGCGACATCGTCATCGATCAGCCGGTCGACGCCGACGGCTCTTTCCCGGTGGAATCCTGGTCGAGGGTTTCCTTCCCCTTCCCCGGGGATTTCGACGGCGCCGTGGGAACCATGGCCTTCTACGTCGACACCGGCGAGTTTCTCTTTCCGCTCGATCAACGGTTGCGCGTGCAGATCGACAACCTGACGCCGCCCTCGGCGATCGGAGAAGCCCTTCGAACCGATCCGTCCTTTGCAGGACGAGACGATTTCGACGGCAAGCGACCGGCCGGATGGATCTCGCGATGGGGGGTGTGGGGGATCGCCGACGGCCGGGCCCGGGGCTTCGCCATCCGATCGGGGCCTTCGACGCTCATTGCGCGAGCCGATCCGATCCGCACCGGAGTCCTGTCCGCAACCCTTCAGACCCTCTCGACATACGACAGCCGGCGGGCCTGGATCGTCTTCGCCCACGATCCGGAAACCGGCGCCTTTCGTTTCGCCGGCTTCGACACCGTCGCAGACCGGTGGGAGATCGGGCGGTTCGACGGCGCCGAGGCGGTCGTGGAGGTCTCCGCCCCGGCGGAACTCGACGACGAGACCGACTACGATCTCACTCTCGTCCTCGACGAAGACGCCTTCCGCCTGTGGAACGGGACGAATCCGGTGCTGGACTTCGCCTTGGGATCCATCCCGGCCCCGGACCCGATCATTACGGCGGTCGCCAGGAACGGTTACACGGTCGAACCCGATCTTCAGGACGGCGCTCCCGCGTTCTCGTCGGGCGATGCAACATATTCCGACGTTCCGGAATTCCTGCAGGGCGTCTGTTACGTGCGAACCGTGAGCCGGGATTCCAGGAGCCTCGGCGACGAGATCCTCATCTTCGATCTGGCGGCGGCGGGCGTCGTCTACCTCTTCCACGACGACGGTATCGATCCGAAACCCTCCTGGATGAACGGCTTCGCCGACACGGGGGAAACGCTTTCCGTCGGCGGCGATTCCTACCGCATCTATTCGCGAATCTACCCGGCCGGCACCCATCCGATGGGCGGCAACCTGTACGAACCGTGGCAGAGCGGCGGCATGTACGGCTTCGCCGCCCGGCCCCTATACGATCGGTATCCCGCCGGCGGCTTCGGCGTGGGCACTTGGGCCGGACAGATCGCCGTCGACGACTTCCGGACCGGCGGATCGTCTCCCGGGGAACGCCGCCAGTCGCTTCTGGGGACGTATTGATCGCGCCGCCGAATCGATTCGGATCCGATTGCGGGGCGTCGGCCGATCCGTACGCCGCTATGGCTCGACCGTAACCGAGTAGAAGGAAACAGTTTCCCCATCGCCAGCCTCGATCGGCACG
>CAYNBQ010000045.1:0-29864 GCA_964395275.1 uncultured Verrucomicrobiota bacterium
CTCGACGTCCTTCCTGCGTCCTCCGAGGACCTACAACATCCGGTACAACGTCTACATGGCGGAAACGGGCGGGGGACAGGACTTCCTCGCTCCGGTGACGAATTTCCTCGATTCCGCCAACGGGATCGTGCGGATGACCGGGGTGTCGTGCACGAACGAGTACTACTGCGTGGTGCGAGCCGAGGACTACTACGGGAACGAGGAGACGAACACGGCGGAGGTCGTCGGCCGGTTCCTGCCGGTGGGGGGCGACTGCGACGGGGACGGGATCCTCAACGAGTACGAGACCAACACGGGCGAGTACCGGGGCGAAACCGACACGGGCACCGATCCTCTCGATCCGGATACGGACGGCGACGGCATGTGGGACGGCTGGGAGCTCGACCACGGGTTCGATCCGCTTTCGCCGGCCGACGGCCTCGAGGATCCCGACGGCGACGGATTGGAAAACCGGCGGGAGTACGAGTTCGGGACGGATCCGACGAACCCCCACAGCGACGGGCCGGATTCCTGCCTGACCGACGGGCAGGAGGTCGATCTCGGCCTCGATCCGACGGACGTCGCCGACGACGACGCGACGGCGACCGAACCCTGGACGAGAACGATGGATCCCGACGGGGACGGCCTGTCGAACTGCGACGAGGGAGTGCGGATCACCAGTCCCTTCAACCCGGACACGGACGGGGACGGCCTGTCGGATCTCGTCGAGACGGGCACGGGCGTTTTCGTGGATCCGGCGGCCGACACGGGCACGGATCCGGTCGATCCCGACACGGACGACGACGGGTTGACCGACGGCGACGAGGTTCTCGTCTACGGTTCGGATCCGATGGATCCCGACACGGACCGCGACACGATCCCCGACGGCGACGAGGTCGGCATCGGACGGGATCCGACCGACGGGACGGAACCGACCTTCCGAACCGCCTTCTTCGACGGGTTCGAAGACGGGATGGACGGCTGGACGACGACGGTTCCCGACGCGGCGTTCCCGGACGACCTCTGGCACGTGACGCAGGAGGACGCCTTCACGGGAACGAACGCGATGTGGTGCGCGGTGGAGGCCGAGGGCGACTACGACACGGGTCGCGGGATTCTGAACGGCCTGATCTCGCCGCCGATCGATCTCTCGTCGGCCGCGAGCGCGGTCCTGCGCTGGCAGGAGTGGTACCGCACCGAGGGCCGGATCGACACCTGCATCGTGCAGATCAGCACGAACGCCGCCGGCCCCTATGCGACCGTCCGGTCCGGGGTGTCCGGCGAATCCGGCGGCTGGCAGGAACGGGTGGTCGACATCAGCGATTTCGCGGGGTCCGGAACGATCTACCTGCGCTTCCTCTTCAGCACGCTGGACGAGTTCAACAACGGCTTCCGCGGCTGGTTCGTGGACGACGTCGGCGTCTACACCGGCGGGAGCATCGGCGGAACGGTCTACGAAGACCGGAATTTCAACGGCGTTCTCGATCCGGGAGAAGGCATTCCGGCGGTGACCGTGCAGGCGCGCGGTTCGAACGGGACGGTTTTCTCCCAGGCGAAAACCGATCTCGACGGCGTCTTCCGCGTGGTCGGTCTGCCGCAGGGCGATTTCCTGCTCAAGACGGTTTCCTCCGATTACGCGGACGGATACTACGCCGGCGAAGGGCTTCCCGTGGTGGACGACGTCGAAGCGGTCGCCGTACCGCTGCCGGCCGGCGGGGATCTGCAGGGCAGGGACATGCGGTTGCAGAAGGGATTCGCCCTGGCGACGCTGGTGGTGAACGCGACGGACGCCGGAGAACCGGTGGAGGGGGCGGCCGTCTACGTAGACGGGATGCTCCGGGCGGAAACCACGCCGGCGACGGTCCGCGATCTGGCGCCCGGGATTCACCTGGTGACGGTTCTTGCCGACGGGTATCCCGAAGCCGCGTTGCGGGAGGTGGACGTGCAGGAAGCGGATCGACGGACCGTTTCCTTCGAGCTTCGCGTGCCGGCCGGTTCCGCGAGGGTCGAGAGCGCGCCCGACGAACGCGTCGAGGTCCTTGCCGACGGCCGGGAGCCGGGTCCGATCGGTGTCGTCACGAATCTTGCGGCCGGTGTGCACCGGTTTGATCTCAGCGTCGGGGGCGGCGGCCGGACCTGGATTCTTCCGCAATCCGCGGAGATCGTTCCGGGCGTCATCGCCCCGGCGGTCTTCGACAGCGATCCGCAGGACATCGGCGGGATCACCGTGTTGAGCCTTCCGGAACCGGGTGCGAAGATTTATCTGGATTTCCAGTCGACGGGGCAGACAACGACCGGGGCCGTATCGAGGGTACAGGCTGGGGCGCACGTGGCGTGGGTGGACCCGGCGGAGCTGGGCTATCTCTATCCGGCCCCGAAGACCGTCACGGCCGAGGCCGGCTCCTCGGTCGGCGTCGAGTTCGTGCTGGAACCGGCGGACCGTGATGCGGACGGTCTTCCGGACCCGTGGGAGATTCTCCACGGACTCGATCCCAACGACGACGGCGGCGGGAGCCTGGACAACGGGCCGGACGGCGACCCGGACGGCGACGGATTGCGCAACCTGACGGAGTACCTGCTGGGAACCGATCCGCAGAACCCGGACAGCGACGGGGACGGACTCGGCGACGGCGACGAGGTGAACACCTACGCAACCGATCCCCTGAACCCCGACACCGACGGCGACGGGCTGGACGACGGCTACGAGGTCGCGAACGGCCTGGATCCGCTGGATCCGACGACGGGCGGCGACGATCTCGACGGCGACGGCCTGACGAACGCCGAAGAGGCGGCGATCGGCACCAACCCGAACAATCCCGACACCGACGGCGACGGGATGCTCGACGGCTGGGAGGTGATGTTCGATCTGGATCCGACGAGCGCCGAGGGCGACGACGGACCGGACGGGGATCCCGACGGCGACGGGCTGGTCAACATCGAGGAATACGGGGCCGGATCCTACCCGAACGATCCGGACAGCGACGGCGACGGCCTGGACGACTACCGGGAGGTGAGGGTCTACGGCACGAATCCCGTCGATCCCGATACGGAAAACGACGGGTTGAGCGACGGCGAGGAAGTGGTTCCGGGCGAAGACCGTTTCGTCACGGATCCTCTTTCGGAAGACACCGACGGGGACGGAATGATCGACGGCTGGGAAAGCTATTTCGCCAGGGATATCGCCGATCCGGCCTCGGTCGGTCTCGATCCGACGCGCGACGATGCCGAGGAAGATCCGGACCACGACGGCGCTACGAACTACCACGAGTATCTCGGCGCCGACGGCGTCTATCACGATCCGGTGAAACTGGTCGATCAGATCGACAACAACTGCAACGACAAGATCGACGAGATCGGGCTTGAATTGACCCCGCCGCCGAATTTCCTGATGGGGATCGACCTGATCTTCAACGAGGGGTTCGACGCCACGGACCCGGTGGTCGGCGACACCGACGGCGACGGCATGCCGGACGGCTACGAGTTCGACAACGGTTTCGATCCCCTCTGTCCGGACGCCCTTTCGGATGCGGACAACGACGGGATCAACAACGTCGGGGAGTTCCGGCTGGGCACGGATCCGACGAACCCGGATACGGACGAAGACGGGTTGACCGACGGAGAAGAGGTCAACCGCTACAACACGGATCCGTTCGCCCGGGACACCGACGGCGACACCCTGCTGGACGGCGAGGAAACGAGCGACGCCCTCGTCCCGTACACGAACCAGTACAAGAACGCCACCTGGCTCTACGCGCTCGACGAGGAGGCCGGGGAGATGTACTGGCTGGAGTTCAACAAGGATCCCCGGCCGGAACCCCGCGCGTGGCACGCCCTGGTCTACGACGGCACGGAAGACCGCGACACCGTCGTTCTCGCCGGCGGGTTCAACGGAGAGATCGCGTTGAGCGACACCTGGGAGATCAGCGGCCGGCTCTGGCAGAAACTCGACATGCCCGACACCCGTCCGCCGATCCCGAACCTGGCGGCCGGGATCAGCGACGGGGCGGCCGTCATGGACGGGTCCCTGGAACAGATGGTCGTGGCCGGCGGCTGGACGATTCCGGGCTACCAGTACGAGGCGTCGACCCCGCGGTTCCCGGACGTGAACTGGTACGAAATCCAGGAGACGAATCCGGACGCCCATCAGAGTACCGACGACGTCTACACCGGCGCGGGAGAAGGCGATCCGCCGGCGCTGGATTTCGTGATCGAGCCGAACGTCCGGGTCGGCGGCGACGACCAGATGAACTCCACCAACGCCACCATGTATTCGACCGGGTTGCGGTTCCAGAAGGTGGCGGTCGAACCGAAGGCGCTCGTGTTGAGCGCCCGGGTCTTCGCCTTCTGGACCGACGGGGCGGAGGGGAACCCGGTGATCACCGACACGCCCCCGGATACGTGGCCCGCGATGACGACCCGCATCCAGCTCGAAGACATCGACACCTCGCCGACGTTCGATCCGATGAGCGCTCCGAACATGCGGACGCTCACGAAGGACCTGATGATGTGGACCCTGGATCCGCAGAACGCGGCGACGGACTACGTCCCGGATCCGCAGAACCCGTCCAACGTGGTGGTCCACTCCGCGAACTTCTACAAGCCCTTCCAGGCCGTGGTCGACCGGGCGGGCTGGGCGAAGGAGAACGACGTCTCGGTGATCATGATTCCGCCGCCCCCGAAGGGTCCCGAGGATCCGACGCCCGAGCCCCTCTGGTTCGTGGGTTTCGAGCCGGCGAGCACGAGCGAGGTCGTGAAGGCCACCCGGCTCCGGGTGAAGGCGCGGGCCTGGAACCAGGATCTCACCGGCGTCCAGGAAGGTCTCGGGGCCGTGGGCATGGCCTCGGCGTACGACGCCGCGAGGCGCAACGTGGTGGCCTTCGGCGGGAAGGGGCCGGACGGCGCGCTGTTGACCGACGGGAACGGCGGGGGACTGACGCTGCTCTTCGACGGAACGGCCTGGTCGAAGGCCGACGTGACGAACGCGCCGCCCGCGCGGTGGGGGCACGCGATGACGTACGACCCCGCGAACACGAACGTCGTGGTCTTCGGCGGATGGGATGCGGACGGAAACCTGCTCGGCGACACCTGGGTCTGGGACGGGGCCGCATGGACGAACGTCAGTCCGGAGTATCCGGACCCGAGCCCGGCGCCCCGGGCCCGCCACGTGATGCACGTGTTCGACGGCGCGGGCAAGACCGCCGTGGTCCTCTTCGGGGGACAGGATCGGACGAGCCATCGACGGGACACGTGGGAATGGGACGGCACGGCGTGGACGCAGGTCAACACACCCGTTTCCCCCGACGCGGTTTCGGCGGCGGCGGCGACGTGGTCGCAGAAGAACAACGCGTTCATGCTCTTCGGCGGACGCAACGGGGCGGATCCGCTGCTCCGGGATTCCGACGGCGACGGGATGGACGACGGCGACGAGGTTTCCCTCAGCAGGGATCCCGGGACCCCGGAGGATCTCTTCAGCGGACAGATCTATTTCGACTTCGAGGTCGACGGGATCTTCACCGAGGGCGGCGACTGGGAATGGGGTTCGCCCGGCCCGGTGACGGGGTTCTCGGCGCATTCGGGGTCGAGGTGCTGGGGAACGGTTCTGAACGGCAATTACACCGACGGCACGAGTTCCTCCCTGCGGACGCCCGTTTTCGATCTGACCGGGTACGAATCCGCCGTCCTGTTCTTCTACGAACAGCTTCGGCTCCAGCCGAACGACCTGGTGAGAATCGTGGCCCGGCGCCCCGACAGCAGCTACCTGGGCGAAGTGGCCCGGGAACGCGGCGACGTCCACACGGAAGAATGGCGGTTGAAGGCCTGTTCCCTGGACGCCTTCGTCGGACAGCCGGTCTACTTCGAGTTCGTTCTGCAGAGCGACGCCGCCGACAGCGACGCGGGCTGGTACGTCGATGATTTCCGGATCGGCGTTCCGGGCCGGATCGAGGGGGTTGTGACCGACGACGCCTCGGGCGCGCCGATCGAAGGCGCGCTGGTGACGGCGATGGGCAAGGACGGCCGCGCCTTCGGCGACGTCGAGACGCTGGCCGACGGTTCCTACCGCATCACGGCGCTGATGGCGGGGACCTACTACGTTCGGGTGGAAGCGCCCGGCTACGCCTCGGAGGTCTACGACGACCAGGCGTCGCTCTGGCCGGCGGTCCAGGATCCGGACGCCAACGGCGTGACGGTCGGGGCCGGCGAGGCGGTTCGCGGGATCGATTTCGGCCTTGCGGCGGGTCCGGGGACGGCCTCGATCGAGGTTCGAAGCGTTCCGGAAACGGGTGCGGAAATCCTTCTGGACGGCCTGTCCACGGGCCTGACGACGGACGACGTTCTGACGGACGTCGAACCGGGAGAACATCTCGTCACCGCCCGGCTTCCGGGACGACCGATGCCGGCGCCGGCCCGTGTGGAACTGGAGGCCGCGGGAACCGAGGTGGTGACGCTGGAATTCGCCGAGGAAGTCGGCGCCATCGAGGTGGTCTCCCGTCCGGTCTCGGGGGCGGCGGTCTACGTCGACGGGATCGACGTCGGGGCGGAGACGCCGAGCGGCGTGCTCGCGGGCTGGGCGCCGGGAGAACATTTCGTCACGGTCCGGAGCCTCGGCTTCGAAACGCCGCCCCTGCGCAGTGTGACGGTCCGGGAAGGGGAAGTGACGACGGTCTCGTTCGACCTGGTGCCGGACCTGATCACGGACAGCGACGGCGACGGGGCCTCGGACCACGACGAGATCCTTGCGGGAACCGATCCCTTCGATCCAAACTCGGTGTTGAAGATCATCGACGTCGGGCCGGTGGAGGGGGGGTATCTGGTGACGTGGAACAGCGTCCCGGGCAAGTTCTACCGGCTGGAGTACCGCGACGGGCTGAGCGATCCGTGGCACACGCTCGCCTCGGGCATCAAGGCCTCGGCGGGAGAGACGACGTCGTACCTGGATCCCTCGGCGGGCCCGGCGCGGTTCTACCGGGTGAGCATCTCTCCGGACACGGACGGCGATCTGCTGCCGGACGCCCTCGAAGAGCTCGCGGGGACGAATCCTCTCGATCCGACGTCGGTGTTGCGGATCCGGAGCGTCGAACGCCTGGTTCCGGGGCCCGGCGTGCGGGTGACCTGGGAGAGCGTCGCCGGCAAGACGTATCGGATGGAAAAGGCGCCGCGGATCGGGGGGGAATGGACCGGGGTCGGGGAGGCCGTGGAGGCGACCGACGTGATCACCTCCCTGGAAGACGCCGAGGAGTTCCCGGGATCCGCCCTGTACCGGGTGGTGATTCCGGCGCAGGAAGGATCGGGCGAATAGGGGGCGGCGCGGGAAGAAACCGCCCCGGAGACACGG
This sequence comes from uncultured Verrucomicrobiota bacterium, assembly GCA_964395275.1. GTDB lineage: Bacteria > Verrucomicrobiota > CALLYA01 > CAYNBQ01 > CAYNBQ01 > CAYNBQ01. The sequence goes on from CAYNBQ010000045.1 coordinate 7,313, forward strand.
CGGGAACGGCAGCGGAGGGAAGGGATTTGACCGCTCCGGCCCGGGGATCGTATGATCCGAACCCGCGGGAGCCGGGAGGGGTCGGAAGCGTCGCACGAGAATCCTGAACGAGGAGCACAGAAGCTATGAAGGGTTTCACGAAGAAGGGTTTGATGAGGTGGTTCGCAGCCTCGTTCCTGGGGTGCGGCGCGCTCGCCGTCGCGCTGTTGGCGGGGTGCAGCGGGTCCGATTTTCAGGACGACGGCCTGAACACCAGTTCCGCGGGCGCGAACATCAACTTCACCGGCTTCTACGCGCGGGCCGGCGGGGGGAAGATCGTTTCGAACACCACGGGGGCCCCGATCACGAGCCTGACGATTCACCAGACCGGGAACGTGATCGACGCGGTCGACAACAACGGTTCGAAATATCATGGGAAGACGGGCGTGCCGAACTCGTTCGTCCCGGTCGGCGCCGGCCAGATCACGAACTCGCAGCGCGTGGCGGAATCGCAGGTCGTCATGGAGGGATTCGACAACACCTCGGGCAAGAAGGTGGAGATCGTCGGCGTGTTCAGCGTCGTCGCCGTCCAGGACATCTTCTCCTCGACGTCGACCCAGGGTCACAACGTGAGCACGAGCCAGAGCCAGACCGGCAGTTCGACGACGGGACAGTCGGTGGTCACCGTGATCATCACGCCGAATTCCACCAACACCTTCAGCACGGGACAGTCTTCCGGGGAGAGCGGATCCCGTACGGAGACGTCCACCTCGAGCGGAACGGTCACCCAGACCTTCGGCCTGACGCGCGGCAACAGTCAATACGAGCTGCGCGGAACCTGGATCGAGGAAGGCGGGGCGACGGGAACGATCAGCGCCACCTCCCCGGGAGGCGCGGGGACGATCATCACGACATCCTCACAGTAATCCCGGTGCCCGGTTCGCAGGGAATATCGAACGGCCCTTCGGGAAGAAACCTCCCGAAGGGCCGTTTTCCGTCGGGACGCGGAAAAGGACCGCGCGCGGGCGGTTCATTCCTCCGCGAGCGCCACCGGTTCCACCTCGTGGGATCCGCAATAGGGGCAGGTGTACCTGGAGAAGGCCCCCGGCATGGGGGAAATGCTCGGCGGGGCGGCGTAGACCTTCTTGCACTTGGCGCAGCGGACGGCCGGGTACACCGCCTTCTCCCCGCACTTGGGGCAGACGACGGGCGGCTGGACGTCCAGCGGCATGGGCATCACGAAGACCTCGTGACAGGCTTCGCAGATGACGTCCCGGTCGAACTCACCTCCCCTCCCTCCGGATCTCGTCACGTTGCGATAGATCAGGAAAGCCGCAACGACGATGACCACGACGGCCACCGCACCCAGCCACTTGTTGTTGCCCATGATGTCTCCTCCTCTCGGTATGGATCATGGATTCGATGACGGAAAATACCGGCCGACGATCGGCCGAAGTTTCTTGAGGGTTGCGGGCGGCACCTGGTCGCGCGGCGTGATGATCGCCCCGGCGAGGGCGCTGCCGCAGGCGCAGGTTCTCTCCGCGGGAAGGATTTCGACGGTCTTGCGGACGATCTCCCGCCCCAACTCCGCGTTTCTGCGGAGGTTGTTCAGGACCTGCTCGACGCTGACGGGCTCGTCCTCCGTCTTCCAGCAGTCGTAATCGGTGACCATCGCCAGGGTCGCGTAACAGATCTCCGCCTCCCGCGAAAGTTTCGCCTCGGGGAGGTTCGTCATGCCGATCACGTCGAACCCGTTGCGGCGATAGAACTCGGACTCGGCCCGGGTCGAGAAGGCCGGGCCTTCCATGTTGACGTAGGTGCCCGCGCGATGGACCCGCGCGCCGCAGGCATCCGCGGCGTCGGCGAGGAATCGCGCGAGTTCGGGGCAGACGGGATCCGCGAAGCCGACGTGCACGGCGAGGCCTTCCCCGAAAAAGGTCGTCGCGCGCCGGGTGCGATCGAAATACTGGTCCACCACCACGACGTCCAGCGGGCGGTAGTCCTCCCGCAGACTGCCGACGGCGCTCACGCCGATGATCCGTTCCACCCCCAGCTTCTTGAAACCGAAGATGTTCGCGCGGTGATTGATTTCCGCGGGCAGAATGCGGTGCCCGCGACCGTGCCGCGCGAGGAAGGCCACCTCGGTCCCGCCGAGTTTCCCGACGACATAGGCGTCGGAAGGGGCGCCGAAGGGGGTTTCCACGCGGATCTCCCGCGCCGCCGCGATGGAGTCCATTTCGTAGAGACCGCTTCCGCCGATGACTCCGATTCGTGCCATTCAAACCTCCCCGTGCGCACGATGCGCACGCCGGACATCATGTTGGTTGTATACCGTCGGGACGGCCGGAGTCCCGCACGAAATCCCGGTGGGGACCCGCCCGGCGGAAATCCGCGCGGAGGAAGGATCGGATTCGCCGCGCCGGAGTTCGTTGACGAAGAGGTGGGCCCGGCGGGTCGGTTCGGGAAGCCGATAGCCGCGCGACGCCCGCAGGACGATCCGCACGGCTTCCTCCAGCGTGATGCGGTGTCCCACGGAAACGTAGACGGGGCGGCAGCCCGACTTCGTCCGGACGACCCTGCCGACGATCTCCGTTCTTCCGCCGGGCGGACGGTCGCGCAGGGCGACGTGGCAGCCGCGGCGCATCCCGGGTTCGGCGTGTTCGCCGATGAAACGGGACTTGGCGCAACCCACGGTCGGAAGATCCAGCCAGAGACCGGCGTGAGACGCCAGGCCGATCCTGCGGGGATGGGCCACGCCCTGCCCGTCGAAGAGGACGACCCCGGGGGTCGTCCGCAGGGCCCGGAAGGCCTCCAGCAGGACCGGGATCTCCCGAAAGGAGAGGAGCCCCGGCACGTACGGAAACGGGGAAGGGCCCGAGGCTCCCGCCCGTTCGACCACGGTCCATCTCCGGGTTTCCATGACGACGACGCCGCCGAAGACGCGGTCGTTCCGCCGCTCGTAGGAGACGTCGGCCCCGGCGACGTACTCGGGGAACCCGGCGGGAAGCGGTTCCTCCCGGACCCGGTCCCGCAGCTCGTTCTGCAGGCGGACGGCGCTCCGGGCGTCCCCGGGCCAGGGATGGAGGACGGGGATGTTCATCGGCGGCGTCCGCGATCCCCGGGGCGGAGATCCTTCGGTGCTTTGATCCGGCCGCTCATGCGATTACGATAGCCTCGAGATGAATTCGAGGCCAGAACCGACGGCGCGCAGACGGGTGCGGGGGGTGACGACGAACTCGCGCCATGTGGTGGCGGTCATCATGGGAGGCGGCGCGGGCACGCGCCTGTTTCCGCTGACCAAGGAACGGGCCAAGCCGGCGGTTCCCCTCGGGGGGAAATACCGGCTGGTCGACATTCCGATCAGCAACTGCATCAACTCCGGTCTCCGGCGGATGTTCGTGCTGACGCAGTTCAACAGCACGTCGCTGCACCGGCACATCCATCAGACCTACCGGTTCGACGCGTTTGCGGGCGGATTCGTCGAGATCCTGGCCGCGCAGCAGCGGCCGGGCAGCGACGCCTGGTACCAGGGGACCGCGGACGCCGTGCGGCAGAACCTCCAGCATTTCGCCCACTGGCGGGCCCGGCAGATCCTGATCCTCTCCGGGGACCAGCTCTACCGGATGGATTTCCGCGAGCTGCTGGATCTGCACCGGGAGAAGAACGCCGACATCACCGTGGCGGTCCACCCGGTGGGACGCGAGGTCGTTTCGGGACTGGGACTCGTGGGCGTCGACGAATCCGGGCGGATCCGCACCTTCCTCGAAAAGCCCGAGGACGACGAACGGATCCGCGAAATCCGGGCGGATCGGAAGATGCTGGACGCGGCCGGCGCGCCGCCCGGACACGACTGGCTGGCCTCGATGGGCATCTACGTCTTCGAGACCGACGTGCTGGCGGACGTGTTGAACAACACCCTGACGGATTTCGGACGGGACATCATCCCCCGGGCGATCCAACGGTATCGTGTTTTCGCCTACCCGTTCGTCGGGTACTGGGAGGACATCGGGACGATTCGATGTTTCTACGAGGCCAACCTCGATCTCACCGCGCCGCAACCCCGTTTCGACCTCTACAACGAGGAGTTCCCGATCTTCAGCCGTCCCCGGAGTCTTCCCGCGACCAAGCTCAACCGGGCCGCCGTCGATCACTGCATCCTGGCGGACGGATGCATGATCGAAGGAGCGGATCTCCGCCGCTCGGTGGTCGGGATCCGCAGCGTCATCGGGCGGGACACGGTGATCCGGGACTCGATCATCATGGGGAACGACTACTACCGGGATCCCGATCTCGCCGACGAGTTCGAGGAACCGGACGATCTTCCCCCGCTGGGGATCGGTTGCGGATGCCGCATCGAGCGGGCGATCATCGACAAGAACGTCCGCATCGGGGACGGGGCGGTCATCACCCCCGACGGTCTGCCGGATCCTTACGACGGCCGATCGTGCCACGTCCGGGACGGAATCGTCATCGTTCCGAAGAACGCGGTTCTGCCCCCCGGGCGGAAGGTCGAATGAGCCGGCCGCGCGGCGCCGGTTCGGGCGGGAACGGGTCGTTCCGGCGGGGCCTCAGGGTTCCGTGACCACCTTCGTGGCGTAGTAGGGATAACCCTGCGCATCGGGCGACGGGCGGTACTTCCAGCGTTTGTACATCCAGAGCCAGAGATCCGGGTGGTCGCGGATGCTCTGTTCGACGGCCCGAACGCAGTTGCGGGTCGTTTCCCGGACGGCCTCTTCCGCATCGGGATTCGAGGACACCTCGATCCGGGGACCGTACCGCACGGTCCATCCGCCGTCGTCCCGGGGGATCCCCAGCGTGAAGAGGATCGGGGCGCCGGTGCGCAGGGCCAGCACGGCGGGGGTCTTGGTGATCGTCGCGGGCAGCCCGAAGAAATCGACGTACGTGCCCCCCTCGGCCGGTTTCGTATTCTGATCGATCAACAGGGCGACGGCCTCGTTGCGGCGGACGGCCCGGATCGCGCTCCGCACGGCGCCTTGGCGGTGAACGACTCGAACCCCTCCGCGGCCCCGATGGCGGTCGAACCAGTCGCTCAGATAGGGGTTGTTGAGGGGATGGACGACGACGTGGAGCGGGAACCCGGCCAGGGCCGAGACCGTCGATATGATCTCCCAGTTCCCGAGATGGGGCGTGACGGCGATGGCGCCGCGTCCCTCGGCCAGGATCTCGCGCGCGAGTTCCTCGTTCTCGATATCGACGAATTCCCGGAAATTCCGCCCGTCGATTCGTCGAACCCAGAAGACGTCGATGCCGACCCGGGCGAAGTTCCGGAAGGAACCGCGGACGATCCGGCGCCGCTCCCCGCGGGACAGGTCGGGGAAGGCCAGGGCGCAGTTCGCCTCGGCGACGCGGCGCAGGTCCCGGGCGAACAACCGGCAGAGATCCCCGGCGACCGAGGCCATCGGCCGTACGCACCTGCGGGGGAGAAGGGGCACCGTCCGCGAAAGAATCCGGACCGCATGGGCTTCCATGCGCTGGCGAAGGTCTTTGAGGACGCGCATCGTCGGGCTCGGCGCAGGTCGGGGAGAGAAAAGGTGGTGAGCCGTGCTGGGCTCGAACCAGCGACCCTCTGCTTAAAAGGCAGATGCTCTACCAACTGAGCTAACGGCCCACCATCCCGCGCGTCGTTTCGACGCGCCCGATACGATAAAAAAACCGCGGCCGGATGTCAAAAGAGCGGCGCCGCAGGCTGGATCCCCGGGGCCTCCGGGGATAGGTTGGCCCGCCGGACCTTCGTGCCGCGGATCCCATCGCCATCCGCCGGGACGGGCGGCGGGAGGACGAGAGCGAATGCTGGTTCCCGATCACCGTGCGACATTGCGCCGCTGCGACCTGATCCTCCGTTTCGAGGCCTTTCCCGCCCGTCGCCGGGAAATGCGGATCGCCTTCTTCACCGACCTGCACCTGCGCGGCCGCGAAGCCCGCCTGCGGCGTCTCATCCGGGAGATCCGGGAGAACGAACCGGAGATGATCCTGATCGGGGGGGATTTCGCCGGGCGGGACCGCTTCGAGCCCTCGCTCCTGGCGCCCCTGGCCGGGCTGCAGGCCCCGCTCGGCGTCTACGCCGTTCCGGGCAACTGGGAATACAAGGTGGGCGTGCCGATCGAGAGGCAGGCCGGCGTGCTCGCGGATCTCGGCATCCGGCTGCTGATCAACGAGTCGGTTGCGATCGAGGAGGGGATCCGGCTGGTGGGACTCGACGATCCGTACACGGGCCGGGACGATCTCGAACGGGCCCTCAGGGGGGTGCCCGGGGGAACGTTCCGCATCGTGCTGGCGCATTCCCCGGATCCGGTGCGCGACGGAAAGATGCCCGACGGAATCCATCTCCTGCTCTGCGGCCACACGCACGGCGGCCAGATACGACTCCCCTGGATCGGCGCGCCGATCCTGAACACGGCCGCGGGGCGGCGGTATGCGGACGGCACGGTCCGCTGGGCGGACGGGAGGGTTCTGCACGTCAGCCGGGGCGTCGGAACCAGCGGGGTGCCGTTCCGCTTCCGTTGCGACCCCGAGTACACTATGTTGGAAATCGGTTCCGCGCCGCATCGGGAAGGAAACGCTTCGGGCCCGCCGATCGGCGATCCCCCCGGGTGAAGAACGACGATGTTGTCCGAACGGCCCTACATGAGAATCGAGCGGAGACAGGTCTCCCTTACCGAGATCCTGATCGTCGCGTGCGTGGTCGTCTACCTGCTGGAGGCGATCGGGTTCAAGACGGGGCTGTTCTGGTACGAGGCCTTCGATCTCGACGTGAGGGCGATTCGTCAGGGCCAGATCTGGCGGTTCGTCACCTACATGTTCCTGCACGACGTGCGGAACATCTTCCACCTGGTGATGAACATGCTGATGCTCTGGTTCTTCGGCCGCGGCTTGGAGCGGATGATCGGGACGCGGCATTTCGCGGGACTTTTCTTCGCCGGAGGGATCTTCGGCGGCGTCGTCTGGATGGTGCTGAATCTTCATGTTCCGGCCGTCCTGATGGGGGCCAGCGCCGGCGTCAGCGCCCTGGTGGCGGGGTTCGCGATCCTCTTTCCGGAACATCCGATCGCGCTGATCTGGCCGCCGGTGGTTTTCAAGGCGAAATACCTGCTGCTCGGCGTCGTGGCGATCGAGCTGTTCATGGCGATCATGGCGGGCGGATCGAACGTGGCCTACACGGCGCATCTGGGCGGTCTGGCGGCCGGGGTGCTGTATGCGCGGTACGTGATCCCGAGAATCGGGTTTCCCAGCCGGCGGATCCCGCGCCCGTGGGAACGGATCGTTCCTCCCTTCCCCCGGTCCCGTCCGCCGAACCTGAAGATCGTCCCGAAACCGCGGGCGAAAGATGCGGAGACGGATGATCTGAGCGCCTCGGACTTCGTTCGGGAAAAGGTGGATCCGATCCTCGACAAGATCGCCCGGGAGGGGATCGGCAGCCTGACCCGGCGGGAACGCCGGATCCTCGACGAGGCCCGGGAAAGGATGCGCCGCGACCGGTGACGGACCCGTCGGATGCGTCTTCCGGGCCCGCCGGCGGCGGGCGCCGGGATTCGGAGGTTCCGGCGAACCGTTTCGATCGGATCGGGACGGATCATCCGGACGAAATCGAGCGGTTGCTGGAACGCCTGGTCCGAGACACGGGGCTGGACGGGGCGGACGCCGGCCGTCTGGAGACGATTTTCCTGGACGTCCTGGCGGAATGCGCGGATCCGGACCGGGCCGTCGCCGCCCTGGGCCGTTTCATCGAGGCGCAGGGCGGCGAACTCGCCCTGGTTTCGCTCTGGCTGGATCGGCCCGCCGTGCTCGAATGGCTCGTGCGGGTCCTGGCCGTTTCGCAGGCGTTGGGGGATCTGCTGATCCGCCGCCCCGGCTACTACGCCGCGTTGTGCGAACCCGGGGCGTTGGATCACCGCTGGGAGCGCGCGGAACTCGAAGCGGAATTGCGGGGTCCCTTCGAGGCCGTCCGCACGGCCGAAGGACGCCTTGCGGCCGTCCGCCGGTTCGAACGGCGGCACGCCCTCTGGATCGGCGTCGCGGAAATCGAGCAGCGCGTGACGCCGGCGCAGGCGGTCGAGCAGTTGTCCGCGGTGGCGGACGTCTGTCTTCGATTCGTCCTGCGCTATGCGGAGGAAATCGTGACCGAGCGCTGGGGACCGCTCGAACCGGCTCCGGGGTCGTCCCCGGGTCTGGCGGTGATCGGGATGGGGAAACTGGGGGGTTCGGAACTGAACTACAGTTCCGACGTCGACCTTCTCTTCGTGTACGAAGGCGAGGGGAGGACGACGGGGGGATCGCGCCGGCAACGCCTTTCGGCGCACGAGTATTTCAACCGGATCGCCGCGGAAATGGTCCGCGTGTTGCCGGAGCGGACCGACGACGGCTGGCTCTACCGGGTCGACACGCGGCTCCGTCCCGAGGGGGACGCCGGTCCCCTGGCGGTGCCGTTGTCGGCCTGCGACGCCTACTACGGCGAGCGGGCGGATACCTGGGAACGACTGGCGCTGACGAAGGCCCGTTTCTGCGCCGGAGATCCGGAAGTCGGGCGCGGATTCGAGGAACTGGCCGCCGGCTATGCCTACAGCCCGCTCGGACTCGAACGCCTCGTGGAGGACGTCGGCCGGATCAAGCGGAAGATCGAACGGGAACTCCTCCGCGGGGAAGACCTGAGGCGCAACATCAAGCTCGGCCGGGGAGGGATCCGGGAGATCGAGTTCATCGTCCAGTCCCTGATCGTCCTGCACGGGGCGACGAACCGCGCGTTGCGCACGCGTTCGACGGTCGAGGGCCTGCATCGCCTGGCCGAGGCCGGGGTGCTCGACGGGGAGACGGCGGCTCGGCTCGAAGACGCCTACTGGTTTCTGCGCCGCGTGGAACACCGGCTGCAGATCGATCACGAGGTCCAGACCCACACGGTTCCCCCGCCCGGCCCCGAGCGCCTGCGCCTGGCGAAGGGCCTCGGGTTCCGTTCGGAAACGGCCTTCGAGGAGACGCTCGCAAGCCGTTGCGCGGTCGTGCGCGCGGCCTACGAGCGGATCCTGGTGCCGCCGGACGCCGACGTGTCGCCCCTGGCGCGGATGGTCCTCGAGAAGAACGAAAAGGTCCTGGCTGTCTGGTTGCGCGACCGGGGCATGGGAGACGGCGCCAGGGCGGCGGAGGCGATCCTTTCGATGGCGCACGGAAGCGGCTCGGAACACGTTTCGCGGCGGACCACCGAACGCTTCCTGGATCTGCTGCCGACCCTGCTGGAAATGGCCGGCGAACTGGGGGATCCGGCCCGCGCGCTGGCCGGCCTGGGACGGTTCGTGGAGCGGTACGGCGCGCGGTCGGCCATCCTCGACCTTCTGGCGAGGCATCAGCCGATCGCCCGGGCCCTCCTGGATCTCTTCGACCGCAGCCGCGCCCTGACGGACATCGCCATCCGTCGTCCGGAACTGGTCGAGACGCTCTTCCTGGAATCGGGCCTGGGAGAACGGAAGCCGGCGGCGCAGTTCCGGGGGGAACTCCGCCGCCTGCTGGCCGGCGCCGAAACGGTGGACGACGCGATGGAAACCGCCCGCCGTTACCGTGCGGAGGAATACCTGCGGATCGGCCTTTCCGACATCCTGGGGATCGGAGAGTCGCCCGCCATTTCCTCCGAGTTCTCGGATCTGGCGGACGCCTGTTTCCTGGAGGCGGGCCGCTGGCTCGCCCGGATCGCCCCTGCGGAAAAGCGGCTGCCGGAACTCGACGACGTCGCGGTGATCGCGCTGGGAAAGGCGGGGGGACGCGAGGTCGGTTACGGGGCGGATCTCGACGTCGTTTTCGCGGCCGACTGCGATGCGGAGGCGATGCACGGGAGGATCCGCGCCGTCGCCCGCTGGATCGATTTCATGGGGACCCCGACGGCGGCCGGCCGGCTCTTCAAGGTGGACGCCCGGTTGCGGCCCTTCGGCGAAGACGGCCCGCTGGTGACCCGGATCGACGCCTTCGAACGTTATCACCGGGAACGGGCGCAGTTGTGGGAACGCCAGGCGCTCGTCAAGGCGAGAATCCTCCGGGCGGAACCGGAGACGGCGGACCGCCTGGAATCGCTGCTGGAGGATCTCGCCTACGGGCGGGGTTTCACCCGGGAGGACCTGGAAGAGATCCGTGCGATGCGTCTGCGGATCGAGCGGGAACGGGTGAGGAAGGGGGAGGAGGAACGCGCCTTCAAGACGGGCGCCGGGGGATTGATCGATATCGAGTTCCTGGTCCAGGCCGTCCAGTTGCGTTACGGCGGAGACGAACCGGGTCTTCGGATCCCCCGGACGCTCGACGCCCTGGACGCCGCCGGGTCGTTCGGATTCCTCCCGGCGGAGGTCGCATCCGAGCTGGTCGACCACTACGTCTTCCTGCGGGGGTTGGAGGGAGCGGTCCGGATCGAGGAGGATTCGCCGGTCTCCGAACTGCCGCGGGCGCCGGGACGGCTGCTGGCGGCGGCGCGGACGATGGGGTTTCGCACCGCCGGGGAACTGACCGGCGAACTGGCCGCAAGGCGCCGGCGGGTCCGGGAGATCTACGATTCCTCGATGGAGTCGCTTGCATCGTCCCTGAAGGCTTCCTGATCCGGCCTCTCCGGGGTCTCCGCCGGCCCCGTTGCGGAGGCCGTCCGTCCGGACGGATCCGGCGGGGGGAGATCCGGTTCCTTTCCGTCCTCGAGCGTTTCGAGGGCCGCGCGCGCCGCTTCCGTCTCGGCGCTGCGTTTGCTGCGTCCGACGCCTTCCCCGAGGACGCGTCCGTCCATTTCGACGACGATGCGGAAGGTCTTGTCGTGTTCGGGGCCGCTTTCCTCGACGACGCGGTACGCGGGCCGGGGGAGATTCCTGTATTGCGCCCACTCCTGGAGACGTCCCTTGGGATTGTCGGCGTCGCGGGCTTCGCCCCGGGCGTCGAGTTCGGAACGGAGGACCCGGAGAACGACCTCGCGGGCTGCGTCCAGGCCGCCGTCGAGGAAGACCGCGCCGAAGATCGCCTCCAGGGCGTCGGCCAGGATCGCGGGCCGGGAACGCCCTTCGCCCTGTGCTTCGCCGCGGCCCAGCCGCAGGAACTCCCCGAGACGGATGCCCCGGGCGACCCGCGCCAGCGTGGGACCCCGCGCGAAGAGGGACCGGACCTCGGTGAGCTTCCCCTCGGGCCATTCCGGCCGATGGAGGAAGAGGTATTCGGTGATGACGATCTGCAGGACGGCGTCGCCGAGGAACTCGAGTCGCTGGTTGTGCGGGACGGGACGGTTCTGCTCGTAGGAATAGGAGGGATGCGTCAGGGCGGATTCCAGCAGGGAACGGTCGCGGAAGGAGTAGCGGATACGCTCTTCCAGCTCGCGCAGGTCGTGGTCGGGGGGGTGCATCGGTCGTTCATGCCCTGGGATGGAAACGCCGGTGGATCTCCCGGAGCCGGTCCCGTTCGACGTGGGTGTAGATCTGGGTCGTCGTGATGCTCGCGTGGCCGAGCATCTCCTGGATGACGCGCAGGTCGGCGCCGTGGGCGAGCAGATGGGTGGCGAAGGAGTGGCGCAGGGTGTGGGGGCTGACGACGGAGGAGATTCCGACGGCGGCGGCGCGGCGGCGGATCATGCTCCAGATGGTTTTTCTCGACATCCCGGTTCCGCGCCGCGTGAGGAAGAGGATTCGCTGCGCCGGATCGTTGGTGAGCCGGGGCCGTCCGCGGTTCAGGTAGCGGACGACGGCGCGGGACGCCCGGTGTCCGAAGGGGACGAGGCGTTCCTTGTCGCCCTTGCCGAGGCACCGGACCATGCCGAGATCGAGATCGAGCCGGTCGACCGTCAACGAGGTCAGTTCGGAGACCCGGAGGCCCGATGCGTAGAGCAGCTCGAGGACGGCCCGATCGCGGATCTCGGGAAAACGGTCCGGATCGCGGCCGGGAGGGCCTTCGAGCAGTCGATCGACCTCCTCCTCGGAAAGGGTCGGAGGGAGTTCGCGCCACAGGCGGGGGGAATCCATCACCTCGGTGACGTCGTGGGCGAGGAATCCTTCGCTGCTCAGGTATCGGAAGAGGTTCCGGACGGCGGCCAGCCGTCGGGCGATGGTTCGCGGTCCGAGGCCGCGGTCCTTCTGGGCGAGAAGGAAATCGATGATGTCTTCCCGCCGGACGTCGTTGAGGCTGTCGACGCGGCGCCCGCGCAGATAATGGAGAAACTGGTCGAGATCCCCCCGGTAGGCCTCGCGCGTGTTCTCCGCGAGCCCCAGTTCCAGCGCCGCGTAATCCAGGAACTGATCGACGAGAGCCTGCACGGGCTCGATCGTACGATCCGCGGGTCCCGATCACAAGCGGGGCGGAACCGGGCGTCGCGCAACGGGCGGGAGAGAACCGGACGTTCGGCGGCGTCGGCGCGGCGTCTGCCGGCTACGGCAGGGGGAGACCCGTCAGGCGACGCCAGGCCTCCCGGTATCGTTCGGCGGTCTTTTCGACGATCTCGGGGGGCAGGGCGGGGGCCGGGGGCGTCTTGTCCCAGTCGAGGCCCTCGAGGTAATCGCGGACGAACTGCTTGTCCATGCTCGGCTGGGGGCCGCCGGGACGGTATTCGTCGGCCGGCCAGAAACGTGAGGAATCCGGGGTCAGCACCTCGTCGATCAGAACCAGTTCTCCGCCGTCGATTCCGAACTCGAACTTGGTGTCCGCAATCAGGATGCCGCGCTCCAGGGCGTATTCGGCCGAGGTCCGGTAGATCCGGATGCTGAGGTCGCGGATCCGTTCGGCGAGGGATCGGCCGATCCGCGCCGCCGTTTCTTCGAAGGAGATCGGCGCGTCGTGTCCTTCTTCGGCCTTGGTCGTCGGGGTGAAGATCGGTTCGGGAAGACGGTCTGACTCGCGCAGGCCGGCCGGAAGAGGCACTCCGCAGACCGATCCCGAGGCGAGATACTCCTTCCACCCGCTGCCGGCCAGGTATCCGCGGACCACGCATTCGACCGGCAGGGGATCCGTCCGGCGCACCAGCATGCTCCGGCCCCGGAGCGACTCGGGATGGTTGCGGAACGGCTCGGGGAAATCCGCCGTGTCCGTGCTCAGGAGGTGGTTGGGAACGAGCGACTGCGTCCGTTCGAACCAGAACCGGGACAGGGCCGTCAGGATGCGGCCCTTGTCGGGGACCGGCGTCGGCAGGATGCAGTCGAAGGCGCTGATCCGATCGGTGGCGACCAGCAGAAGCCGGTCGCCCAGATCGAAGATGTCGCGGACCTTGCCGCGTTTCGACGGAGGACGGTTCGGGATCTCGACGGCGGAAAGGGCGGTCTTCTTCATGGGGTCGGAATGGTAGCCGCGGGCCTTTCCGGGTGTCGAGGTTTTCGGCCGCGGAATCGGATGCGGCGGGCGGGGGAGGGCTTCCCGCCCTTCTCTCCTCAGGAAGGCTGCCGTTTGAAACGCCAGCGGATCCCCTTTTCGTCGAGGTATCGGATGAATTCCTCCCGCGTGTGGAACTCGTGCAGCGGCTCGGATTCGGCGACGTGTCGCACGCAGTCGTCCACGGCGTATTCCCGGCAGATCCGGGGACGCTCGTCGTAGATCGTACATCGCCCCCGGGCGTCGAGCGCGCTGCACGGGGTGGAAAACTCCAGGTACCACTTGCCGTCGCCTTCGACGAAAACGCTGATGCCCTCGTGCAGCAGGTACCAGATGATGTGGTCGTATTGTCGTTTCGAGGTCGGCTCCTCGATTTCCAGGGCGATGTGCCGGCAACAGATGCCGTTGCACCCGTCGCAGGAAGGCGTCTTCTTCGGTTTCTTCCCACCCATGGTTTCTGTCTCCGGAGATGCGCGGAAACGGCAAATGCATGTACCATGCAATGCAGCGCCATGATGCTCAAGGTTCTCTCGCTCACAATCGGCGGCCTGGCGATGTTCCTCTTCGGAATGCGCCTCGGGTCCGAAGGTCTGCAACGGGCCGCGGGAGGAAAGATCCATTCGTGGATCTCGGGAATCGCCGACCGCCGGATGCTCGGCATCCTTCTCGGTCTCGGGCTGAGCGTGCTGCTTCAGAGCAGTTCCGCCGCGAACGTGGTGCTGGTCGGCTTCGTCAACGCCGGATTGATGACGCTCCGCCAAGCGCTGGCCCTGATGCTGGGGGCCGGGGTCGGCACGACGCTGACCGTCCAGGTGATCGCATTTCCCATTTCGGATCTCGCGCTGTTCGTTCTGGCGATCGGCGTCTCGATCGACCTCTTCTCGGGATACGACCAGCCGCGGGCGGTGGGCAGGGCAATGGTCGGGTTGTCCCTGCTCTTCCTGGGCATGGGGATGATGAAGGACGGCGTGGCGCCCCTCCAGTCCTCCGAGTTCTTCCGCGCGCTCATGGTCTCCATGGGGCGCAACCCCCTGATGGCCCTGGCGGCCTCGACCGTGTTGACGGCGGTGATCCAGAGCAGCGCCGCCACGCTGGCCCTGTCGATGGCCCTGGCCGTGCCCGCCGCGGGGGGCGGAGCCCCGTTGCTGGGGCCGGAATCGTACGTCCCGGTCGTCCTGGGGGCGAATCTCGGCACCACGGCGACGGGGTTGCTGGCGTCGATCGGGGGAGAACGCGTCGGGGTCCGCGTCGCCTCGGCCAACGTGCTGATGCGCCTTGCGGGGATCGCCCTGGTATTGCCGTGGAGCGACCAGGTCCTCCGGCTGGTGGAAGGATTCGGTTCGTGGACCGTCGGCGGCGTTTCGTCCGCCCGCCTGATCGCCAACATGCACACCTTCTACAACGTGCTGCTCGCGGTCGTCTTCGCGCCGTTGCTCGGGCTGGCGGCGCGGGCCGTCGAACGTCTCGTGCCGGACCGTCCGGAGCCCGGCTCCGTTCGGACGATCCTCGACCACTCGCTGCTGGGTCACCCGGGGGCCGCGCTGGAGCAGGCCACGCTCGTGCTCGACAGGATGTCGGCGACCGTCCTGGAGATGCTTGCCACGGCCATCGTCGTCTTCGAACGGGGAAGCGATCTCCTCCGCCAGGACGTCATCCGGATGGACCGGTCGGTCGACATCGCCTTCGAAGAACTGCGCAAGTACCTGGCGCGGATGCAGCGGGGTTCGATGAGCGGGCTCCTGGCGGAACGCGAGGTCGCGATCCTGGAGATCGCCGACGGGATCGAACAGATGGGAGACACGATCGCGCGGCTGCTCATGCATCAGGCAAGGAAACTCATGAAACGGGACGCGACCTTTTCGTTCGAGGGTTTCCACGAGATCCGCGATCTTCACGCCGCGACCCTGCGCAGGGTCGAAGACGCCCGGAGAATCGTCGCCACGCGCGACCGGCGGCTCGCGAGGCACCTGGTGCGCACGGAGGAGGATTTTCAATCGCGCGTGGTCGCCGTGCGCCGGCATCATCTCGAACGGCTTCGCGAAGGGCGGCCCGAGACGATCGAGAGCAGCGCGGCGCATCTGGACGTGATCGGGGCCTTGGAACGGGTCAGCCGCCTGGCGACGCGCATCGCCGAGGTGGTGCTGGAGGGGGGGCTCACGATCGAACCGCCCGGGGCGGACCCGGCGACGGGGTCCCGCGACCCCGCCGGCTGAGGGCGGGGCGGGGTTCGGAGAGCGCCGGCGCGGGGCGGTTTACGGGATCCGGATGACCTGTCCGATGCGCAGGACGTCGGTGTCGGACATGCCGTTGATGGCCTGAAGCTCGCGCACGGTCGTTCCGTGGCGCTGCGCGATGCTCCAGAGCGTGTCGCCCTTCTGAACGGTGTACGTGCCTCCCGCGGCGGTCGGCGCCCCGCCGGCGGCCGTCGCGCTTCCGGCCAGCATCCGTTCGATCTCCGCGACGACCTCGTCGACGATCGCGGCGCGATCGGAGGCCCTTGCCGCTTCCAGGGCGTCGAGCCGGGCTTCGACCCGCGCCACTCTCGCGGCGAGTTCGGCCGGAGCGGGACCGGCGGGCTGCGTCGCGGCCCGGTCGAGGTTCCGTTCGACCTCGAGTTCGAGACCGGCCACCCGGTCGCGGAGGATTCGAATCTGTTCGTCATAGTACTGCGCGGCGGCGGGAGTCGTTTCCGCCGGCCCGGAAGAGCCGGGCCATGTCGTTGCGCATCCGCTGCAGAGGATCCCGAGGCCGCAGGCCGCGAGCGCGGGGCCGATTCGGACGAGGTTTCGGGTGCGGTTCATTTCAGGTCTCCTCCGGTTCGCCGGGAACCGGCATGTTCATGAATGGGTTCGTTTCCCGTTCCCTGCCCATGGTGCTCGCGGGGCCGTGTCCCGGACGGATCACGGTGTCGTCGGGCAGCGGGGCGAGGCGCCGGTGCAGGGAACGCATCAGCTCCGGCATGGAACCGCCGTACAGATCGGTCCTGCCGATGCTGCCGTTGAAAAGCGTGTCGCCGGTGAAGGCGAGGTTTTCTTCCTGCGCCCAGTACGTCACGCCTCCGGGCGTGTGCCCGGGCGTGTGGATCACGCGAAGACGGATCCCGTGGAATTCGATCGGCCGGTCTTCCGAAACCGCGGCGCGATCCGCCGACCGCAGCCGGGATTCGTCCAGGGGCGGGTAGTCCGGCGGCCAGGAGTTCGCCGGATCCAGGAACCAGGCCCCGTCCTGCGGGTGGATCCCCACGGCGGTCACCGATCCGTGTTCGGCGAGGACGTCCGGCAGCGCGGCGACGTGGTCGAAATGCCCGTGGGTCAGCAGAACGAGGCCGGGGCGATCGCGCCGATCGCGCAGGGCGGCCAGGAGTTCCGCCTCCGGATAGCCGGGATCGATCAGGATCCAGCCGCCGTCGTTTCCGGTCTCCAGGAGATAGCCGTTCGCCTCGAAAGGTCCCAGGACGAAGGTTCGGACCCGGATCATCGGGAGCCTTCCTCCTTCCAGCCGGCCCGCCGGAGAAGGTCGACGAATTCCGTTTCGCTCAGGATTCCCACGCCGAGTTGCCGGGCCCGGTCGAGCTTGGATCCCGGCGCCTCTCCGGCGACGACCCATGTGGTCTTCCCGGAAACGCCGCCGGACACCTTGCCTCCGAAGGATCGGATGAGTTCCGAGGCCTCCTCCCGCGTCCAGCGTTCGAGCGTTCCCGTCAGTACGAAGGTCATCCCCCGGAAGGCGTCGGAACGGGGCTGCGCGGCCTGCGCGGTTTCCATCCGGACGCCCGCCCGCCGGAGCTTTTCCACGACGCGGCGGTTCTGGGGCTGGGAGAGGAATCGATGCACCGAGGCGGCGATCACCGGACCGATCTCCTCGACGGCCTCCAGTTCCTCCGGCTTCGCCCGGGCGATCCGGTCCAGCGATCCGTAGCGTTCGGCCAGGAGACGGGCGGCCCGTTCCCCGACGTGCGGGATCCCGAGGGCGACGAGCAGGCGGACCAGACCGCGGTCCCTCGATTCCCCGATCGCCCGGACCAGATTGGCCGCGGACTGCGGTCCCATCCGTTCGAGCTGCTGGAGATCCTCGGCCTTCAGTTCGTAGAGGTCCGAGGGATCCCTCACCCATCCCCGCTCGACCAGTTGATCGACGATCTGGGTGCCGAGTCCCTCGATATCCATGGCGTTCCGCGCGCCGTAGTAGAGGATCCGGCGCTTGATCTGGGCCGGGCAGGAGAGGTTGGTGCAGCGGACGGCCACGCCGTCCGGATCCTTTGCGACACGGGCGCCGCAGACGGGACAGCTCTTCGGCATCCGGAACTTCCGTTCCTTTCCGGTGCGGCGATCGGGCAGGGGAGCCACGACGGCGGGAATCACCTCTCCGGCCTTCTCGATGATCACCCAGTCCCCGATGCGGATGTCCTTGCGTTCGATCTCCTCCTCGTTGTGCAGGGTCGCGCGGGAGATGGTGGATCCCGCCAGGGCGACCGGTTCCAGCTCTGCCACGGGCGTCAGAACCCCCGTGCGGCCGACCTGGACCGTGATCTCCCGCAGGCGGGTCACGGCCTGTTCGGCGGCGTACTTGTAGGCGATCGCCCAGCGGGGGCTGTGCGACGTCGCCCCGAGGAGATCGTGGAGTTCCGTGCGATCGACCTTGACGACGGCGCCGTCGATCGGGAATCCGAGTCCGTCGCGAAGGGAATCCAGTTCTTCGATCCGCCGGAGAACCTCCTCGATCCCCTCGCAGATCCAGAGGGGATCGTTGGTCGGGATCCCCCATCCGCGGATCGTGCGGATGAATTCCGAGTAGCGTTCGAAAGCCGCGCCCCGGAGAGCCCCGAGGCCGTGGGCGCGGAAACGGAGTGGCCGTTGCGCGACGATCCGCGGATCGAGTTGTTTCAGGGAACCGGCGGTGGCGTTGCGCGAGTTGGCGAAGGGGGTTTCGCCTTCCTTTTCGCGCTGTTCGTTCAGCCGGCGGAAGTCGTCGTCGCGCATGTAGACCTCCCCGCGGATCTCGATCCGTTCGGGGGGATCCTTCGTCTCCAGTTGCAGCGGAATCGCGCGGATCGTCCGCAGATTGCCGGTGATGTCGTCGCCGCGGCGTCCATTCCCGCGGGTGGCCCCGGCGACGAACCGTCCCCCGTCGTAGCGCAGGGAGACCGCCACGCCGTCGATCTTCGGTTCCACGCAGTACTCGACGGACGTCGCCCCCAGCGCCCGCCGGACCCGCCCGTCGAAGTCCCGGAGTTCCTGGAAGGAATAGGTGTTGTCCAGGCTCAGCATGGGAACGTCGTGTTCGATTTCCCGGAAACCCTCGATCGGTTCCCCCCCGACCCGGTGGGTGGGCGAATCGGGCGAATCCAGCTCCGGATACTCGCGCTCCAGGCGCTGCAGTTCGTGGAAGAGGGCGTCGTAGGCCTGATCCGAGATCTCCGGCGCCGCTTCGACGTAGTAGAGACGGTCGTGGCGCCGGATCTCGCGGCGGAGTTCCTCCACCCGCCGTCGAACGTGTGCCGGTGCGGTCGTCATTCTGCCTTCTCCGGATTCCGTTTCGGCTGCATCCAGGAGACCGCAACGATCCCCCCCGCCAGGCCGCCGAGGAGGTCGGCGAGGAGATCGGCGATCTCGACGCTGCGCTGCGGAATGAACGACTGGTGAAACTCGTCGATCATGCCGTACCCGATTCCGACGGCCGCCGCGAACAGGACGAGCGCGACGGGTCGCCGGATCCTTCCGGATGCCGCCGGCGCCGCCAGGGCGCCGAGGACGGCGTAGAGAATGCCGTGCGCCAGCTTGTCTTTCAACGGGAAGACGGGGCCGGGATCCGGGGGGTAGGGAAGATGACTCAGGACGGCGATCCCCGCCGCCCAGGCCGCGGCCGCCCAGCCGAACGTTCTTCGGGCCCGCGGCCCCGGGATTCGAAGAGATGGAGATGGAACGCGCATGGCGGGATGCTACCCCGGAACCCCTTCTCGAGGCATGGAATATCGTGAATCGGCGCCTATTGTTCATTTTCGTACAGGGAGATCCCGGCCGGTTCCCCCCATCGGGCCCTTCAGGGACCGCGGAAGAACGTTTTCCGGCGGATGACTGCAACTCTTCTATTCGCAGGCGGTTATGGTACGGCCGGACCGGAATCCGCCTTGCCGGGTTCGGGTGCGGCACGGCGTTTGCTCCCCGGATGCAAAGGGTGCGACGGCGGTGTCGCACCCGTTTTCCCGGCGGCGGAGAGTCCGGGACAGGGGGATCCGATCGATGAAGAAATGGATGGAAATCGTGACGGCGGCGTCGCTGGTTGTCGCCGCGGGTCCGGCCTTCGGTGTGGGGTCGGGGGGATTCAACAACGAGGTGGTGAGCGCGGCCGCGCTCGGGAAGGGGAACGCGTCGGTGGCGCAGGCGGACGACGCCTCTTCCATGTACTACAACCCGGCGAACGTCGCCTGGGTGACGCGCCCGACGTTGAGCCTCGGGGCGACGCTGGAGCATCTCGAGACGGAGATGAACGATCCGGCCCGCGGAATCTCCGAGAGCATGAAGAACCAGAACGTGGTGACGCCCTATGCGAACTTCGTCATGCCGCTCGGCAAAGAGGGCTGGGCCGCGGGGATCGGGTTCGGCGTTCCGTTCGGATTGCGCACGGAATGGAAGGAGACGGGTTTCAGCCGCTACGTGGCGACGGAGAGCGAGGCCCGCTTCGCCGACATCTATCCGGTGGTGGCCTACCGGACGGCGGATCGGCGCTTCACGGCGGCCGTCGGGCTGGACTATTTCCTCGGGGACGCCGAGCTGCACCGGCAGGTGAGCAACAGTGCGATCCAGGCGGGGCTGACGGGCGCGCCTCTGCCGCTGCCCGACGGATCGAGCCGGATCGACGGCGACGGCGACGGCTGGGGATTCAACGTCGGGTTCCGCTGGGATCCGACCGAACAGCATACCTTCGGCCTTTCGTATCGCAGCAAGGCCGAGGTGGATCTGGACGGCAGCATCGAATTGAAAGGACTGACCGGCGCGGCGGCGGCGGCCTTCGGCGGCCCGGTCTTCCGGGCGGACGCAAGCACCGAGATCGATCTTCCGCCGACCCTGGCGGCCGGGTACGCGTTCCGGCCCGACGAGGCGTGGATTTTCGAGATCGACGTGCAGTGGACGGGGTGGTCCGAGTACGAGGAACTGGCCTACGCGTTCGTCCCGCCGCATCCGCTCCTGGAAATCGACAATCCGGTCGTCAAGGACTGGGACGACACGTGGACGATCGGCCTGGGGGGACAGTATCTCCTCGACGGACGCTGGGTCTTCCGGGCGGGGTACTACTTCTATGAGACCCCGATTCCCGAGGCGACCTTCGACACGGTGGTTCCGGACGCGGACCGGCACAACCTCACGCTCGGCATCGGATACCGCTGGGAGAACGCCTCGCTGGATCTCGGCTACGTGCTGGTGCTGGCCGAGGACCGCACGGTCCGCAACAGCGTGGGCGCCTCGAGCGGATCCTCGATCGACGGAACCTACGAGAGCACCCACCAGCTTCTGAGCCTGGGATTCACGTACGGGTTCTGAGAGAGACGTCGAGGCGAAGCGCGTTTTCCCGCCCGCCCCGGGCGGCCCGGTCGTCCGCCGGCCCTCGGCGGGGCGGGCGGCCTCAGAGTCCGAGCAGCCGGCGGCAGGTGGATTCCAGTTCCCTGGTGGAGAAGGGCTTCTGGATCACGGCGTCGGCGAGGTGCGCCACGGCCTTGACCTCCTCCTTCTCCGTGTAGGCGCTGATGATGACCACCGGGGGCTTGGGATCCATGATCTGCAGGGTGTTGATGAATTCGATCCCGTTCATGCCGGGCATCAGCATGTCCAGAAGAACCAGGTCGTACCCGACGTTGTAGATCTTCGCCAGGGCGTCGTTGCCGTCCCGGGCCTCGTCGATCCGTACGGATCCGAGCCGGGAGAGAAGCATCTTGACGGACATGCGGACGGAAGCCTCGTCGTCGGCGACGAGGACCCGCTTGCCGGGGGCGGAACTCGGCTCATTCATGATCTTGCCTCCGATCGGGATCCGATGGTTCGGCGGATGACGTCGCGGATTTCGCGGATCCCCTGGTCCGGGCGGATTCGGCCCGAGACCTCCTCGCGAATCGGGCGGGAAGGGCCCCCGGGATGCTCGATCGTAAGCACGGGGATCTCCGGCCGCCGCTCGCGGATTCCGCGGATGATCTCCCCGGGTTCGGGGAAGTCGATTTCCGTGGAGACGACGACGGCGGCGGGGGGATCGTGATCGAGCCGATGGTAGAGGTCGTCCGCCGTCGGCGAATGCAGGATGCGGTACTCGGATTCGAGGATCCAGCGCAGCGAGGCGGCGATGCCCTCCCGGGGATGGACCACCACGACGGCCGGCAACGCTTCGGCGGACGGCGGGGGAGGCGGCCGGAACGCGTCCGCGGACTCCCCCGGGGCGGCGTCGGGGGGCCGGGCCGCGGGAAGGGCCCCGTCCAGGACGGCGGCGACGAAATCGCTCAGCGAGGAGAGCAGGAAGAGGTCCTGGGGATGGAAGGGATTCGACTCTTCCTCCGGCAGAATGTGAAGGGTGCCGAGCATTCGTCCCCGGATCGCCAGGGGGATGCAGATCTCGGAATTCTCGATGCGCAATTCGCCCTGGTTGCGGGCGATTCCGGCGACGTCGACGAGTTTCGGTTCGCCGCCGGTCTCGATGCGGACGTTGCGGGCCGCCACCGCTTCCCGTACGGAATCGGCCAGGATCTCGAGGAACCGGTCGAGGTCGCGGATGTGCTGAAAGGCCTCCGCGAGCCGTCCGAAGAGTTCCGGCGGGATCTGCAGGGGGCGGCGGGGTTTTTCGTCGGTCTTCATGGTCGTCCGGATCCTTCCGCGGGTTCGGAGGCCTCGGAGGGAAGAGGGGGTTGGTCGGCCGTCGCCCGCAGGGGGAAGAAGATCGTGAAGGTGGTGCCGACCCCGGGGGTGCTGTCGACCCGCAGTTCGCCGAGGTTCGCGCGGACGGCCTGGTAGACGATCGTCAGTCCCATCCCCTTGTGTTCCTTCTTGGTGGAGAAGAAGGGGTTGAAGACCTTCTCGACCGTTTCCGGGGTCATTCCGGGGCCGGTGTCGGTGATCTCCGTGCGGACCCCCGAGACGGCGTGGCCGCGGGCGTTGATCTCCACCACGGCGCGGGTCTGCAGGGTCAGTTTCCCTCCCGAGGGCATCACCTCAACGGCGTTGAGGACCAGGTTGCTGAAGGCCTGTCGCAATTGTTCCACCTTGGCGCGGATGGGGGGGAG